>CAJUCB010000029.1:20685-22849 GCA_910584805.1 uncultured Oscillospiraceae bacterium
TATATCCCCACAGACGATCCTGAGGCTAACGAGCCTATGGATGCAAATAGTAATGGTGATATTTCCGATAGCCAATTAAAGTGGGAATTGACGAAATCGGGAACCCTTACGATTTCCGGCACTGGGGCCATGCCGGATTTCTCGTTTGGAAGTTCTGAGTCTGACATCCTATCTGACCGCCCCTGGAACGATTACACGGATAAAATCCTGAAAGTTGTGATTGAGGATGGTGTTACAACCATAGGGAACAACGCGTTTCGGAAGTGTCCGACCTATAGTATCTCCTTTCCTGGCAGTATCAAAGAGATAAGGGGGAGTGCTTTCCGGGAATCCCAAATTGTTTCGCTTTCTCTTCCCAATGGAGTTGAGACCATAGGAGACAGTGCCTTTTCTGGATGCACCCAACTAACTGCCGTTAATTTGCCTGCCAGCATTATAGAGGTGGGAAACGCGGCCTTTTCTGAATGTACGAATATGAAAAGTGTAGCGTTTGCACCTAGTGGGAATCAAGTAACGATGGGGAACCAGACGTTCATGAGATGCCAAAGACTAGTTAGTGTAACCCTCCCGCAGAAGATGGACTGTATTGGTGATGAGATGTTTCTAAACTGTTTACTTCTTACCAATCTGACCATTCCCGATGGGGTCAGCAAAATTGGGGAGAGGGCATTTAGCTCTTGCGGCATGTTGGTATCGCTTACAATCCCGGCCAGTGTAACGGAGCAGATAGGGATGGCAGCTTTTGCATCGGCACCCCTTACAAACATCTACTTTGGTGGCACCCAAGAGCAGTGGGCATCCATTTCTAAAATTGCACAATTAGGTTCCAACAGTACAGTACACTACAACAGCACCGGCCCCGACGGCGAGCAGCCCACGCCGCCGACCCCTGTCCCCCTCACAGCAGAGGACTTCGACTACACCGCCCCCGCAAATTTGACCTACGACGGCAGCGGGAAAGCGGCCAACGTCCGCCCCAAGGACAGCTTGAGCGGAGACGTGGGCATCATTACGGTGAAGTATTACCAGGGGTCTGAGGAACAAGGCTCCACCACAGCCCCCACCAGCGTCGGCACTTACAACGTCAAGATTGACGTCGAAGCCACAGCCTCTTACGAGGCAGCCACCGGCCTGGAAATGGGGAGCTTTACCATTAAGCCGAGGGCCCTTGCGGGCAGCCTTGTGGTCTCTGCCTCTGACAGTGGGGACGATGGGAAGATTACAGAGGGAACCGTGCTGACTGCACATGCCAACGCCAATGTGGTAACAGGGGATACCCTGTCCTATCAGTGGTATCGTGACGGCAAAGAGATTGAAGGCGCAACAGAGGCGACTTATACGCTGACCACAGCGGATACAGATGAGAGTGTCATCACAGTCAAAGCCACTGGCGGTACCAACTACTCTGAGGAGCTGGCCAGCAATGCCGTTACCGTGGGCAAAAAAGCCATGACTGCCACCTTAGCACTTTCCGCAGCCGAGGCAGAGGGCAGCACCGTTCTGACGGCAAGCATTACAGACGGTGAGAACGACATTGCGTATGATGCTCTCGCAGGCAAGGGCCTGAAACTTGTTTGGACCCGCAGCGGAGAGGAGTTTTCCAATGAAGCGGTGGCATACCCCGTCCAAAATTCGGACCGTGGCAAGGCCATCACTGCCAAGCTGGTTCCCGCCGAAGGGAGCGACTATACCGGCGAAGTGGTAGCCACCGGCACCGGGACGAATCTTGTCAACGGGGTGTATACTCTCCCTGCTGTTGTCCCCGGCGCCCCCACCATCCTGACGGCCACCCCTGGCGATGGCAAAGTAGCCCTGACGTGGACGGCTCCGGAGGACAACGGCGGCGCTGAGATTACTGGCTACGAAATCACAGCGAATGACAGCGTTGTGGAAGTGGGGAATGTGACCAGCTATACTGTTTCCGACCTGGACAACGGCACGGAGTATCGCTTCACAGTGCAGGCGGTGAACAGCGTTGGCACCGGTGCGGCCTCCAACGGAGTGACTGCCACACCCAAGGCTGGCAGTACCCCCACGCCGCCCAGCGGCGGCGACCGGCCCAGCAACCCCAAGCCTCCCGTGGACCCCACGCCCCCGCCTGCCACAGGGGAGGACGTGACCCAGACCGTGACCCCCGACATCAGCGAGGGCACCGCTTCCGCCA
>CAJUCB010000030.1:0-14347 GCA_910584805.1 uncultured Oscillospiraceae bacterium
ACTCGCTACCTCCACCTTGGCAAGGTGGCGCTCTACCAGATGAGCTACACTCGCGTCAACAGGATGTATCTTATCACAGCCTGTCAGGAATGTCAAGCATTTTTTCAAAAAAACCTAAAAATTTACGTTCCCCGCCATGGCAGGGATGGCCGGGGCCCAGGTGAAGCGGATTTCTGCCAGGCGCTGCTGGCCGCTGTCGGGGTAGAGCTGGACTTGGATGTCCGCCAGGGGGGGCAGGTTCTCAATCTGGGCACAGGCGTCCACCACCGCCTGGCGGATGCCCTCGGCGCTGTCCTCCTGGGTGAAGTAGCTGATGCGGAACACCGCCTGGCTGGGACGGTTGGGCAGGATGGTCAGCAGCTCCCGGTGGATGGCGCTGCTGCCGGTGACGGAGATCACGGAGCGCAGCTCCTCCTGGCTGCGGGTATAGGCCAGGGTGACGGCGACCTGGTAGTAGGAGGCGCTCTGGCTCACGTCGTATTTGATATAGTCCAAGGCATAGGCCCCTAAGGGGTCCTCCTTGGAGACCTCTAGGCAGGCGGCGTCCACGTCGCTGGCGGCGGAGCCGGTGACGCTGACGTATTGGTACAGGCGGATGACCCCGTCCTCCTCCCCCTTGCCCACCAGGTAGAGCAGGGCGCTTACCAGGCCCTGGTAGGTCTCCGCCCGGAGGATGGAGGGGTTCTCCTTCTCGTCGGAAAACTGCCGGTGGGGGGTGACGGAGGCATAGCTGCGCTCCAACAGGGAGGAACAGCCGGTGGTGAGCACCAGGGCCGCCAGGAGGACAACACATAGGCTACGTTTCATAGGGCCTCCCTTCTACTTCCCTTCGTCCAAGCGCAGCAGCTTGGCCAATTTCTCCCCCTTGGGCATCAGCATCAAGTCCTCTTTGGACAAGATGCGTAAGGCCACCACCAGGACGGCATACACCAGGCAGGCCACCGCGATGGTGCCCAATACCGCCAGGGTATTCCCCAAAAAACGTCCCAGCAGGGGGTGCAGCAGCCAGACCACCACGCCCATGGCCGCCGCCGCCAGGGCAGGCTTCCAGAACACCCGGCGGTAGCTGGGGGGGTGCTGGGTGAGGCGGCGGATGGAGGCCAGCTGCAACAGCGCAATCACCGCGAAGCACACCAGGGTGCCCACCGGGGCCCCCTTGACCCCCAGCTCCGGCCGCTGGACCAGGGTATAGTTCACCGCCAGCTTGGCGGCGCTGCCCAGGGCCACCTGGAACACCGGCAGGAGCACTTGTCCGTGGGCCTGCAGGATGGCGCTGCACAAAAGCTGGATGCACACGAAAATAGAGGCCACCCCCAGCACCAGCAGGGAAGCACTGGCCACCTCCTGGTTGGTGTTCGGGAAGAGCATACGGATGATGGGGCCGGAGAGCAGGGCCAAGCCCACCCCGGCGGGCATGGCCAGGAGGGCCCCCACCCGCAGGGCGGATTCCGCGATCTGCCCCGCCCCCCGGCTGTCCTCCCGGGAGAGGCAGGCGGACACCGCCGGGACAATGCTGGACGTGAGGGCCACCATGAGGGCGGAGGGGAGGTTATAAATGGTGACGGCCTTTTGAAAGCTGCCGTAGAGGGCCGAGGAGGCCTCGGGGCTGTGGCCCAGGGCGCTTTGCAGGAGGTTTTGCACCTGAATGGAGTCCAGGCAGGTGGTGATGGGCACCACCGAGGCGCAGATGGTAATGGGGATGGCAATTTGCGCCATGGTCTTGAGGATGTGTCTGGTGGAATCCGGGGGGCTGTCCCCCAGGGGGGGCTGGTGGGCAGCGGCCCGGCGGTGTTGGAGCACCAGATAGGCCAGGGCCACCAAACCGCTGATGGTGACCCCCCCAATGGCCCCGGCGGAGACGTACTGGCTGCCCAAGCCCTGCTGCAGGAGATACCAGGCCAAGGCCAGTCCCGCCAGGAGCTTAATGGAGGCCTCCAACACCTGGGAGATGCCTGTGGGGGTCATGTTCCCCTGGCCCTGGGCATAGCCCCGGTAGGAGGCCATGGCACAGACGAAGAAGCAGGACAGGGACAGGGCCCGGATAGAGGGCGCGGTGAGGGCGTTGCCTTGGAGGCAGGCCAGGGGGTGGGCAAACAGGAGCATAATCAGGCTGCTGAGCACCCCCAGGGCCAAAAAGGTATACAGGGAGACCCGGAACACCCGCTCCACCTGCCGCCCCCGCCCCAGGGTGGTGGCCTCGGAGATGGTCTTGGACATGGCCACAGGCAAACCGGCGGTGGCCACCATCAGCAGCAGGTTGTAGATGGCATAGGCGTTGTTGAAATAGGCAAAGCCGGGGTCGTCCAGGATGTTCCCCAGGGGGATTTTATAGAGGGCACCGATGAGCTTGGCCAGGGCAATGCTGGCGGCCAGGATGGCGGCCCCGCCAAAGAAGGAGCGGCTTTTGGGCTGGGTTGGTTTCATGGAGGCTCCTTTCCCTTGTTTGGTATCGTTTGCGCTAGTATAGCATGATTGCCTAGGGAACACAAGGGGGGGGACCGAAGCTGCCCCCCATGGTTACAGAAAACCATGGGGGGCAGCCTTTGGGTGCTGTGTTTGCACTGGACTGGGATTCACTTACTTGGTTTTCTTATCCTCCGACAGCTTCACCCAAAATACAAAGAAAATATTGGATTCAACGTTTCTCCCGCAGCATTATGCCAATAGGAAAGAAAATCATCTATTGTAACGAAATTCAAACGAAAGTACGTAACATAATCTCGGAGCATCATCAAGAATCGCTCTTTACCAAGGTTTTTTTCCATTTGATACAGAAGCGATGCCCCGCCGTAATAGATGTCAAGATTGTAGTTACCCAATTCAGAAAAGTCATAGATACTTTGTCTCAATATAGGTTTCTCTCCCACATCACGTATAGTAATATCCTGGGAAAGACGTTCAACTATAGTAACATCAAAACAATCTTGTGTCCGATGATACATCATTTCAGCCCAAGTCGTAATGCCTTCATCCAGAAATGGCTCTTTCCCCTGATCGTTTCCAAGTAAATGGTAAAACCATTGGTGCGCTAGTTCATGCGCTATTACCATGTCTATCTCCTGAAAAATAATTTCCTGATCCAAATCTAATAAACCATCAAAATAGAAGAATATTAGGTCTGAATTCTCCCGGCCACCGCCTCGCGAACGGTCATTCGTAAAAACTAGGCTAAGATCTTTTGTTTCCAAAGGGCCAAAGGTTTCTTGGTAAAATGTCAATGCGCTTTCCGTGGATTGAATCCAATTGTCTAAATACAGCGCTTGGGCTTCCGTGTAATAAAAATGTAGCGAAAGCCCTTCATGCGTTATAGTTTTTTCCAGATGGTATGGCGAAAGATAGAGCGCAAAGTCACGTGCAAAATCAGAAGCAAAGACAACACCATCCTCACCGGCATCCTCTATCTGCGCACCAGATGCGGCAATTTGATATTGGGGCGGTGCAACGACCTCTACCCTGTAAGAGGCCGCTTCTAATACAGCAGACTCTCCCAGTTCATGGGGCTGGTTCAATACCCAGCCATCTCGATAGAGTGCTGGCGCAAAGACAAAGCGAGTGAATTGATACACACCATCCGACACGCCAAAGGACGATTGATTCATGGGTGGGTTGAGACGATATTGGAGCGTAACGTGCAACTGGTCACCAGGAGCTAAGGGGGACTCTGGAATGATACAAAGGAATGTCGAGCTACTGTTGTCGTAAGAGAAATTACTCTCATCGATGGCGATGGTGAACTCCTGTACTGTGGCATGTTCTCTTTCAAAGGCTCCAGGAGGAGTGTAAAGATAAATTTCAGACAGAGCTTCCTTTTGGCAGTTGCTATAGATGAGATGTTCGCTAACAAGAAGGGTCTCTTCTGGTAATAATTCTAATCGGGCAGAAATCTGGGGACGCGCCATAATGAGAATTTCTTCTTTTGAAGTAACTTCTCTTTCACAGCAAGCAGCAAGAATGAGTAAAATTATAACAGAAGAAAAGAATATCTTTTTGATTAAAATCGATCTCCTTTAAATGAATTATAATGCGAGCAGGTGTATATACACCTATGAATTGCAATTCACTTTCTGTTCTTTGTAAATTTATAATTGCATATTATCATATTGTAAATTGTTTATCAATATAATATCTTATATTTTTATACTATTTTTAAAAAATACAAATATCTGACGCACCTTTTTCCGTGGTATATTCAAGAGACGCCCTCGGAGGGAGTCTCTTGGTATGGGGCCTGCTGCGTTATGTCCCGCCGTCTATCTTGCTTTGCCTGCAAAAAGCGCCCGGACGAACGCTCGTCCGGGCGCAATGTTTTGGGTTTTTTTACCGCTTGTTGGACTTTCTCCAAATGCCCATCTTCTCGGCGCTCTGGATCAGCTCCTCGCGGAACTGGGGGTGGGCGATGGAGATGATCTTCTCCGCACGCTCCCAGGTGTTCAGGCCCTTCAGGTTGATCATGCCGTGCTCAGTGACCAGATACTGCACGGTGGAGCGGGGGTCGGTGCAGATGGAGCCATTGGTGAGGGTGGGCACGATGCGGGACTTCAAGGAGCCGTCCTTGCCCTGCATGGTGGAGGACAGGCAGATGAAGGACTTGCCGCCCTTGGACAGATAAGCGCCCATGACGAAGTCCAGCTGGCCGCCGGTGCCGGAGATGTGCTTGATGCCGGCGGACTCGGCGTTCACCTGGCCGAAGAGGTCCAGGTCCACAATGTTGTTGATGGAGATGAAGTTGTCCAGCTGGGCAATCACCCGCACGTCGTTGGTGTAGTCCACGGGGGCACCCATGACGTTGGGGTTCTCGTTGACGTAGTCATAGAGCTTCTTGGTGCCGGCGGCAAAGGCAAACACCTCCCGGCCATAGTCCACGGCCTTGTTCTTGCCGTTGATCTTGCCGGCCTTGGCGATGTCCACGAACGCGTCCACATACATCTCGGTATGCACGCCCAGGTCCTTCAGGTCGGACTCGGCGATGAGGGCGCCCACGGTGTTGGGCATACCGCCGATGCCCAGCTGCAGGCAAGCGCCGTTGGGGATCTGGGGCACGATGAGGTTGGCCACGGTGCGGTCCACGTCGGTGGGGGGCACGCTGCCCAGCTCGGGGATGGAGGGGTTGGGGCCCTCTACCACATAGGTCACGTCCTGGATGTTCACCTCGGTCTTGAACAGGCCCAGCACCCGGGGCATGTTGGTGTTGACCTCCACGATGATGTGCTTGGCCTTGGCGCACATGTCATACAGGTGGGAGGGGGCCAGGGAGAGGGAGAAGTTGCCGTGCTCGTCCATGGGGGGGCACTGCATCATCACCACGTCCACGCCGTCCAGGTTTTCGCGGTAAAAACGGGGCAGCTCGGAATAGCGCATGGGGGAGAACCAGCCCATACCCTTGCCGATGATCTTCCGGTCAATGCCGGAGCAGTGCCAGGAGTGCCAGGCAAAATGTTCCCCGGCGTCGTCGGCCTTGGCGATCTCCGGCATCCACATGGTCACGCCGCCGCGGACCTTCACGTCTTCCAGCTCATTCTGGCGCTTGGCCAGGGCCTGGTCCAGGACGTAGGGGTGGTTGGTGCACCAGGTGTAGTCCACCCAGTCGCCGGACTTCACCAGCTTAACAGCCTCGTCAGCGGTGGTCAGCTTGCTCTTGTACAGGGCTTGAAAATCCATCGTTGCAGTCTCCTTTTTTCCAAATAAAAGAATAGGCTAGGCCCTTGTAAAAAATTGGGGCAGTGGTTTTATCTTGCCCCAAACGGGCCTAAATCGTTCACGCTAAGTTTAGCGGGGCGGAGGGGAAAAGTCAAGCCAAAACACCCCCTTTTTCGCGAAAAAAAGAGGGTGTTTTTCCAGCTAAGAACCACTTTGTAGGAAGCGTCAAAAGCCATGCAGGAAACGGGGGTGCTTCCGTCATTTTTCCGGGGCCTCCGGGACCGCCTCCGCCGTCTCCTGGGCGCTTTCCAGGGGGACGCTGCCCCGCTGGCTCAGCCCCACCCCCAGCAAAATCGCGGCGATGCCCAGGAAGGTGAAGGGGGTGACAGGGTCGTGGACGATGATGGCGGAGCCGATCACCGTAAACACAGGCATGAGGTACATGTAAAGGCTGGTGGTCACGCTGCCCAGCAGGGTGGTGGCCTTGCCCCAGAACACGTAGCACAGCATGGAGGAGCACACCACCACATAGAGGAAGGCCCCCCAGATCCGCGCACCCTCGGTGGCGAAAGCGCGGGCGGTGGTGACATCCCCCAGCAGCAGGGCGAAGGGCAGGCACAGCAGCACCCCCCAGAAGAGGATTTTCCGGGTCATTTGCAGGGCGGTGTAGCCTAAGCCCTCGGTGTTCACCACAAACACGCAATAGAGCCCCCAGCACAGGGCCGCCGCCAGGGCGATGCTGTCCCCCAGCAGGTGGACGCCGCCGCCCCCGCCCCCGGAGATGGCCACCACCCCCGCCATGCACAGCCCAAAGCCCAGGAAGAACAGGGGCCGCAGCTTCACCTTCCGGGAGAAGATACACAGCCACAGGGCGGTGAAAATGGGGGAGGTGGAGCCCAGGATGCCGGTGTTGGAGGCGGTGCTGTTGAGCAGGGCGATGTTTTGCAGGATGTAGTATAAAGTAATGCCCAGGATGCCGCAGAGGACCACCCAGCGCTCCCGTTTCCACGCCATGGGCTTCAAGGGCTTGGGGGAGAGGAGGAAGAGCAGGAACCAGGCCAGCGCGAAGCGCAGGACAATGAACCAATAGGGGTCCAGATACCCCACCATGATTTGCGACGCGGCAAAGGTCATGCCCCAGATGAGCACCGTAACCAGGGCAAAGATATGGCCCCGCAGGGGGCCGTTCCCAGGAAGCTTCACAAAAACCCCTCCTTTTTGTCGTTTTTCCATGAAAACCCCACGCCTCCACGCCCAATCAGGCGCAAGGGTGGGGTAATTTACACGTTCTCTTGGTCGATACATTCAAACCGGTACCGCTGCTTGGCATCTGGGTACACAACAGGGTCCACTTCCGCCAAAAACATGTCCAGGGGACGGGCAAACAGCTGGTGGTCGCCGTACAGCGCCTGGTAAATCGCCAACTCTTGCCCGGTCTCGCTGTGCAGGGCCACGCCGATGACCCGATAGAGCCCACCCTTAAAATGGCGATAACATTTCCCTGGGAAAATTTCACGCTTATTCAAGGCCGCCTTCCTCTCTCTGGTGCAAGCCCAGCCTGACGATGGCAAAGAGGAAAATCACAATGGCTAGGAGCAGGATCAGCACGATAGGGGTTGCCACCGGGCCAAAGCCCAAGGCCAGGCGGATTTGTTCCATCAAATTGGTGACTTGGTTTACCGTCAGCCCGATCAAGGTGGCCAGGAAAACCGCGTCAACGATCACCTCTACCAGAGTTTTTCGCCGCCACGCCTGCCGCCGCTGGGTTTCCTCCTGATCCACCCGCTGGCGCATCTTCTGAATCAAATCCTCCTCATAGCATCTCAGGACTTCCTTGGACACCTGCTGATAAACCATGTCTTTCATCTCTTCCACAGCCTCCGCATCCTGGGCCTCCTCTAGCCCCAGATTCTTCTGCGCTTGGCGCACGTAGGTGTCCACCAGCTTATCCAGCATACGTTCACTCCCTTGTCAAAGAGTCCATCACGCTTTTGTAGAGGGTGCGGACGTTATCCGACCAGCCTGCCTCCTTCAGTACCGCCCCACGGAACTGCTCCTCATTCATATAGGCTGCATTGACCTTGTTGCGGTAGAGCTTGTCCTCATCCGGGGTCTGGCTGAGGCGCTCAAAGACCACCTGGGCCAAGCGAATCCCCTGTTTCAAGATCAGGGTATTGGGGCTGGCGTTGAACACGCCAATGGGTACTTTTCCAGAGTAAGTGGGATTAAAATGCTGCCCCGAGACCAGCAAGCCCAACCGGGTGAAGCGGGAGCGGGGCCGGATGTGGGCCACGCAGTCGGCGGGGAGGGTCAGGCATTCCTGGAGTTCCACCAAAACAAACTCATTGGGCCCCAGGCAATAGCCCTCGGGGCCGAGTAGACTGGGTGTGTATAGCTCCTGGGGCTCCTGGCCGCTGAGGTCTATGGTGCGGGTGCGCTTGTCAAAGGCAATGACCCGCTCTCCCAGGGTGATATCGTAGGATGCTGCCTGCAACTGGTCCTCACAAAAGGGGGCGATGAGGGGTTGCTCGCTTTGTTGCAAGGCTCTGATTTCTTTTTCTGTGAGTACCATAGAATCACCTCAGGTTTCTTCAACGTTGTTGATTGTTTATTGTACTCCTAAAAGAGGCAATTTACAAGGTATTTCCGCCGTTTTTTGGGGGAACCGGGCCATTTTCCACCCTACTGCCCCAAAAAGGGGCAAGGTGCAGCAGCCCTTAGACAGGAAAAGAGGGCGGATTGCTCCGCCCTCCTATCCCGAAGGTTAAAAATGAAAAGAAGATCTCTTGCCTCGATCCCGGCACTGGATCGGAGACATAAGCAGTACGAGACGCGTTCCGCTGTGCGGGTTTCGTATCGTGCTTTTTATTATAGCGGAGAGATGTTGCAAAATAAGGCCAGAAATGTTACAGATGTTTTAAGTTTCAGCGAGAAACCATGGCGTTTCCCCGTCAGACTTCCGCCCCCTCCTGCAATCTCACCGCTGCCCCTTCTTCAACAGCCGGATATCCTGCCCGAAGAAGGGCAGGAAGAGGTATTCCCCTTCCAGCCGGGAGGCCAGCTGGGGGGTATAGCGCTGGCGGATGGCCGGCATATTCAGGTTGGAGGAGATCACCGTGCGCTGGCCCTGGGCCAGGCGGGTGTTCACCACCTCGTACAGGGCCGCCTGGATGAAGGGGGAGGAGAACTCACTGCCCAGGTCGTCCAAAATCAACAGCTCGCAGTTCAGGTACCGCCGCACGTCCTCCCCGGCGGCATCGTCGTCCCGGCTGAACTTCCGGGCCTCAAAGCGGGCGAAGAGGTTGGAGGCGGTGTCGTACACCACGGAATGCCCCCCCTCCGCCACCACCCGGGCAATGCAGGCGGAGAGGAAGGTCTTGCCCAGGCCGGGGTTGCCGTAGAGGAAGAGGTTCTTATAGGGATAACTGCCAAAGAGCTCGGCATAGCTGCGGCAGTTGGAGAGGACAAACTCCATGTTCTCCCGGGGGGAGCGCTTGAAGTCCGGCCAGACCTGGCGGTCGTAATAGTCCAGGCGGAAGTTGTCAAAGGACTGCTCCCCCAAATCCAGCAGGGAGGACAGGTCCCGGATCTGCTCCTGGCGGCACAGCCCCTCTAGGCAGGCGCACATAGCGCTGCCCCGCCAGCCCCGGTCGTTGCACAGGGGGCACAGGGGAGTGTCCTCCAAGGCATCGTGGGGGAAGCCCTCCTGGTCCAGGAGGGCGGCCAGCTGGTCCTGAAGGGCCAGGTTTTCCCGGCGCAAAGCGGCCAGGGCCGCCTGCTGGTCCAGCCCCTGGCGCAGGGCGGCGGCAAGGATTTTGGGGGCGGTCTGCCGGAGCTGCTGGTCCAGGGCCCGGGCCTGTGGGAGCTTTTCAAACACCCTCTGGCGCAAAGCCTCCCTCTGCTGGCGGTGGGCCTTGATCTGCCCCTCCCGCCGCTGCTGGGCCCGGGTGATGGCGGCCTCACTGTATGCCATGGGCGTCCTCCTTTCCCTGGGCGGCGGCCCACTGGGCGGCCTGGATCATACGGTCGATGTCGTCGGTGGAGATATTGGCGCTGTTCTGGGGGGCGGCAGGGGAGGGAGCGGGCTTTTGGAACTTGGGCTGGCGCTGCCCCTCGGCGTCCTGGATGGCCTGGGCGGTGTACAGCCCCTGCTTTTGCCAACTGCCCAGGATACCGTTCATATAGCTCCAACGGAACTCCCCTACGTGGAACAGCGTGCGCTCGTAGGCCAGGGTGAGCACCTCGTCGGGGAAGCCCATTTGGCTCCAAGCGTCCAAATAGGCCTCCTCCTTGGGCACCGGCTTCCGGTCCCCCCGGCCCAGGAGGGCAAGAATCTCCATGCCCCGGCTGTTGAGCCGTTGGCGGCGGTGGAGGTATTCGTCCGCCCGGTCCAGGTCTGTGGCCCCGGCCTTTTGCCACTTGGCCGCCTCCCGCTTGATCTGGGGGAGGGTGGGCTTGCGCCCGGGGTGCTTGGCCCCTGCCTCCTCTATACAAAAGCTCACCAGCAGGAGAATCACCTCCGCCGGCAAGGCCAGGTAGTCATAGATAAAATACAGGCTCTTCAAATCCGCCGGGGAGAGGAGCTTCCCCAGGGCCTTTTCCACCGCCGGCACCAGCAGGGCAAAGCTCCCGCCCCCTTGCAGGGCCTGGGTGATGTCCTGGGTGCTGTAGTCTGGCGGGGTATTGTCCTCTAGCTTCTGGGGCGGCGGGGGGGCCACCGGGGTGTCCTCCCCCACCAGCTGGAGGGAGACCAGGGCGGCCCGGGCATGTTCCAGGCGCTGGCTGTCCCACTTCAGGGCGGCGGCATCCCGGCCCTCTAAAAGGCAGAGGTACAGCAGAGCGGCGTCGCCATTGCCCGAGGCCACCAGCCGCCGGGCAGCCTTGCGGTGGAGGGAGAGGATGCTGCCGGGGTAAAATAATCCTTTCATAAAAAAACTGCCCCTTTCAGAAGAAGGCCGCCCCAGAGGGCGACCTTCCATTTATTCAAAAACGTTTACCATATACACCGCACTTCGCAGGTGAAGGTCTTGCCGTCGCAAGTTGCTGTGATGGTGGCCCCGCCCACGGCCACGGCCGTGACGGTCCCGTTCTGGTCCACAGTGGCCACGCTATGTTTGCTGGAACTCCACTGCACCTCCCCGGCGGCCCCGTTGAGGGTCAGCTGCCGGGCGGCCCCTGGGCTGTCCAGGGAAAGGGTCTCGTCACTGAGGGACATCTCCCCGGTGGCGGTGGGCTGTCCCTCCCCCTCCGGCTGCCCCCCTGCCCCTGGCTCCGTGGGGGTCACATTCCCCCCCTCGTCCACGGTCCAGTTGCAGCGGATCTGGCACTGGGCGCTCTGCCCGCTGGCCATGGCGGCCACAATGGTGGCCTCTCCGGGGCTGATGGTGGTAACTTTGCCGTATTCGTCCACACTGGCCACCGCGTTGTTGCTAGAGGACCAGGTGAGCCTGGCGGTGGTGCCCTCGGGGGCGAAGGTGGGCACCAGGTCCGTGGTCATCCCCGGCTCGCTGAACACCATGTCCTTCTGGTTCAGGATGAAGGTCTGGGCGGTGTCCTTCTGCTCCTCCTCTTCCCCCTTCCCCAGGCCGGCAAAGATGCCGGTTTGCAGGGCGGGGATGAAGTTGCGCGCCACGATGAAGCCCGCCACAACGATGATGACAAGGGAGAGGGCCAGCATTGCCACCTGGAAGCCGCTCTTTTTCTTCTTCTCTTTCTTGCCGGGCTGCTGGTCCAGGAACAGCGCCTCGTCGTCCTCGTCCTCTTCTTCGTCCAGGGCGTCCAGAAGGTCGTCGTCCTCTTCTTCTGCCTCCAAGCCGGCGTCCTTCTCCGGGGCCGGCGGGGCGGGGGACTGCTCCGGGGCGGGGGCTGCCCAGGGCTTCGCCTCGCCCTTCTTGGGCAGGACGGGAATGGGCTTGGTGGGCTCGTCCACCTCCATGTGGGGGGCGAACACTGTGGTGGCCTCTTCTTCCGCCTTGGCGTGGGCGGCGCCGGGGCTGTCCTCCGCCAAAATCTCCCGTATTTCTGCCAGGAGGTTGTCCAAGTCCTCCTCGGTCTCGATTTTAGGAATGATGATATCCGGGTCCCCGCTGACCGGTTCCACGGTGGGGTCCACCTCTGGGGGGGGCGGGGGGGGCACCCGGTTCATCCGCCGGGATGCGCTGAGAGGGAGGTCCTCCGGGGCAAGGGGGATAGGCTCCGGGGCCTTCTCCTGGTGCTCCGCCGGGGGCTGCTCCCGCTCCTGGGAAGCAGGCTGGGCCGCCTTTTCTGCCTCCGGCTGCGCTCCCTTGGCCTCTGGGGCGGCCGGGGCCTCTGGCTGGGGGGCGGGGGCCGCTGGGGGCGCCTCCTCCTGGGGCTGCTCTGCCGCCGGGGGAGAGCCCTCCTGGCCGAGGCCGTTGAGGTCGCCGGCCACCTCTACCACGGTCCCGCTGCTGCTCTGTTCCAGGTCCCGCATAAAGGCCCACTGGCTCTGGGCCAGCTCTTCCTCTCCGGGGGCGGCGGACTCCGGGGCCTTCTCCTGGTTTTCCGCCGCAGGCTGCTCCGGCTCCCCGGCTACCCCCTCTGTCTCCGCCAGCTCTGCCGCGGCGGCCACGGCAGCAGCCAGGCCCGCCCCTTTCAGGGGGATGGTAATGGTACGGATGATCCCCGAGCTGCTCTTTTCCTCCTCTGGATGGCCCACAGGCTGGGTATGGGCCCCGCTGTCCGGCTCAAAGCCGAAGCTGGGGGGGGGCGTCATGGTCTCAAACACCGGGCCGGGGGCCTCGCCCCGCTCCGCTGCCTGGGCGGCTTTGACAGCGGCCTCCTTCTGGGCAGCCTTGGCGGCGGCCTCCGCGGCGGCCCGTTCCCGTTCCCGCTTGCGCTGGGCGGCCCGGGCCTCCCGCTGGGCCCGGTTGGCGGCCCGCTCCTCCTCGGTCATCTCGCTGATCTTCTTCCTGCGGCGGGGGGGCTCCTCCGCCACGGCGGCCTCCTTCCGCTCCTGGGGGATGCGCCCGGTGTCCCGGGACACCGGGGGGATGCGGCCTGTCTCCCGGCCTACGGGGGGGATGCGCCCCGTCTCCCGGCTCACAGGGGGGATGCGCCCCGTCTCCCGGCTCACAGGGGGGATGCGCCCGGTCTCCCGGCTCACGGGGGGGATACGCCCCGTCTCCCGGCCGACAGGGGGGATGCGCCCGGTCTCCCGGCCGGCCCGCTCTTGGCTCTCGTCCCGGCGGCGGGGGGTGGGACGTCCCCGTCCGGCATTCTTATCACTGCCCTGGCTGCGGGGTTTCTTCTTCTCCGGCTCTGGACTTCCCAGCAAACCACCCAGCAAGGAGCCTTTTTTCTTCTCCGCCTCTTTGCGCCCTGCGTCGCAGAAGGGACAGTAATCATAGGTCACAGAATAGTATTCCCCGCAGTGGGTGCACTGCACCGTCTGGCTGCGCAGGGTATTCCTGTTGTCCATTCCGTTTCCTCCTTCTTGGCCCACGCTTTTGTAATCATTTGTAATCATTGGGTTATATTGTACCACACATACACAAAATTCGTCAACCTTAGATATCTGTTCTTCTGCCCCCCTGGCCGCTATCCCTGGGGGGAGGCTTGAAAGCCAGGGGCGGGGTATGGTATAATCAGGAAACTTTGAGAGAGGGGGGGAGCCCATCCATGCGCTCTGCCGATGCCGTCCGCCAGGACTACCGCCGCCTGGTTTCCGCCTACCGCCGCCAGCTCCCGGACCCGGGATTGCGCCTGGCCTTCCAGCCCGACGCCTATTTCCAGGCCTGTGCCCAGAGCCTGTGGCGGGCGGGGGGCGTGACCATCACCCCGGATCACGCTACCTTATATAACGCCCTCAAGGAGGGGGACGGCCAGGAGACCCTATTCTGGGCCCTGGTCCACCAGGTAGGGGAGGCGGGGCCTCTGCCGGAGCCCCCCTTCTTCCCCCGGCTGTGCCGCTACGACCAGCAGACCGGCCACAGCACCGCCCGGCAGTTTTTAGCGGCCCTTCCCGCCCTATGGGCCCTGCTGGCTCAGGCGGGGGACGCAGGGGGCAGCGCCGTCACCGCCTGCATCCAGGAGGGGCTCTCCCGCCTCCACCGGGGCTGGGCGGCCCTGGGCCTGCCTGGGGACCCGGCGCCGCCGGCCCCGCCACCCTTGCCGGCGGCTGTCCCGGCAGCGGAACCCCTGCCCGTCCAGGCGCAGCCCCCGGAAGAGAGGCCGGAGTCCCCCCAGGAGGAAGCGCCCAGCTTGGAGGCGCTTTTGGCGCAGCTGGACGGGCTGGTGGGCTTGGAGGCGGTGAAAGCCCAGGTCCACAGCCTCATTAACCTGGTAAAGGTCCGCCGCCTCCGGGAGGAAGCGGGGCTGCCCACAGCCCCCCAATCCCTGCACATGGTGTTCCTGGGGAACCCCGGCACGGGAAAGACCACCGTGGCCCGGCTGGTGGCCAAGCTCTACCAGGCCATTGGGGTTCTGTCCAAGGGGCAGCTGGTGGAGGTGGACCGGGCGGGGCTGGTGGCAGGCTATACCGGCCAGACTGCCCTAAAGGCCCGGGGGGTGGTGGACCAGGCCCTGGGGGGCGTGCTGTTCATCGACGAGGCCTACGCCCTCTCCCCGGAGCGGGGGGAGCAGGACTTTGGACGGGAGGCCATTGAAGTGCTGCTGAAAGCCATGGAGGACCACCGCCAGGACCTGGTGGTGATTGTGGCGGGGTACCCCGGGCCTATGGAGCGCTTTCTCC
>CAJUCB010000030.1:14357-21062 GCA_910584805.1 uncultured Oscillospiraceae bacterium
ACAGCAACCCCGGCTTAGAGAGCCGCTTCAAGCTGGTCCTGCACTTTGCCGACTACGACGGGGGGCAGCTCCTAGACATTTTCACCGCCCTGTGCCAAAAGAACGGCTACGTCCTCACAGACCAGGCCCAAGCCCTGGCCGCCCAGGGCTTCCAGGCCCTATACGACCAGCGGGACGGGAACTTTGGCAACGCCCGGGAGGTGCGCAACCGCTTTGAAGCCGCGGTGTCCCGCCAGGCGGACCGTCTGGCCACCCTAACGGCGGCCCCCAGCCGGGAGGCGCTCATGGCCCTGCTGCCGGAGGACTTGGGGGAGATGGGTTAGGCAGTCCAGACCATGGTGTATTCCCCTTCCCCTGTGTCCTGGTCTACCCCCGCGTCCTGGATCACAAAGCCCTCCCGCTGGTAAAAGCGCAGGGCCCCTGTATTGTTCTGGTACACCTGTAGGGACAGGGACGGCCTGCCCGCCTTGGCGAAGTCCAGCAGCGCCTTCCCGATGCCCCTGGACTGGGCCCCCGGCTGGACAAACAGCCCTGGGATGTAATCCCCGTCCAGGCCGATGAAGCCCTGAAGGACGCCGGACACCTCATAGACATATACCTCCGCCTGGGCCAGTAACCCCCGGACGGGGCGGTAGTGCTCCCGCCAATATTGGGCTGGGATGAAGGCGTGGGCCTGTAGGTTGGCCGCCAGCCACAGCGCTGCCACCGCCTCCAAATCCGCTGTTTCCAAGGGCCGAATCATGCCGCGCCCCCTCCTTATTCTCAAGCATTGCCCTGTATTGTACCACAGTTGGCCCCAGGATGCCAGGGGGAGGCGGCTGTTACGGCGGCAAAAAACGGACGGAGCAACCAGTCTCCGTCCGTTGGTCAAAGTCCTCGCCCTTCTGCAACAGGTTGGCGTCCATCATGCCGCTGCTGTCATCGGCTTGCCCCCGCACTCCTGCTCTTTATGGTACTATATTACCACATCCCAAGCCAGCTTGCAAGGCGTGCTCACCACTGCTGCCCGTCCTCATAGGCCACCACCGCTGACAGGGGCAGGCGCTGGGTGGTGTGTCGGTCTGGGGCGGCGGGGGGTGCGGCGGCGTAGCCCAGGGCAAGGATGCTCACCGGCTCCACCTCCGGGGGCAGGTGGAAGGCCGCCTGGACTTTTTTGGGGTCGAAGAACGCAATCCACACGCTCCCCAGCCCCAGGGCTGTGGCTTGGAGCATCATGTGGTCGGTGAGGATGGCGGCGTCGATGTCCCCGGTCTGCTTCCCGTCAAAGGGCCGGGTCCAGGCCTTGCGGCGGTCGGCACAGGCCACGATGGCCAGGGGGGCGCCGTAGAGCTCCGCACAGCCTTGGAGCTTAGCCCGCCCCTCTGGGCTGCGCACCACCAACAGGCGCACCGGCTGTAAATTCGCCGCCGTGGGGGCCACGTGGGCTGCCTCCAAAATCAGGTCCAGCTTCTCCCTTTCCACCTCCCGGTCCAAATAGCTGCGCATGGAGCAGCGCTGTTTTGCCATGGTGAGAAAATCCATAGGGTCTCATCCTTTCTTGCATTTTATTCCCAAAGGGGTATAATAGCGGGTGTATTGGTCCACCGCTGTTTACAGTGTAACACCCTGGGCGGGAAGCGCAAGAAGGCACTTTTGGGTGCGGTACTTCCCAAAAGGGTAGCAGAATGGAGACAGTCCCATGAAAGAACTTCAATTTCATTGCCCCGTAGAGGCCACCCTATCCCTCATCGGCGGCAAGCACAAGCCCCTCATCCTCTGGCACCTGCGCCAGGGACCCCTGCACTATATGGAGCTGCAACGCCTGATCCCCCAGGCCACCCCCAAAATGCTCTCCCAACAGCTCCGGGAGCTGGGGCGCTGCGGGATGCTGCTGCGGGAGGTGATCCCGGAGACCCCACCAAAGACCCTGTACCACCTAACGCCCTTCGGGGCCAGCGTGCTCCCCGTCCTGGACGCCATGTGCAGCTGGGGGGAGGGGTACTTGGAACGGGAGGCGGTAACACCCTGCTGTGCTGCCCAGAAGCAAGGCTAGGGCCTTCTCTTACCCGCTGCTTTGCAACCTGGCGGGGTTTCTATAGAACGCTTGCAACATCTGCCCATAGGAGGAAGTTTCCCATGAAATATGCCCATCAACTGTCAGATATGTTCAACGCCTTTTCTCCGGAACCGTTGAACATAGACCAGCTCGCAGAGTTTTACTGCACGGATACCATGGAACAACGCATGAGCGACAAGTACACCTCCCCTATGGAGGATATCTTTGACCTCTGCCAAGAGGGCAGGGCAGACGCTGCGTTCCTGCTCCTGGGCCACCGGGGCTGTGGAAAGAGCACGGAGTTGAACCGCCTTTCAGAGCGTTTCCTCTCGGCAGGCCATCCCGTCAAAACCATTCAATGCAGCGTTGACCTGGACTTATTGAACATGGCCCACGCTGACCTATTTATCTTGATGGCGGAGGCCTTGGTGGCCCTGGCCGCTGAGCTTCATTGTGACATTGGGGCGGACACCCTCTCCCGCATTGAGACCTTCTGGGCGGCCGGGACAGAGAGCTGGACCACCCAGGAGGCCAAGGGCGCCTCCATAGAAGCAGGCTTGTCCACCAAAACACCCGGCATTCTTTCCACAGTTTTGGCCTTATTTGTGGACATGAAAGCGGACCTGAAGTATAACGAAGAAAAGCGGACAGAGTACCGGAAAACGCTCAATGTCCGCACCAGCGAATGGGTCCAGCTTTTACGCACTGTGGCGGCACACATCGCCCAGGAGACCGGCGGGAAGCAGCCGGTCCTCATCTTCGAGGACTTGGACAAACTGAACCCGGAGGACGCCTGGAAGGTTTTTTACCACTATGCCGCCATTCTCTCCGGAATGCCCTTCCCGGTGATTTATACCTTCCCCATTGCCCTCTCCTACGACCCCCGCTTCTCCGCCATGGAGAGCTACTTTATTATAAAAACCCTGCCGATGATTAAAATCGAAACCATAGAAGGCCAGCCTTTTCAGGAAGGAATCCAGGTCATAAAGAAAATTGTAAAAAAGCGAGCCAAGGTATCACTGTTTGACTCCCAGGTTTTGGAAACCATCATCCAATATACCGGAGGCTCCCTGCGGGATTTGTTCCATAGCATCAACACCGCTGCCAAGCGGGCCCAGCGCCGGGGGGCTGCCGCAGTCTCTATGGAGGACGCGGATCGAGCTCTGGAAGAACTGCAAACTTCTTTGACCCGGCGAATCGAAGCAGATGATTACGACTTTTTGACAAATATTTATAACGGAAACAAAGAACGCATTCAGGAAAAAGAAAGGCTGTTAAAGCTGCTTCAGGCATCTGTCGTGCTGGAGTACAACGGCAAGCGTTGGCACAACGTCCACCCGCTGGTGGTCAAGTTTTTGCGGAGGCAGGAGATCATCACAGATGACAGAGCGTAATCAAGACGGCTATCAGGCTCTTGGTTGGATTCTCAACCACGCAGAACAGGGTTTCTTCCTGGTGGTGGCGGAAGAGGAATTACAAAAGGAGATTCTCTCCGTTTACCGGGAGGGGCCGGTGGCAGTCTATGACTACCGGGAACACCCTGGCCCGTACTCCTTTCAAGGCTTTTCCGCCTGGTTGGCTGGGCAGGAGGATGTGCAGACCGTTTTCCTCGCCAACCTACAACTTGCAGTACAGACTGAGGAGGACGTGAAGCGCCTGAACTTCAGCCGGGACATGCTGGCGCGGCTGGAAAAAAACCTGATTTTCCTTACCACGCCCTACGGGGACGATCTTCTGGCCACAGGGGCCTATGATTTCTATTCCTTCCTCAAGCTGCGCATCCTGTTCTCCCCACAGCCGCTGGAGGATTTGGTGCAAAAAAGGCTTGCGCCGCCCTGTCCCACGGCCCCGACAGAGGAGCGCTGGACGCCAGAGGAAACACGACGGAGACTGCGGGACACAGACTCCCTGCTGGAACAGGCCAAGAAGGCCGTGAATCAAGAGCTGGAAGCCCTGTTGCTGCAAACCCTCGACCTTCGGGAACGGCTGTTGGGCCCGGAGCATTTGAACCTGTCCCCCATTTACCAGGATTTGGCCCAGGTATACACCCGGCAGGCACGGTACCAGGAGGCAGAAACCTTGTACAAGCGGGCTCTGGACATCGAAAAAAAGGTGTGGGGGGAGGACCACCCCAGCACCGTAAACTGCTATGACAATCTGGCTGACTTGTATCACAAAGAGGGGAAATACGCCCAGGCAGAACAATGGGCCAAGAAAGCCGCCAGCATCCGGGCCCGTGGACAGGGCAGGGGAAACGAACCATGACACCCCCGTCCGGCACACAAAAACTGCCCCATGTTATGCAGACAGCACAACATGGGGCAGGACACACAGTCCGGGGATGCTTTCACGAAGCCCGCAGGGGCGGGATGATGACCATGGGGCACTCCCAGATCTCCTTGTACCGGGGCAGGTTCAGGGAAAACTGCCAGCGGATACTCTGGGCCAGCACATCGGTGAGGCCGGGCTCGGCCTCCAAGGCGGCGCAAAAGTTCTTCCAGGTCAAGCTCCGGTGCTGCTCCTTCTTGCGTATGAACAGCGCCACTTCCATCAGCTGTACCATTGAGTCTACCTGCGCACTCAGCTCCTCAATGGGGACAAGCAACGGTGGGCTTTCCTCTGGGTTGAGGTCCTTCCGGTTCCCAATAGTGGACATACAAGGCCTCTTGAATCCAAAACCCTATGTCAAGGAGCAGCTCTTGGTAATCCTCGTCGCTAAAAGGGTTCACATAGCCCCACAAGTGGCTCTCACAGATGGCAAGGCATGCCATGATTGTCTGGTCCTCGGTATACGGTACATACTTTGGGTAAAAGTCACCCGTGCGGCTTTCCAAAAAAGCTTGCTGGTCCAGGTACCTCCGCTTCTCTGGGGTCATGGGGGTCAGGCGAATGTTCTTCCCCCTGCCCCTGATCGAATCTCTCTTGGCCATTCCAATTTGCCCCTCTCCTTGGGTTGTGTATATGCTCCTCCGCCGAGGGGCAAGGCCGGGGTCACACGCACCCAGCCTCACCCCTATCCCGACTTCGGAGAAAGCAAGAAAACACCATGCAGGCATATTGCTATGTCCTACACAGTGCCTTTTCAACACATATACACACAAAAGGAGAAGCCGCAAAACCAAAAAGAACCACCGGTATTTTATGACACATTTTACGTCGTTAGAGGAATTTTTTTGAGGAATTTGTGGTTCAAAAGAAGTGTCTTGCGAAAACACTGAGACGTGTGCTATAATATTTATCAGGCTTGGGATAAAATCCCTTTGTGTAGGCGGTGTAGCGCCTGCGCAGGTCGTGGGGAGCTGGCACTCCCCACGGCTGCCGTTGTTTATCTTGGCTTTCCTAAAATAAACAAACGCAACATCCAAAACGGATGATTGTTTCCTGGGCTTAGTTTATCAGGATTTTACAGGATTGTCAATCTTTTTCGTCGATTCCTCCCCATTTGCCCAGCCCTTGATTGATACAAAGAGGTCAAGCTCCACCCCAGCGGGTGAGCTTGACCTCTTTTCTGATTCATCTGATTCAATGGAACCCATCAAACCCGTCGTCCTCCGCCTCCTGGGCAAATTCCGGCGGCTTGCTGGCCTCCGGCTCCTGGGGGGTGGTGGGACCGGGGGCGGGGGGCTCCTGTCCGGAAGATTGCTCTTCCGCCTCCTCCGGGTCCCGGCCCTGGATGATGGCCACCATCTCCCCGCCGGTGATGGTCTCCTTTTCCAACAGATAGGCCACCACCTTGTCCACGTCCGCCCGGCTCTCCTCCAGGATGGACACCGCCTGGGCATAGCAGTGGTCCAAAATCTCCCGCACCGCCTCGTCCAGGGCGGCGGCGGTGTCCTGGGCACAGTCCATGCCGTAGCCGCCGTCCAGATACTGGCTGCGCTTGGAGGCCAGGGCCATCATGCCAAAGCGGTCGCTCATGCCGTACATGGCCACCATGTTCCGGGCAATGGCGGTGGCGTCCTGGATGTCCTGGGCGGCGCCGTTGGTCATGGTGTCCAGCACCACGGCCTCCGCCGCCCGGCCCCCCATGGACACGGCAATCCGGGCCAAAAGCTCGTCCCGGGTACGCAGCTCCGTCTTGTCCTCCTCGGGCATCATCAGGGTGTAGCCCAGGGAGCCCTGGGTGTGGGGGACAATGGTGATCTTCTGCACCGGCTCGGTGTTTTTCTGCCGGTAGGCCACCATGGCATGGCCCACTTCGTGGTAGGCCACCAGCTTCTTCTCAAACTCCGTGAGGACGCTGCCCTTTTTCTCCGTCCCCGCAATGACCAGCTCAAAGGCGGCCAGCAAATCCTGTTGGTTCACCGCCCGGCGGCCCAGGCGTACCGCCCGGAGGGCGGCCTCGTTGACCAAATTCGCCAAATCCGCCCCCACGCAGCCGGCGGTGGCCAGGGCCACCTTGCGCAGGTTGACGTCCTCCGAGAGGCGGATGCGCCGGGTGTGGACCTGCAAGGTGGCCAGGCGTCCCGCCAGGTTCGGCCGGTCAATGGTGATGCGCCGGTCGAAGCGGCCAGGGCGCAGCAGGGCCTGGTCCAGCACCTCCGGGCGGTTGGTGGCCGCCAGGAGGATCACGCCGCGGGTGGGGTCGAAGCCGTCCATCTCCGCCAGGAGCTGGTTCAGGGTCTGCTCCCGCTCGTCGTTGCCGCCCATGCGGTTGTCCCGGGATTTGC
>CAJUCB010000031.1 GCA_910584805.1 uncultured Oscillospiraceae bacterium
CCAGTTCCCCCAGACCCGGATCAACATCATCGACACCCCGGGCCACGTGGACTTTACCGTGGAGGTGGAACGCTCCCTGCGCGTGCTGGATGGCAGTGTAACCGTCATGTGCGCCAAGGGCGGCGTGGAACCCCAGTCTGAGACCGTCTGGCGTCAGGCTGACCACTATCAGGTCCCCCGGATGATCTATGTCAACAAGATGGACATCATGGGCGCGGACTTCTACAACGTCCTGGACATGATCCACGAGCGCCTCAAGTGCAATGCCGTGCCCATCCAGCTCCCCATCGGCAGCGAGGATACCTTCAAGGGGATCATCGACCTGGTGGAGATGAAGGCCGACGTGTACTATGACGACGTGGGCAAGGACATGCGTGTGGAGGACATCCCCGAGGATATGATGGACCTGGCCCAGGAATACCGCACCAAGCTCATCGACGCCTGTGCGGACCTGGACGAGGAGCTGATGATGCTGGCGCTGGAAGAGCAGCCCATCCCCACGGAGATGATCCGCGCCGCCATCCGTCAGGGCACCCTGGCCAACAAGCTGGTCCCCGTGGTCTGCGGCACTTCCTACCGCAACAAGGGTGTTCAGAAGCTCCTGGACGCCATCGTGGACTATATGCCCTCTCCCGTGGACATCCCCGCCATCAAGGGCGTGGACCCCGACGACGGCAGCGAGGACGAGCGCCCCGCCAAGGACGACGCCCCCTTCTCCGCCCTGGCCTTCAAGATTGCAGCGGACCCCTACGTGGGCCGTCTGTCCTTCATCCGGGTCTATTCCGGCCAGTTGAATACCGGCACCTCCGTGCTCAACTCCACCAAGCACCAGCGTGAGCGCGTGGGCCGCATCTTGCAGATGCACGCCAACCACCGGGAGGACATTGAGACCGTCTACTCCGGCGACATCGCCGCTGTTGTGGGCTTGAAGAACTCCACCACCGGCGATACCCTGTGTGATGAGAAGCATCCCATCATCTTGGAGTCCATGGAGTTCCCCGAGCCCGTTATCCGGGTTGCCATCGAGCCCAAGACCAAGGCTGGTCAGGAGAAGATGGGTGTGGCCCTGATGAAGCTGGCGGAAGAGGACCCCACCTTCAAGACCTACACCGACGAGGAGACGGGCCAGACCATCATCGCCGGTATGGGTGAGCTCCATTTGGAGATCATCGTGGACCGTCTGCTCCGTGAGTACAAGGTGGAAGCCAACGTAGGCGCACCCCAGGTGGCTTACAAGGAGACCATCAAGCGCAGCGTGGAGCAGGACACCAAATACGCCCGCCAGTCCGGCGGTAAGGGCCAGTATGGCCACGTCAAGATCCGTGTGGAGCCCAACGAGTCCGGCAAGGGCTATGAGTTCGTCAACGAGATCGTGGGCGGTGCCATTCCCAAGGAGTATATCCCCGCAGTGGATGCGGGTATCCAAGGGGCCATGCAGGCCGGCGTAATGGCCGGGTATCCTGTGGTGGACATTAAGGTCACTCTGTACGACGGCTCCTTCCACGAGGTGGACTCCTCCGAAATGGCCTTTAAGATCGCCGGTTCCATGGCGTTCAAGGAAGCCTGCCGGAAGGCCAATGCCTGCCTGCTGGAACCCATCATGAAGGTCTCCGTCATTGTGCCCGAGGATTATATGGGCGACGTCATGGGCGATTTGAACTCCCGCCGGGGTCAGATCCAGGGCATGGAGGCCCGCCCCGGTGCCCAGCAGATCGACGCCCTGGTTCCCCTGTCCGAGATGTTCGGCTATGCCACCGACCTGCGCAGCCGTACCCAGGGCCGTGGCCAGTACGCCATGGAGCCTCACAGCTATGTGGAGATTCCCAAGTCCATCACGGACAAGATCGTGGCCACCCGCGGCGAGGGGAACTGAGCCCCACCGGCAGAGGTAAGCCTGCAACCACGAGAAATTATAAATTCGATGCTTTTTCGCGAGAAAAAAGCATCCGGAAGGTGAAATTACAGGGGGAAATTTTTGATTTCCCGTTGTAATTTCCCTCCATATCCTGTAGAATACTACACATAACAGGACACACTTTGGCTTTTACAACGATTCTGAGGAGGATTATTATTATGGCCAAGCAAAAGTTTGAAAGAACCAAACCCCACGTAAACATCGGCACCATCGGTCACGTTGACCATGGTAAGACCACCCTGACCGCCGCCATCACCAAGTTCCTGGCTATGCAGGGCAAGGCTGAGTTCGAGGACTACGCCAGCATCGACAAGGCTCCCGAAGAGAGAGAGCGTGGTATCACCATCAACACCGCTCACGTTGAGTATGAGACCGATGCCCGTCACTATGCCCACGTTGACTGCCCGGGCCACGCCGACTATATCAAGAACATGATCACCGGCGCTGCTCAGATGGACGGTGCCATCCTGGTCATCGCTGCCTCCGACGGCCCCATGGCTCAGACCCGTGAGCACATCCTGCTGGCCCGTCAGGTGGGCGTGCCCGCTATCGTCGTGTTCCTGAACAAGGTCGACCTGCTGGACGACGAGGAGCTGCTGGAGCTGGTGGAGATGGAAGTCCGTGAGCTGCTGAGCAAGTACGAGTTCCCCGGTGACGACCTGCCCGTCATCAAGGGTTCCGCTCTGAACGCCCTGACCTGCGAGAACCAGGATCCCGGCGACGCCGACTATGCCTGCATCAAGGAGCTGATGGACGCTGTTGACAGCTACATCCCCACTCCCCCCCGTGATGACAGCCTGCCCTTCCTCATGCCTGTTGAGGACGTGTTCACCATCACCGGTCGTGGCACCGTGGCCACCGGCCGTGTGGAGCGTGGCGTGATCAAGATGGGTGAGCCCATTGAGATTGTCGGCCTGGCTGAGGAGACCAAGAAGTCCGTCGTCACCGGCATCGAGATGTTCCGCAAGCTGCTGGACTATGCAGAAGCTGGCGATAACGTTGGCTGCCTGCTGCGCGGCATCGACAAGAAGGAGATCGAGAGAGGCCAGGTTCTGGCTAAGCCCGGCTCCATCAAGCCCCTGACCAAGTTTTCTGGCCAGGTGTATGTCCTGTCCAAGGATGAAGGTGGCCGTCACACCCCCTTCTTCAACAACTATCGTCCTCAGTTCTACTTCCGTACCACCGACGTGACCGGCGTGATCTCCCTGCCCGACGGCGTTGAGATGTGCATGCCTGGCGACAACGTGGTTATGAACGTTGAGCTGATCACCCCCATCGCCATTGAGAAGGGCCTGCGTTTCGCTATCCGTGAGGGTGGCCGTACCGTTGGTTCCGGCGTTGTTACCGAGATCAGCGAGTAAGAAGAACTGCGTTGCGCACACACCTGCCTGTAGGCGGGGGATTCGGAGAACAACCGCCAGCGGTGGCCCTTCGTAGAGAACGGAACGTGACATCTTATTAACACCCAAGGGAGGGCAAAGCTGAGGCTTTGCCCTCCCTTTTTCAGAGAAAAGGAGGCAGCTATGGAAACGACAGATACCGAGTCCTTGGAAGAAAGCGTAGAAACCGCAGTACGAAACCTCACCGTCTACGGCTGGGAGGGGGCTGTAAAACTCATCCTCACCGCTCTGGCGCTGCTGCTGGCCTGTCTGGTGGTCAAGCGGATCATCCTGCGGCTCCTGGACCGGGGCCTGGACCGGGGGCACATTGAGAAGAGCTTCCATGCGTTCATCCGTTCTGCGGCCAATATCCTGCTGTGGTTCCTCACCATTTTGATTGTAGCCCAGTCTCTAGGGGTGAACGCTACCTCCCTGGTGGCCCTGCTGAGCATCGCTGGTTTGGCGGTGTCCTTGTCAGTGAAGGACAGCCTGTCCAACCTGGCGGGGGGACTGACCATTCTCAGCTCCCAGCCCTTTAAGGTGGGGGACTATGTGGAGATTGGGGATATCGCCGGGACTGTTTTGGAGATCGGAATGGTCCACACCAAGTTGAACACCACAGACAACTGCCGCCTGGTGCTGCCCAACAGTACGGTAGCTGCTGCCCTGGTGCGCAACTACTCCACAGAACCCCTGCGCCGGGTGGACCTGACAGTGGGTGCGGACTATAACTCACCAGTGGAGCAGGTAAAAGCGACCCTGCTGGGGATTATGGAGGCCCACGAAAAGGTCCTGCCGGACCCTGCCCCCTTCGCCCGGCTCAGCAACTACGGGGACAGTACCATTGAATATACCCTCCGGGCCTGGTGCCTGACGGAGGACTATTGGGAGGTATACTACGACCTCTTGGAGGCCATCAAGTCTGCCTTTGACGCCCAGGGTATCGGCATTCCCTTCCCGCAGATGGATGTACATCTGGACAAGAGCGAGGCATAATGGGAACCAAGAAAACACTTTTGAGGGGTCATTTTGGACATTGGACTGGGAGGGTTTTTCTCCGGTGAAACATCCATAGGGCTTGCACCATGGGAATTGGTCTTGACAAACCGACCAACAGTATGTTAAAATGCAAAACATACCGTTGGTATCTATGAGGAGGGAAGTGCCATGGCGAGAAACCGCCACCCGGAGGAGACGGTCACGCTGATTTTGGACGTGGCGTTCCGCCTGTTCATGGAAAAGGGCTATGAATATACCTCCATCCAGGATATTTTGGACCAGCTGGGGGGCCTGAGCAAGGGGGCCATTTACCACCACTTCAAGTCCAAGGAGGAGATTCTAGTGGCGGTGGTGGACCGAATGACGGCGGAGTCCAACCAAATGCTGGCGGAAATTCGGGATCGTCCTGGCCTTACGGGGAAGGAGAAGTTGAAAACTATTTTCAAAGCCTCCATCAGCCGCCCCGTGCAGGACCAGATTTTCACCGTGGCCCCCAATTTCCGCAACAACGCCAAGCTGCTCTTTGGACTCCTCCACGACACCATAGAGGAGGCGGCCCCCAACTACGTGGTGCCCATTATCCAGCAGGGCATCGCTGACGGCTCCATCCAGACGGAGTACCCCAAAGCCCTGGCGGAGCTGATTCTCTTGACGGCCAATGTGTGGATGAACCCTATGATCTTCGACAGCACCCAGGAGGAGACCTGGCAAAAGTTCATGGTGTTCGCCCAGATGATGGAGGGCTTCGGGCTGGATATTATGGACCAGGAACTGCTGGAACGGATCCAGACCCTCACCGCCCTGTACCAACAGAACAAATGAAATATACCTGCCCGGAAAAACGGGCAGCTATATTTTAGAATAATACATACCGCTCGACGGTATGGAAAGGGGTAGAAATGGAAACGATCCTACAAGTGAATGCCGTGAAAAAACACTACGGCCCGGTGCGGGTGCTCCGGCAGTGCAGCCTGGAAATCCAGGCGGGGGAAATCTATGGCCTGCTGGGGATAAACGGCGCAGGTAAGACCACCTTGATGAAGCTGGTTCTGGGGCTGCAAAAGCTGGATGGAGGGAGCATTCTTGTCCTGGGCAGGGAGATCCGGGATAGCTCCGCTTATTTGGCCCAGGTGGGCAGCATCATCGAGACCCCCAGCTTTTATGAGCACTTGACTGCCCAGGCCCTGTTGACCATGCACCAGGCCTACCTGGGGCGGGAGGGGGACATTGTCGGGACCTTACAGCGGGTAGGCCTGGGGGGAGAGACGCGACCCATTGGGCAATTTTCCTTAGGGATGAAACAGCGCTTGGGGTTGGCTCGTGCCATCCTCCACCGACCCCGCTTACTGCTGCTGGATGAGCCCCTCAATGGACTGGACCCGGTGGCCATTTTGGAGATGCGGACGCTGTTGGGGGAGCTGGCCGGGGAGGGGATGGCCATCCTCCTGTCCAGCCATATCATAGGAGAACTCCGGCACAGCGCCGGGCGCATTGGTGTCCTGTCCGGAGGCGTCATCTGCCAGGAATTTTCCACGGCAGAGAAGATAGCGGAGTATGGGGATGGCTTTGAGGACTATGTGGTGGGACTGATGAGGGGGAGGCAACATGAGGTATTATAAACTGGAACAACAGAAGCTGCGGCCTGCCACTTACCGCTGGGCGGTGCTGGGTATCTACCTCTCGGTTCAATTGATGGGGATGTTCTTCCTGTTCATTCCCAAGCTAGAGGGGCTTCCTGCTGGACGGGTGGGGGACGCCATGTTTTCCACTTGGAGTGGCTTGCTGGGCCTGACCACTGCCTTGCACTTTGCCTGCTTCAGCGTCTTTGCGGCGACCCTAGCGGCGAAGCTGGTTGTAAAGGAATACTGCGGGGCGGGGGCGGAGGTCTTGTTGAGCTACCCTGTACCACGGCGGCGAATCTTGAGGGCAAAATGCGCGGTGTTTTGTACCATGACCGTGGCGGCAGCGGCCCTAAGCAACAGCGTGACCATGGGGGGCATGTACCTGGCCTCCCGGCTGTTCCAGGCCCCGCCCCAGATGGATGTAACAGGATTCCCCCTGGTGGTGGTGCTGGTGAGTTTGCTTATGGGGGTGCTGTCCGCCGTGGCGGGACTGGTGGCTGCTGTGGTGGGGTGGAAAAAACGCTCCCCTGTGGCTGCCGTGGTGGGGGCCCTGCTGCTGGTGTGCTGTACCGCCAACGGGATCCCCTGTGCTCCCCGGTATATCCTCTGGGTGATGCTGGGGATGGCCTGTGTGTTCCTCCTGGCTGCCGCCCTGCTGTATCGGGTTCTGGCCCGGTGGATTGAAGGAATGGAGGTTTAAGTGTGAAGAAGAAGCTGTTTTCCAGGGATTTTACCCTGGTGGTCATCGGCCAAATTGTCTCCCTCTTCGGCAACGCCACAGTGCGCTTCGCCCTGCCCCTGTACCTGCTGAACCAGACCGGTTCCGCCGCCCTCTTCGGCGGGGTGACCGCCTGTGCCTTCCTCCCCATGATCCTGCTCTCCCCCATCGGGGGGATTGTGGCAGACCGGGTGAACAAGCGCAACATCATGGTCCTGCTGGATTTCGTCACGGCCCTGCTGCTTCTGGGCTTTGCCCTGCTGCTGCGGGGGGAGTGGCTCATCCCGCTGGTGACGGTGACGCTGATGCTCCTCTATGGTATCGCGGGGGCCTATCAACCGGCGGTGCAGGCCAGCATTCCCGCCCTGGTGCCCCAGGAACGGATTGTGGAGGCCAACTCCGTGGTCAATGTCATAAGCTCTTTGGCAGCCCTGGCGGGGCCGGCTTTGGGGGGGATTGTCTACAGTGTCTATGGCCTGAAACCAGTGCTGTGGGTATGTGTGGCTTGCTTCCTGCTGTCAGCGGGAATGGAGCTGTGGATTAGGATACCCCACCAGAAACGGCCCAGAGAACCCCTGTGGGCTATGGTTCAAGGGGATTTTCGGGAGAGCCTCCGCCTGATCTGGCGGGAGAAGCCCGCCCTGGGTCAAGTGCTGCTGGTGCTGTGCGCCCTGAATTTGTTCCTCTCTGCCATGCTGGTGGTGGGACTGCCCTACATGATTACCGAAGTGCTGCCCCTGGAAGAGGCCTTGGCGGACCGGCTGTATGGCTTCGCCCAGGGGGCGATGGCGGCCGGGGGGCTGGTGGGGGGCATCCTGGCTGGGGTGCTGGCCCAGCGGCTGTCGTTGGACAAGGCGGGGCATTTGCTCACTGCCTGCGCCCTGCTGGTGCTCCCCATGGGCCTGGGCTGTGGCTTTATCTCCTCGGGGCTGGTGAATGACGGCATCCTCACCGCCGGTTGCTTTGGTATCATGGTCTGTTCCACCCTGCTTACGGTGCAGCTGATGGCCCTGATCCAGCGGGAGACCCCTCAGGACTGTATGGGCAAGGTGATCTCCGTGGTGCTCACAGTGGCCATGTGTGCCCAGCCCCTGGGCACGGCCTTTTACGGCTTCCTGTTCAACCAGTGCAAGGGCTTTGAATTTGTGGTGATCCTCTTTGCGGGCTGTGTATCTCTGGTGATTGCCCGCCTCGCAGGGGTGGCGTTACGACAACTGACGTTGGAGGAGACAAAACAATGAAATGGCGGGACACTTCCTCACCGAAGTGCCCCGCCATTTTGATTATGTACCCTGTTCTCCGGAAGCCTTTGCGGGATAGGCCAAACTCTGCATAAACCCGTCCCCCTGGTTGCAGAACACCTCTCCGCCGACGACCTCCTTCTTATACACCAGCAGGCTGGCCCAGATGTCCTTTTGCAGGCCAGGGTAGTTGTTCACCTGGTAGGTGTAGCGCTTCACCGTTTTGCCTGCATAGGCGGTGAGGTCGAAGCCCTGCTCCTTTTGCAGGGCCAGGTATTCGTCATAGGAGGTATCGAAGGTCTCGGGGATTAGGACGTCCTCAATGCTGGCGGCCTCTGGGGCCACCAGCCAGCCGCAGCTTTCCAGGAAGGAAATCCGGTCCTCGTTGGTCTTGACGCCTTTGGCGTCCATCTGGGTGACGGAAAGGGCCTCCGTCTCCCGGATGTCCCGCACCAAGCCCAGGCCGGCTCCCACAAAGCCGATGGTCAAGACCAGCATGATGAATCCGGCCACCAGCCGGGCGCGGTGGATCTTTTTCGTGATGATAATCATAGCAAGCAGCTCCTCTCGCTTCCGGCTGATGGCGAGCCGCCGGAAATCTTCCCCACAACCCTATGTCCTTTCTCCGAAAAGTATGCTATACTAACAGCCAAAAAGCAAAGGAAGGAGAACGCGCCATGGAACGCCTGGACAAACGCATTGCCGCCACTGGCCGCTGGTCCCGCAAAGAGGCCAAGGCCCTCATCAAAAGCGGCCGGGTGAAGGTGGACGGCCAGCAGGCCACCAGCCCGGAGGAAAAAATCCCCGAGGATGCCACCCTCCTGGTGGACGGCCACCTGGTGTCGTCGGAGCGCTATACTTACCTCATGCTCCATAAGCCCCAGGGGGTGGTCTCCTCCACCGAGGACCCCAGGGAGCCCACCGTGCTGGGGCTCCTGCCGCCCCACCTGCGCAAGCTGGGGCTGTTCCCTGTGGGGCGGTTGGACAAGGATGCCGAGGGCTTGCTGCTGCTCACCAACGACGGCCCCCTAGCCCACCGCCTTCTGTCCCCCGGCAAGCATGTGGATAAGCGTTACTACGTGGAAGTGACGGGGGAACTGGACGAGACAGACCGGAAGGCTCTGGCAGAGGGAATCCAGCTCAAGGATGGTACCCACTGCCGCCCTGCATCCCTGGAACTGCTCCCGGAAACAGGCCAGGCCCTGGTGACCATCCAGGAGGGGAAGTACCACCAGGTGAAACGGATGCTGGCGGCCCGGGGGAAGCCTGTGAGTTATTTGAAACGACTGGCCATGGGCCCCCTAGCGCTGGACCCAGCCCTGCCGCCAGGGGCCTGGCGGCCCTTGCAGGCGGAGGAATTGGCAGCCCTGGAAGCCCTGTGGAAATAAATTCGGCAATTTCCACAAAGATTCAGGAGAAAGGGATTGAAATCACCTGGAAAATCAGGTATAATAGCTCCCAAGAATCATGATCGTGCAGCAGCGGCTGTCCCATGTGTGGAGAAATCACGCCCTATGGGGAACGAGTCCAGGGCCGAACCCTCCTACCGGCGAACTCCAATTTATCCCAGAAACCACTGGATGGAAGAAAAATTGGCGCTATGTGGGAGGGGGCGACCCTACCCGTATGCGCGGACCATGGCAGGCAAACAGCCTGGGGACAATATTGAGAGCCGGAAAGAGGAGGAGACGACCATGTCCAGCAGAATATTCCAAAGCATTGTACTCCAAATGAAAGAATGTACGGACCGTGTCATCGGCGTCATTGATGACCAGGGGACCGTGGTTTCCTGCAACCACTTAGCCTGGATTGGGGAAAAATGGGAGGGCGCCGCCTCCGCTTTGAACAGCATTGAGTCCACGGCGGTAACCTATGGGGACAAGACCTTTAAGCCCCTAGCCAACCGCAGCGCCCGCTTCGACTATGCCGCCTTTGCCCAGGGCAGCGACGAGCAAGCCAAGCTGATCTGCTCCATGGTGACGGTGGCCCTGAACAGTGCCAAGGCATATTATGAGGAAAAGCACGACAAAACTGCCTTTGTCAAGAGCATCATCTCCGACAATATCCTCCTGGGGGATATCTATGTCCGGGCCAAGGAGCTGCACTTTGCCTCCGAGGCCCAGCGGGCGGTGTTCCTGGTGCGGCAGATGGGTTCGGCGGAGATCGCCGCGGTGGATGTGGTGCAGAACATGTTCTCCGAGAGCCAGGAGGATTTTGTCATCTCCATCAGTGAGAGCGACATTGTGGTGATTAAGATGCTGGGGGAGAACGCAGACAGCAAGGAGATCTACCGCATCGCCAAGAGCATTGAGAGCAACCTAGCCCAGGCCCTGAAGATCAAGACCACCATCGGCATCGGTACCGTGGTGGGCCACATCCGGGACCTGGCCCGGGCCTATAAGGAGGCCGGGGTGGCCATCGACGTGGGCAAGGTGTTCGACACGGAAAAGACCATCATCAACTATGAGAACTTGGGCATTGGCCGTCTGATCTATCAGCTCCCCACGGTGATGTGCGAGATGTTCCTTCAGGAGGTCTTTAAGAAGAACCCCATCGACGCCTTGGACCAGGAGACCTTGTTCACCATCAACAAGTTCTTTGAGAACAACTTGAACGTCTCCGAGACGGCCCGGAAGCTCTTCGTCCACCGCAACACCCTGGTGTACCGCTTGGAGAAGATCAAAAAGCTTACAGGCTTAGACCTGCGGGAGTTTGACGATGCCATCACCTTCAAGGTGGCCCTGATGGTGAAGAAGTACCTGGTCTCCCGTGGCATTGAGTCCTGAGAGAAACGTCTTATAAGGAGTGTTACCTTTTGATTCGCCTGACAGATGTATATAAACAATATGAAAACGGGACGAAAGCCCTGAAAGGGGTGCGGCTGGAAATCGCCGACGGTGATTTCGTCTTTTTGGTGGGCCGCTCCGGTTCGGGCAAGTCCACCATCGTCAAGCTCATCACTGGGGAGATCCAGGCCACCGCCGGGCGGCTGATGGTCAACGGCTATAACCTGCGGGATATCAGCCAAAAACAGATCCCCCTGATGCGCCGCACCCTGGGGGTGGTGTTCCAGGATTTCCGCCTCATTGAGAAAAAGACCGTCAGCGAGAACCTAGAGGTGGTCATGCGGGCTGTGGGGGCTACCCCCAAGGAAATCCAGCGCCGCATCCCCTATATCCTGGGCTTGGTGGACCTGAGCGAAAAGGGCCACCGCTACCCCAACCAGCTCTCCGGCGGGGAGCAGCAGCGTGTGGCCATTGCCCGTGCCCTGGCAAATAATCCCAGCGTTATCATTGCCGACGAGCCTACGGGGAACCTGGACCCGGCCCGTTCCCTGGAAATCATGTCGCTGTTGGTGAAGATCAACAGCATGGGCACCACCGTCCTGGTGGTGACCCACGAACGGGAGCTGGTCAACCGTTTCGACAAGCGTGTGGTGGCCATTGAAAATGGCCGAATCATCAGCGATGCTGCGGGAGGGTATTACAACAATGGGCGATAATCAATTTTGGTATCATTTTAAGGATGGCTTCCGGAGCATCTTTGCCCATGGGCTGATGTCCTTTGCCTCGGTGTGTATGATCCTGGCCTGCCTTCTCATCATGGGCTCCTTCTCCCTGGTGGCGGTGAACCTGAACCACATGTTCCGGGAGCTGGAGGATGAGAACCAGTTTTTGGCCTACGTGGATGAGAATTACGACGACCAGTCGGCCCGGGCGCTCCAACCCCGGTTGGAGGGCATCAGCAATGTGGCCAGCGTCACCTTTGTGAGCCGGTCTGAGGCCATGGCCAACTTCAAGGAGACCTTGGAGGGGCGGCAGGACCTCTTCCGGGACGCGCCAGACAGCGTCCTGCGGGACCGCTTCATCATCCATGTGGTGGACATTGAGGCCATGAGTGAGACCGTGGAGCAGGTGGAGCAGGTCACCGGCATTGCCGATATCCAGGCATCCCTGGAAGTGGCCGACGGCTTTCTGATGATCCGCAACGTGGCCGGTGGTGTGGCCATCATCCTGGTGGCGATGCTGGTGCTGGTGTCTGTGTTCATCATCTCCAACACCATCAAGATTGCGACCTTCACCCGGCGGGAAGAAATTGCCGTGCTGCGTATGTGCGGTGCAAGCAACTGGTTCATCCGCTGGCCCTTCCTGGTGGAGGGTGTGCTATTGGGGCTTGTGGGCGCTGTGCTGGCCTATTTGGCAGAGTGGGGCATCTACGGGCTGATCCAGCGGGCCATGGAGAATAGTGGAATCCTCTCCATCATTACCACCGTGCCCTTCTCCCAACTGGCGTATATTGTCATGCTGGTGTTCCTGGTGGTGGGTTTTGCCATCGGTGCCGGGGGTTCGGCCTTGGCGATCCGGAAATTCCTGAAAGTGTAAGGGGGCGGATGAGATGAGCGGAAAGAAAGGACGGGACCCTATGCGCTTCCAGAAGCGTGTAGCTGCCGTAGTGGCGGTGATCCTGTGCCTCTCCCTGGTGCTGAGCCTAGTGGCAGGGATGCTTGCCTATTAACCAAATGAGAGCAGCGGCACGGAGACGGGCCGCTGCTTTTTCATCAAGACAGGAGGAATGGTATGGACAAGAAAGAGAGACGCAACCGCATCCTGGATATCCTAGGGGTGTTCGCGGGGGGCGCATTGGTAGGGATGATATGGATGCTGGTTATGGCTGTGATCATCATCGGCCAGGACGGCCTATCCCTGCTCCAAGCCAAGGACGCCATTGAGCACCGTTTTGTGGGGGAGTATGACCGGGAGGCCCAGATGGACGCCATGCTGGAAGCCATGGTGGACTCCCTGGGGGACGAGTGGTCCTACTACATGACCGAGGAGGAGTTCCAGGCCAGCCGCACCCGCTCCCAGGGGCGCTATGTGGGCATTGGCATCACCATAAACCGGGAGCAGAAAGACGGCATCCACATTGACTCCGTCAGCTCCGATGGCCCTGCCCAGGCGGCGGGGGTCCAGGCGGGGGAGATCATCCGCTCCGTGGCGGGGGAATCGGTGACCCCGGAGACCTGGCAGGCCTGTGTGGAGGCCATCAAAGGGGAAGCGGGCAACAGCCTGACCCTAGAGGTCCAGGGGGAGGACGGCAGCCTGCGCCAGGTGGAGCTGGTGCGCGAGAGCATCCAAAGCCGTCTGGTCAGCACCCAAATGCTGCCGGATCAGATAGGCTTACTCAGCATCACAAGATTTTCCCAGGGGGCGTCTGAGCAACTGCGCCAGGGGTTGGAGGAGCTGACCCAGGCAGGGGCCCAGGGGCTGATTTTGGACCTTCGCTACAATCCCGGGGGACAGGTGGACGAGATGGCCGCGGTGCTGGACCAGTTCCTGCCGGAAGGGCCTATCTTCATTTCCAGGGACGCCAAGGGGCGTGAGAAGGTCAAAAACGCCGACGCCGACTGCATACAACTACCCTTGGTGGTGCTGGTGAACCGGGAGAGCTACAGCGCGGCGGAATTCACAGCGGCCATGCTCCAAGAGAGTGGCCGGGCTACGGTGGTGGGCGTCCAGACCTACGGGAAGGGCTATGCCCAGCAGAGCTTGAAACTCCTCAACGACAGCGCCATACACATTTCCACCTCTTGCTATTACCTGCCCAGCGGCCGGTCCCTGGCGGGGACGGGGCTGACCCCGGATGTGGTGCGTCCCCTCAGCCAGGAGGACGAAAAACGGCTCCTGATTGGGGCGCTGCCCCAGGAGGAGGACGCACAGCTCCAAGCGGCCCTGTCGGCCCTGTTGGACGGGATGTGAAAAAAGAAGGACGCTCTGGACCGGGAAAATCCCTGGGCCAGGGCGTTTTTTCCGGGAAAAACCAGGGGAGAAGGGTCGAAGGGCCGATTCCTGTACTTGACAGACCGGAACAAAATACCTATAATACTTAAACGTGTAATTAGATTTTTCAGTTTTATTTTTATATGTGTAAATGGAAACTGGCGGGGCGGAAGGCCCACGACGACGAAAGGTGTGTGACCATGGCAAAGGAATACCGGCTCAGCCCCGAGCGGCTGGAAGAACTGAAAGAGGAACAGGTCTACCTAAAGACCGTGCGAGAAAAGGAAGTGGCGGACCTGATTAAGGAGGCCCGCTCCTTCGGCGACCTGTCGGAGAACAGCGAGTACGACGAGGCCAAGAACGAACAGGGTAAGCTCTACTCCCGCATTGCGGAGCTGGACGAAATCTTGTCCAACTATGTCCTCATCACCGACGAGGAAAAGAACATGGACATCGTCCACGTGGGCAATACCGTCACCGTGGAGGACTTGGAGTTTGACGAGAAGCTCACCTATCAGGTGGTGGGCTCCCAGGAGGCAGACCCCATGAACGGGCGCATTTCGGAGGAATCCCCCTTCGGCAAGGCCCTCCTGGGCCGGAAGGCCGGGGAGGACGTGGTGGTGGAAGCCCCGGAGGGCAGCATCCATTATAAGATCTTGGAGATCCACAGATAATAGAGAAACGGGGAAGAAGCATGGAAAAGAATAAAAACGAAGCCGTGGAGCAGGACCTGTCTGAAATTTTGAAGGTCCGCCGGGAAAAGCTGGCAAACCTCCAGGAGGCTGGTCAGGACCCCTTTGAACAGACCAAGTTCCAGGTGTCCATCCACGCCCAGGAGGTCAAGGACCGCTTCGACGCATTGGAGGGCCAGGCAGTGCGCATTGCCGGCCGGCTCATGTCCAAGCGGGGCATGGGCAAGGTGAGCTTTTGCGACTTGCAGGACAAGAGCGGCCGCATCCAGCTCTATGCCCGCCGGGACGAGATGGACGAGGCGGTGTATAACGCCTTTAAGAAGTACGACATTGGGGACATCGTGGGCGTGGATGGCGAGGTGTTCCGCACCCAGCGGGGGGAGATGAGTGTCCGTTGTAAGGACATTACCCTGCTGTCTAAGTCCCTGCGTCCCCTGCCGGAGAAATTCCACGGCCTCACCGACAAGGAGCTGCGCTATCGCCAGCGCTATGTGGACCTGATCGTCAACCCGGACTCCCGGCGCAACTTTGAGATCCGCAGCCGCTTTGTCAGCTACCTGCGCAGCTTCCTGGATGGCCGGGGCTATATGGAGGTGGAGACCCCGGTGCTCAACACCATCTCCGGCGGTGCCACGGCCCGGCCTTTCATCACCCACCACAATACCCTGGACATCGACATGTATATGCGCATCGCCACAGAGCTGCACCTAAAGCGGCTCATCGTGGGGGGATTGGAACGGGTCTATGAGATTGGCCGCATCTTCCGCAACGAGGGCATGGACACCAAGCACAACCCGGAATTCACCACTGTGGAGCTCTATGAGGCCTATGCCGACTTCAACGACATGATGGACCTCTTCGAGGACTTCCTCTCCTCCGCCGCCCAGGAGATTTTGGGGACCTACCAGGTCCAGTGGCAGGGGGAGGACATCGACCTGAGCCCCGGTTGGCGCCGCCTGACCATGGCGGAAGCGGTGAAGGAGTATGTGGGGGTGGACTTCATGGCCATCTCCGACCACGCCGAGGCAGTGGCTGCTGCCAAAGCCGCTGGGGTGGACATGGACGGCGTGGAACCCACCTGGGGCCATGCCCTGTACGAGTGCTTTGACCAGAAGGTGGAAGGGAAACTGATTCAGCCCACCTTCATCACCATGCACCCGGTGGACGTGTCCCCCCTGGCCAAGCGCTCCCCCAAGGACCACCGGCTCACCGAGCGCTTTGAGCTCTTCATCTGCCGCAGCGAGATGGGCAACGCCTTCTCCGAGCTCAACGACCCCATCGACCAGAAGGAGCGCTTCCAGAAGCAAGTGGAGCTCCGGGCCGGCGGCGACGAGGAGGCCGGCATGATGGACGAGGACTATATCAACGCATTGGAGTACGGCTTGCCCCCCACAGGTGGACTGGGCATTGGCGTGGACCGCTGCGTCATGCTGCTCACTGGCGCGGATTCCATCCGGGACGTGATTTTGTTCCCGACGATGAAGCCCATGGAATAATGTTTGACGGCAGCATACCGGCAGAAAAACGCTGCCGGTATGCTGCCGTGCTTGTATCAAAAACCACAACCACCAGAGCATGGAAGGACACAAGGAGGTGAGGCATGAAGCTGGGAAGACGAAGACGGCGCTGGGGCGCCGGGCGGGGGATGCATCCCACCCGGGCGGTGGCCGTTTCCTTCGGGGCGATGATTGCCCTGGGGACCCTGGCGCTGTTGCTGCCGGTGATGTCCCGGCGCGGCGGCGGCTTTTTCCTCAGCCTGTTCACCGCCACCTCTGCCACCTGCGTCACAGGCTTCACCCTGGTGGACACCCTGGAGCAATGGACCCTGGAGGGACAGGCGGTGATCCTGCTCCTGGTGCAGCTTGGGGCCCTGGGCTTCATGATGGCATACAGCCTGGTGCTGCTCCTGCTGCGCCGGGAGATCATCTTTTCCCAAAAGATGGTACTGGCTTCGGCCCTGGGGCTGAAGAACACCGGAGGCGTGCTGCGCCTGGTGCACCATGGGCTGTTGGGTACCCTGCTGTTCGAGGCGGTGGGTACCTTGTTGCTGGCACTGCGCTTCGTGCCCCGCTTCGGCATTGGACGGGGGCTGTGGTACAGCCTCTTCCATGCGGTGTCCGCCTTTTGCAACGGGGGCTTCGCCCTGGTGGATATGGAGGACTACGTGGGAGACCCCTACGTGCTGCTGATCCACATGGGCCTTGCCATCACCGGTGGGCTGGGCTTCATCGTCTGGGAGGATATCCTCCGGGCCAAGAGCTGGCGGAAGCTGAGCCTGTATAGCCACCTGGCCATCGGGGGCACGGCGGTGCTGCTGGTGCTGGGCTGGGTCTACTTCACTGCCATGGAGTGGGACAACCCCGGCACCCTGGGGGCGCTGCCCCCGGCGCAACGGGTCCTGGCGGGGCTGTTCCAGTCCGCCAACCTGCGCACGGCGGGCTTCGCCGTGTTCCCCCAGGGGGAGATGACAGAGAGCGCCCAGGTGGTGAGTATGCTCTTTATGCTGGTGGGCGGGTGCAGCGGGTCTACGGCCTGCGGCATCAAGGTGGTGACGGTGGTGGTCCTGGGGGCCGCCCTGGTCAGCGGCCTGCAGGGCCGGGAAGAAGTGGTGGTGGGTGGCCGGACCATCCCCCAGCGCCAGGTGCGCAACGCCATGACCTTGACCATGGTGGTGATCTTCACCGCCCTCATCGCCGCCCTGGTGATGGCCCACATTGAGGGGGGCAGCTTCCTCCCCCTGTTTTTTGAGAGCGTGGCGGCCATCGGAACGGTGGGCCTGAGCACAGGCATCACCGATGGGCTGAGCTTTGCCAGCCACTGCGTCCTCCTGGCCCTGATGTATCTGGGCAGGGTGGGCATTTTGGCCTTTTCCCTGGCCTTTTTGACCAAGAAAACTGTGGGGAATAAGATCAAATACCCCAGCTGTGAATTGCTGATCGGATGATCCCCTGAGAGAGGAGCACAGCCATGGAGAGCTTTGTGGTAATCGGGCTGGGCCGGTTCGGCTCAGCGGTGGCGGAAAAACTGTGCCAGTCAGGGCACCAGGTCCTGGCGGTGGACACAGACGAGAAGGTGGTCCAGCAGATGGCGGACCACGTGACCCAGGCGGTGGCAGGGGACTGCCAGGACCTGGACGTCCTCCGGGCGCTGGGGGTCAAGGACATGAGCTGTGCCGTGGTGGCGTTCAGCAACGACATTGGCCGGAGCATCCTTGTGACATTGAACCTCAAGGAGCTGGGGGTGCCCCGGATTATCTGCAAGGCCCGCACCGCCACCCACGAGGAGCTATTGCGGCGCATCGGGGCGGACCAGGTGGTGTTCCCCGAGCGGGAGAGCGGCTGGAACTTGGCCCAGGCCCTGTCCAACCGGGAGATTTTGAACTACATCACCCTCACTGAGGGCTACGGGATTGTCAAGCTGGAAGTCCCCCTGGCCTGGGTGGGGAAGACCATCGGGGAGCTGGATATCCGGCGGCACTACCAGGTGAACATCATTGCCACCCAGCGCAACGGGGAGAACATCCATCCCAACCCGGATAAGAATTACTGCTTCCAAAGAGGAGACCTGATTTACAGCCTGGGCAGTACAGAAACCAACGACCACATTCTGGATTTGGAGTAATCATGGAACATATTACAAGCAGAGCCAACCCCCTCATGACCCACGTGCGCAAGCTGGTCAAGGACCGGAAGTTTCGCCGGGCCGAGAACCAAATGGTGGGAGAGGGACCTAAAATGTTGGAGGAGGCCCTCCGTTGGGGGGCAAAGCTGGATACCGTCTTTTGGGCCACAGGGACAGTGCAGATGGACTGCCCCGACGACGTGCGCCAGGTGGAGATACCAAGATCACTGTTGAGAGACATTTCCTCCACCCAAACGCCCCAGGGGGTGCTGTTCCTCTGCACCCTACCCACTGAGCCCCTCCCGGAGGCTCTCCCCGGCAGCCGCTACTTGGTGCTGGACGGCCTTCAGGACCCCGGCAACGTGGGGACCCTCTGGCGCACGGCGGATGCCTTCGGGGCGGACGGCATCCTCCTCCTCCCCGGCTGCGCCGACCCCTGGAACCCCAAAACCCTCCGGGCCTCTATGGGGGCCTGCTTCCGCCTGCCCCTGTGGGAGACGGAGCTGGAGCCCCTCACCGGGGCCCTGGCCAGGGGGAGGATCCCCCTGTATGCCACAGCCCTGGGGGAGACTGCGGTGGATATCCAGTCCTGCTCCCTCTGTCCCGCCGCCGTGGTCATCGGCAGCGAGGGGCAGGGGGTGTCGCGCCGGGTGCTGACCCAGTGCGAGGAGACCTTGCGCATCCCTATGCGCCCCCGCTGTGAATCCCTGAACGCCGCCGCCGCCGGGGCGGTGGTATTATGGGAGATGGGCCGGCAGAGTGAGGGGGGGCTTGCTGGTGGGTAATATCCGCCACTGGCTATGGCTGACCACCCGGGGCAAGTCCCCGGGGATGTATGCCGCCCGCATCCTGGAGCATTTCGGCTCTCCGGAGGCGGCCTACTTTGCCGGCGACCAGGAGTATGACCAACTGCCCTTCCTGCCCCAGGAAGTACGGGAAGCGCTGAAACACAAGAGCCTGTCTGAGGCGGAGCGGATTTTGGAGGCGTGCGAGAGCGGCAACGTGCAGCTTTTGACCATCCAGGATGCCGCGTATCCAGAACGTCTGCGACAGTTGAACACGGCCCCCTGCGTCCTCTACATCCGGGGCCGTCTGCCCCGGATGGATGAGGAGGCCGCTGTGGCCATCGTGGGGGCCCGGAACGCCAGCCCCTACGGGGTGATGGCGGCGGGGAAGCTGGCCTTGGAGCTGTCCCGCCAGGGGGCGCTGGTGGTCAGCGGCAGCGCCCGGGGCGTGGACTCCGCCGCCCTTCGCGGGGCCCTGCGGGGAGGCGGCCAGGTGGTCTCGGTGCTGGGCAACGGGGTGGATGTGACCTACCCGGCGGAGAACCGCGCCCTGTATGAGGACATCGCCGCCGCCGGGGCCTTGGTGTCGGAATATCCCCCCAAAACCCCGCCTCTGGGCCCTCACTTCCCTGTGCGCAACCGGATCATTGCCGGGCTGTGCCTGGGGGTGATTGTGGCGGAGGGGACCCAACGCAGCGGTTCCCTCATCACCGCCCGTTGGGCTCTGGAACAGAACCGGGACGTATTTGCCGTGCCGGGGAACATCGACAGCGCCATGAGCCAGGGGCCCAACCGCCTCATCCGCCAGGGGGAGGCCAAGCTGGTCCAAGATGCCTGGGATGTGTTAGAGGAATATGAGGCCCTTTATCCGGCAAAGATTCATCCGAGGGTTTCCCTGCCGCCCCAGGTGGAGCGGGAGCGCCTGCGTCCGCCCAAGGGGCAGCGCCGGCACACAGCGGAGCCACAGGCTGCCTCCCAGCCCGAGGTGTCCCAGCAGGCCCCAGAGGAGGAACGCCTTGTCATCGACCTGGGACAGGACAAGGAGGCCCTCACCGACGACGAAGCAGCCCTGCTCCGGGCCCTGCAGGGGGACCTGTCCCTGACGGTGGACGACCTGACGGAAAAGACTGCCATCCCTGCCCGGCGGGTGCTCTCGGCCCTGACCATGCTTCAGGTTCGGGCCCTGATCCAGGAGGGCACCGGCAAGCGGTTTTCCACCAAGGTGCTGCTGAAAGATTGAGTGATACGGACGGCCCCAGGGACGCAGACTGCGTCCCCGGCCTACCTTTATGATATGGAAGAAAGAGGTTTTGCGCAGTGGCTAAGACGAATCTGGTGATCGTGGAATCACCGGCAAAAGCGAAGACCATTGGAAAATATTTGGGCCCCAACTATCAGGTCCTGGCCTCTATGGGTCATGTACGGGACCTGCCCAAGAGTAAAATGGGCGTGGACCTGGACAACGACTTTACCCCCAACTACCAGCCCATCAAGGGCAAGGAGGAGACGATTGAGCAGTTGAAGGCTGCGGCGGACGCCAGCGAGCACGTGTTCCTGGCAACGGACCCGGACCGGGAAGGGGAGGCCATCTCCTGGCACCTGCAGGAGCTGCTGGACCTGCCCCGGGGAAAAGCCAACCGGGTGACCTTCAACGAGATCACCAAGAAGGTGGTCAGCGAGAGCATCGCCGCCCCTCGGATGATCGACCAGAACCTGGTGGACGCCCAGCAGGCCCGGCGGATTCTGGACCGGATCG
>CAJUCB010000032.1 GCA_910584805.1 uncultured Oscillospiraceae bacterium
TGTCGCCCACCTTGACCACCTCGGAGGGGTGCTTGATGCGGCTCCAGGACAGCTCGGAGATGTGGACCATGCCGTCCACACCGCCGATGTCCACGAAGGCGCCATAGGAGGTCAGGGACTTCACCACACCGTCGTAGCGCTTGCCTTCCTCGATGTTCTCCCAGACCTCAGCGGCCTTGGCGGCGCGTTCTTCCGCAGCCACCGCGCGGATAGAACCCACCACACGGCGGCGGGAGCGGTTCACCTCGGTGATGCGCAGGCGCACCTTCTCCTTGATCATCTCAGACAGGTCGGCCCCACGGGGCATACCGGTCTGGGATGCGGGGATGAACACGCGGATGCCCTTGACGTTGGCCACGATGCCGCCCTTGTTGTTCTCGGTGACCACGCCTTCCAGCACGGTCTTTTCCTCCACAGCGGTCTCGATGGTGTCCCAGTTCTTCACGGCGTCCAGGCGCTTCTTGGACAGGGTGGCAACGCCCTCCATGTCGTTGACGCGCATGACATAGGTCTCGATCTCGTCGCCCCCCTTGACCAGATCCTCCACCTTTGCGGTGGGGTCGTCGCTCAGCTCAGCCAGGGGGATGTAGCCTGCGTGCTTGGTGCCCAGGTCCACGTTGACTTCCGTGGCAGTGATCCCGGTAACCACACCTGTAACCTTATCTCCCGTATTTAAAGTTTTGATCGATTTCTCCAACATATCAGCGAAGGACTCTTCGATCTCCATCACATTGGTATTCTCGTCCATTTTGACTTTGACCTCCTTTATTATCCACCCCGGCGTAGATGCACCAGCAGTGATTCCCACAGAAGCTACCCCGCTCACCATACCCCGGTCAAGCTCTTCCGCCCGGCTGATGTGGTAAACCAGCGGGCAATGCGTCCGGCACAACTCGGCAAGTCGGGTCGTATTGGAGCTTTTTCTGTCGCCGATCACGATCATCGCGCCACAGCGCTCCGCCAAACTCTGCGCCTCTGATTGCCGCTTACACGTAGCATCACATATTGTATCAAAAATTTCGGCGTTTGTACACTCTTTTTTTACTTTTTCTCGGCATGGGCCCCAAATTTTATGGGTTGATGTAGTTTGGGAAACCATGGTGATAGGTTTTTGGTGGTTTTCGTCCTTTTCCCGGAGAAAACCGTCCAACTCCTCCACGGTTCGGAAAACCCGCGCCCCCTGGCACCAGCCGGCGATGGCCTTCACCTCCGGGTGCTCCGCCTCGCCGATGATGATGACCTGCCGCCCCCGGCGGCTGGCCCCCTCCACGATGCGGTGGATTTTCGTCACCTTCACGCAGGTGGCATCGGCCACCTCCCGGCCCATCTCCCGCAGCCGCCGGTGGACCGCCTGGCCCTCCCCGTGGGAGCGGATGATGACGCCGCAGTCTGGGGGCAGGGCTTCCAGGCTGTCCACACAGCCCACGCCCCGGGCTTCCAGATCCCGGATCACCTCCTGGTTGTGGATCACAGGGCCCAGCATCACATAGGGCTTCCCGCTCTCCGCCAGTGCCTGGGCCATCTCCACCGCCCGGCGCACACCAAAGCAGAAGCCGGCGGACTTGGCCAAAATCACTTCTTGCATTGTGCCTCCATCTCCTCCCGGCTGTCCCGGATGGCGGCGATGTGCGCCATGATTTCCTCCGTGGCCTTTTGGTAGTCCTCGGCGGTGGGCTTCCGCTCCTGGGTGAAGGGCATAAAGGGCTTTCCAAAATACACCTTTACCCGATGGAAGTGCTTGCGCTCCGGGGCGATATATACGGGCAGAACCGGTACTTTGGCGCGAATGGCCATCAGGGCCGCCCCGGTCTTGCCCTCCCCCAGCTCATCGTGGCGGGTGCCCTCGGGGAAAATCAATAGCTTCTCCCCTTTTTTCAGGGTTTTCATGGCGAGTTTCATCGCCCCCAGGTCCGACTGCCCCCGCTTGACCCAGATAGGAATGCCCAAAAAGTCCAGCAGGCGGCCTACCACAGGCATGTGGCGGATCTCCTCCTTGGCCATGATGCGGATCTTGTCCCAGAAGGGGAAGGAGTAGACGATGTAAAAGGGGTCGTTGCCGTGGGCATGGTTGGAGCAGATCACCACACTGCCCTTGGGGATATTCTCCCGGCCGTAGACCTTCAGGGGAGTGCGGAAAAAGGCAATGGTAAAAATCAGCTTGCTCACCAGGTAGGACACCGGGTAGGGAATGATACTTTTCAAGGTCCGATCCTCTCTTTCACAATGGCGTGCAGCGCCTCCAAGCTCTCCTCTAAATTCAGCGCCGAGGTGTCCAGCAGCACCGCGTCCTCCGCCTGGCGCAGGGGGGCCGCCGCCCGGTGGCTGTCGTCGTAGTCCCGCTGGGCAATCTCCTCCTGGATGGTGGCCAGGTCAGGGCTCTCCCCCTTGGCACAGAGCTCCTTCCAGCGGCGCAGGGCCCGCTGCTCCACAGAGGCGGTGAGGAATACCTTCACCTCCGCCTCCGGCAAGACCACGGTGCCGATGTCCCGGCCATCCATGACCACATTGTGCTCCGCCGCCAGCTTGCGCTGCATGTCCAGCAGGAACGCCCGCACCTCTGGGATGGCGGAAACCTGGGAGGCATAGCGGGACACCGCGTTCTCCCGGATGGCAGTGGTGACATCCTCCCCGTTGAGGTACATCCGTTGGAGGCCGTCGGGGCCATGGTCCAAGGTGATGTGAATGTCCGGCAGCTTGGGCAGGACTTCTTCTGCCTTGCCGCAGTCTCCGCCCTGACGGGCCACATAGAGGCCCACGGTGCGGTAGATGGCCCCGGTATCCACATATAGTGCCCCCAGCTTGGCAGCCAGGGCCTTGGCCAGGGAGCTTTTCCCCGCCCCGGCAGGGCCATCCATGGCGATGTTATAGTGTTTCATGGTTGCTCCTTCCAGTAAGCGGCGGCACTCTCCCCGGCCACCCGGCCAGTACACCAGGCGATTTGCAGGTTGAAGCCACCGGTATAGGCGTCCACGTCCATCACTTCCCCGGCAAAGAAAAGGCCCGCCGCCTTTTTGGACATCATGGTCTTGGGGTCGATCTCCCCGGTCTTGACACCCCCAGCGGTGACAATGGCCTCCTTTACCGGGCGGGGCCCGGCCAGGGGGATGGAAAAGGCCTTCATGGCCTCCACCAGCCGGCGGCGCTGGCCCTTGGTGAGAGCGTTCCCCGGCAGGTCCGTGGGAATCTCCACCCGCTGTACCATCACCGGCACCAGCAGGCGGGGCAGCAAACCCTCCAACAGATTGTGAAAGGCCTTGTTGGGGGCGGCGGCAATGTCCCGCAGGACCCGTGCCTCCAGCTTTTCCGCCTCCAAGGCGGGTTTCAAGTCAATGAGGGCAGTACACTGGTCCCGCTCCCAGTTGATGTGGGCACTGGCGCTGAGCACCAGAGGGCCGGAGAGGCCAAAGTGGGTGAAAAGCAGCTCCCCCTGTTCTTGGAACAGGACTTTCTTCTTCTGATTTTTCACGGTCAGGGCCACATTGCGCAGGGAAAGTCCCTGCATTTGGGCACAGTCCTCCCCGGCCTCTTCCAGAGGCACCAGGGACCCCCTTGGGGGCAGAATGGTATGCCCCACCCCTTGGGCCAAGCGGTAGCCATCCCCCGTGGAGCCAGTGGCCGGGTAAGACAGGCCCCCCGTGGCCACCACCACAGCGGCAGCGGGAATCATCTCCCCTTCCACAATCACCCCAGTGACCCGGTCTGATTGGATCACCAGGTCCAGGGCCCTGGCCTGACGGCGGGACACCCCCGCCCGTTTCAGGGCAAAAAATAAGGCGTCGATCACGTCGGCCGCCTTGTCTGACTGGGGAAAGACCCGTCCCCCCCGCTCGGTTTTTAGGGGGACACCCAAATCTTCAAAAAAGCCCATCACGTCCTCCGGCGGGAAGCGGGTCACCGCGCTGTAGAGGAAGCGTCCATTCCTGGGTATGTTTTCCAGCACCCCCGCCGGGGTGGTATGGTTGGTCAGGTTGCAGCGGCCCTTGCCGGTGATGTACAGCTTGCGCCCCAGCTTTTCGTTGGGCTCCAGCAGCAGCACTGCCGCGCCCGACTTCCGGCACCACAGGGCGGCCATCATCCCAGCCGCCCCGCCGCCGAGAATCACCACAGGTGGGTGGCTCATTGGTTCTCTTCCTCCATATTCACAAACACGCCGTACTCCTGCCAGATGTGCTCCAAGCGCTCAAAGTGGTCCACCACGTCGGTCTTGCTCCGGGCAATGGCCACCAGCAGGGCGTTGATCAGGCTCAGGGGAGCCACCAGGGAATCCACCACCGAGGCCATGTCGCTTTTGGCTAGGAGCACATAGTCCGCCGACTGGGCCATGGTATTGGTAGCGCTGTCGGTGATGGCGATGACCTTGGAGCCCCGCTCGTGGGCAAAGCTGATGGCCCGGGCAGTCCGCCGGGAGTAGCGGGGGAAGGACAGGCCGATTACCACGTCCCCCACCCCCACCTGGACGATCTGGTCAAAAATCTCCTGGTTGGCGCTCTCCCCTACGTGAACCACATTGTCGAACATCAGGCCAAAGTAGAAGGACATGAAGCCCGCCAGGGAGCCGGAGGAACGGGTGCCCAGGATATAGATTTTCCGGGCCTCCACAATGGCCTCCACTGCCGCGTCGAAGCTCTCCCGGTCCAGCTCCTCCATGGTCAGGCGGATTTTTTCCATGTCCGACTGCATCACGGTGCTCACCACGTCCTGGTTGCCGATGATGTCGTTGGTCACCTCAATGCGCTGGATCGAGGTGAGCTTGTTGCGGATCATCTCCTGCAAGGCCTTTTGCATGGCAGGGTATCCGTCATACTTCAGCTCCGAGGCAAAGCGCACCACAGTGGACTCACTGACATGGACGGTCTTGCCCAGCTTGCTGGCCGTCATAAAGGCGGCCTTGTCATAGGAACTCAAGATATAGTTGGCGATCAACTTTTGACCCTTTGAAAACGTATTCATCTTGCTGCTGATGAGAGCTAAAATGTCCTTGGCCATACATCTTTCCTCCGCTCAACCGCCTGTCCATGGGATCTTGGCGCGATACCTGCTTTGATAAAGCTGCTGTCAGGGGGTATTATAACGCCAAGCCGTTCCGTTTGCAAGAAAAAATTCTTACTCTTGCAGCGTTTGCGTTCCTTCTAGCAAATGCCGTTCCTGGGCCGTCAGGGGCCGCCACTGCCCAGGCCGGAGCTCCCGGTCCAGGCGCAACGCCCCCTCCCGGATGCGCTTGAGCCGCCGCACCTCTAAGCCGCATAGGGCGCACATTTTCCGGATTTGACGGTTCTTCCCCTCCCGGATGGTCACAGACAGCAGGGCCCGGTCCCCCTCCGCCTGTTTCAGATGCACCTTGGCTGGACGTAGCGGCTGGCCTTCCAGGGTCATGGGGGCGGACAGGCGTCTCTCCGCCTGGGGTTCATAGCCTGCCACCCACACCAAATACTCCTTCTCCACCCCGTGGCGGGGATGGAGCAGGGCATTGGTGAGGGCCCCGTCGTCGGTGAGCAGCAGCAAGCCCTCGGAGTCCATATCCAGACGCCCCACAGGCCAGACCCGGGCGGGGCAATCCGCCACCAGCTCCGCCACGGTCTTGCGCCCTTTCTCGTCGGAGAGGGTCGTGACCACTCCCCGGGGCTTATAGAGCATGAGGAGGGTGTTCCCACCGCTGGGCTGCACCGGCTGACCATCCAGGGTCACCAAATCCCGCGCCAAGTCCGCCCGGTCCCCCAGGGCCGCGGGATGGCCGTTCACCAGTACCCGCCCCTCCAATATGTAGGCCTCCGCCCTCCGGCGGGAGCAGAGCCCCGCGGCGGAGAGCAACTTTTGCAGGCGTTCCTCCATGAAATTCTCCTTCTCCGGCGGCATAAAGGGTGCCGCCCGGTCCTTTTATCCATCTCCCTGGCCCAGCCGGCGGAGGTATTCCAGGGGGGAGGGCTTCGCCCCTTCTCCGGTGACATCCTTCCCCGCTGTGCCGGTCCACACCAGGTAGGTCTCCCCCACCAGCTTGCTGTTGCAGAAGAAGCGCAAGCTCCCGGCGATCTCCCCCTCCAACACCGGGGCCTGGACCTCTTCTGGCAAGTCCATCTCTACGGTCACCGACTCCCCCTCCTGGAGGGGGTAGGCCACGGTCTCCCGGGGGGCCACGGAGAGGCTGCGCAGCAGGCTCCCCTTCACCGGCACCTGGGCTAGGATGTCCCCCGCCTGGGCTAGAACCGCCCTGGGATAGTTGGCAAAGCCATAGTCCAGCAGGGCCTGATGGTCCGTCCAATCGTTGGGGTCGTTGAGGGTCACGCACACCAGGGTCTGCCCCTCCCGCTGGGCGCTGGACACCAGGGTGCGCCCTGCCTGGCGGGTGTAGCCGGTTTTCATACCGGTGCAGCCCTCATAGCGCCAGAGAAGCTTGTTGTGGTTGGTGAGGCTTCGGCCCTCTAGGGCAATGGACTTGGTGGCCACAATCTCCGCCACAGTCTCGTTTTCCAGGCAGGCCACCGCCAGCCGGGCCATGTCCAGGGCAGAGGCGTAGTGGTTCTCATCCCCCAGGCCGTTGGGGTCGGAAAAGTGGGTGTTGCGCATACCCAGGTCCTTGGCCCGCTGGTTCATCCACCCAACAAAGCTGTCCACGTCCCCGGCGCAGTGGCCTGCCAAGGCCACCGCCGCGTCGTTGCCGGAGTGGAGCAGCAGGCCATAGAGCAGGGTTTGGGCTGTGAGCTTCTCCCCTGGTTTCAGGTAGAGGGAGGTCCCCTCCACCCCCGTCCACTCCCGGCGGATGGTCACCGTCTGGGACAGGTCTTGTAAGCACTCCGCCGCCACCAGGGCAGTCATGAGCTTGGTGGTGCTGGCAATGGGCCGGGGCGTGTTCTCGTCCAAGCGGTAGAGGATGCGGCCGCTGTCCGCGTCCATCAAAAGGGCGGAGGCTGCGGAAACCGCGGGCGCCTCCGCCGCAAAGCTATGGACCACCAGCCCCGGCAGCAGGGCGCAGAGCACCCCCAGGGCGGCAAATCGTTTGCGCATAGGAATCCCCCCATACTATATAAATGAATACAGCATCAGTATGGGGCATCCCTGCGGGTTTTATACCAGTTGTGGCGTGTTTACAATTTATTCAACGAACACGTCATCCAACGCCTCATCCGTCCCCTTGTCCTTCTTCTTTTCCAAAAATTCGCTGACCTTCCCCACCGCGTCGGGGATCAAATCCAGCACCCGGTCCAGACTGCTCTCTGGATAGGGGGCTGTGGGCAGGACCCGCACGTTGGTTCCGCTGACCACCAGGAAGCACACCGGGGTCACCTTCACCCCCGCGCCGCCGCCGCCGCCAAAGGGATGGGGCTGCGGCCCCTTGCCGTCAAGCTCCGAGCCGCCGGTGCCAAAGCCAAAGGAGACTTTGGACACCGGGATGATGGTGACCTCCCCCGCCTGGATGGGCTGACCCACTATGGTGTTGGCGTCCACCGCCTGGCGAATCCTCTGGATGGTCTCCTCCATCAATTCGTTCACTGGATGCTTCTTTTCCATGCTTCGTTCTCCTCTCATTGGGCTGGCGCACCGGCGCTCTTGGGCGGCGGTGCAGGCCGGTTTCTTCTGTTGTGGTGCAATATCTTCAAGGCCCGCACAGCAGCAGGCAAGGAAACCGCCAAGATCTGCCCCAGGGTCAGGGAGAGACCCAGGGCAAACGCCACCTCCGGCTTATCCCGCTGGTAGTCCAGATCCAAGGCCACCTCCCGGCGCACCAGGACGAAGTTCGCTTCCAGGAAGGACAACAGGGCTTCCACTGCCCCCCAGGCGTAGCCATAGTGGATGGCCGCGTCGGCGGGGTCCTCCTCCCCCCAGATCAAGCGGAGGGACAGCCGGTCGATGCGCAGCCGCCGCCGGAAGCCCTCCATGGCCTCCAACCCCACCGGGAGCAGCTCCCGGGCCAGGGACAGCAGGGCTTTCACATCGGGCTTGGGCTTCTCTTTGGGGGCGGCTTTCTGTTTTTTCTTTGGTTTCTTCTTTCTCTTCTTCTTTTTCCCGGGAAACACTTGGAACAAGAAGGGGCCCACCCGGAGCTTCACTTGGGTGCCCTCCGGGCCATAGCCCGCCAGCACCCCCAGGCGCAACCGGCTCAGCAGCAGGAGCAGGACCACAAGTATGGCCAGTACCATCCAAGCCCTCATAGCGCCTCACCTTCCCTCTCCTCTGGGGGGCTCTCCTCCGGCAGCGGGGGCAGTTCCTCTAAGCTCTCCAAGCCAAAAACCCGGAGGAATGCCGGCGTGGTCTGGTAGAGGATGGGCCGCCCTGGGGCGTCCAGGGTGCCGCAGGGCTCTACCAGCTCCCGGTCCAGCAGCAGGGACAGGGAGTGGGAACAGTCCACCCCCCGGACTTGGTCGATGTATACCCGGGTCACCGGCTGGAAATAGGCCACCACAGCCAAGGTCTCCAAGGCCGCCGGGGAGAGCTTGTCCGGCCGCTTGCGCTCCAACAGGGCCCGGATGGTCTCCCCCCAGGCCGGGTCGGAAACCAGCTGCCAACTCTCCTCCAAGCGCACCAGGCGGATGCCCCGGCCCTCTTGCTGGTACATATCGGCCAGGGCGCGGCAGGCCGCTTCCGCCGCTTCCAGGGTACAGCCCAGAGCCTGGGCCAGCTTGTCCGTAGGGACCGGCTCCCCCAGGGCAAAGAGGATGGCCTCCACGCCCCAGGATAGCTTATTCCCCTTCATAGGCCTCCCCCTCTCCTTCTTCCTCTCCCCGCAGGGAGATGGACGGATCTTCCATGGTCCCAGCCAGGTGGACCTTGCCCCCCCGGCACAGCTCCAACAGAGCCAGGAACACCGCCGTGGCCTCGGACCGGCTCCCACTGCGGGCCACCAAAGCGGTGAGGCTGGTGGGCCCCTGCTGTTCCAGCACGTCCAGCAATTGCCGGGCCTTTTCCTCCACCCGGTAGGGCTCCGGCCGTACCGTCCGGCGCAGCAGGCGCCCGTCCGGGGGCTTGGCTGCCGCCTGACGGGCCTGCCAGGCCAGCACCGCCGCCGTCAAATCCGACGGGCTGTGTTCATAGCGGTAAACCCGCTGGGCAAAGCGGGCCTCCGCCCCCTTGGAAAAGCTGTCCCGCCCCTGCTGGAAAGCCTCCGCCAACTGAGGCAGCACCACTTCCAAGCGCTGGAAACTTGCCCGGCGCTCCCGGGCCTCCAAGGAGGCGATGAGCTCCTCCATCTCGGAGAGGGCTTCCTTGTCCTCCTCCGCCAGGAGCATCTTGGTTTTCAAATACATGAGCTGGGACGCCATGGCAATGAACTCCCCTGCCACTTCCAAGTCCAGCCGCTCCCGGGCCTCCATCCAGTCCAGATATTGTTGGAGGATGTCCGCCAGGGGGATGTCCCGGATGGCGATCTTATCCTTACGCAGGAGGTAGAGGATCAAATCCAGGGGGCCCACAAAGTCCCGGTTCTCCGCCTTGTCCTTCACCGCCCCGGGGATATGATAGACCGGTCGTTCCATCCCCTTACCTCAGGAGCAGCTTCAGCACGCCGTCGTAGACGAAGCCTCCGCCGCTGATCATCCCCTCAGTGAGGCCTGTGCGCACAGCGTACAGGGGGGCGTCGATCCAGCCCAGCCACAGGATGGCCATCAGGGCCAGCATCCCATAGCGTTCCAGGCGCATCCAGCGGATATAAGCCCTGTCAGGCAGGAACATGGCCAGCACCTTGGAGCCGTCCAAGGGCGGGAAGGGGATCAGGTTGAACACCCCCAGGCCGATGTTCAGCACCAGCAGCAGGTAGAAGAAGTTCAGAGCCGCCATCAGGCCAGGGGTTTGGCCCTTCACGGTGATCCCCGCCACCAGGCCGTTGCACACCAGGGCGGACAGATACGCCAGGGCGAAGTTGGACAACGGCCCCGCCAGGGCGGTGACCGCCATGCCCCCCTTGGGGTTCTTGAAATACCGGGGGTCCACCGGCACCGGCTTAGCCCAGCCAAAGCCCACCGTCACCATCATCAGCAGGCCGAAGAGGTCCAGGTGGCGCAGGGGGTTCAGGGACAGCCGATGGTTCTGCTTGGCCGTTGGGTCCCCCAGGTAGTAGGCCGCCAAGCCATGGCACAGTTCATGGACCACCAGGCACAGCAGGATCGCCGCAATGCGCAGAAACATGGTTCCCATGCTGGACCAGTCGATGCCGTATTTCAGTTGGGATAGCACACCCATGAGACCCCTCCTAATGGAAGTATACCTGCTTATAGCCCCTTTAGTCCCCTCTTGGACAACGTGGGAGGGCGGTCAGGTCTTGTTTTTTCTCCATATTATAAAAGGTATTATAGCAAAAAAGCCCCTGTCTGGCAAGAGCCGCTGTTTGGCCGGAGTATCCTGGCTGGGCCCCACCCCGCCGGGCCCCAGCCCTCCCCTGGCTCCGCCGGAAAATCCAGCCACAGAAGTGCACCGAACTATGCCGATGGCATTGACACGAAAACGCTGTCGATGGTATACTATATTAGTGATACATGTTCCTTCTTCGTATATGGCCCCTCCCCTGGCGCACTGTGCGCTGGCTGGAGGGTTTCTAACCGAATTGAGCGGAATGGAGACTTGACATGAAACATAAGCCCAGCAGAGTGAAAAAAAGAAAAGGGATTCCCCTCTTTCTTTCCATTATATTGGTCTTTTGTGTTTTGGGTACCGTGGTGTTCGCTGTGTCGAAGAAACTTTCCCAGGAGATGTCTAACTCAGCCATCCAAAATCTCAGCGAAAGCTTGGACCTGATCCAGTGTACCATTGAGGCCATCTTGAAAAATGAGGCGGAGTTCCAAACCATGATCGCCCAGGAGATTGGCAAGGCTGAGGACCCTGTGGCATATATCCGCGCATATGACCGAAACCAAGTCATGGTGAAGCTATCCCTGGTTCTCTCCGGCGAAACCTCGGGGGTTTCCAACACCGGCGAGGTCTTTTCCCCAAAGGACCTGGACTTCTCCAGCGGGTCGACTGTGAACAGCCTGCCGGTTTCCCAATCTTACCTCAATGACATGGGAACTTGGGCATATTCCATAAAATGTCCCGTTAAAAAAGCTGGGCGGGAAATCGCCACCCTTTATGTTGAGTACATCTACGACTCTTTGGACAAGTCCCTGCCCAATGGCTTTTACGATCAAAAAGCCATGCTTTACATCATGGACGCGAAAACTGAACGCTTCGTACTCAAGCCCAAGGGTATGGGCGCCCGGTCGGCCGGTCATCTCAACCTGGGCGACTTTTACCGGGCCAACAGCATCCGGGAAGAGGGCCTGCGCGCGGAGCTGGATGCCTGCCTGGAACAAGGGGACAACATTCTGTTCTACCATGACATCCGAGAAAAGCACTCTCTGAACTACATGTGGGCCGTCAACGGCGGCAGCATCTTCCTGGTGGGGTATGTACCCATTGAAGCCATCCAGCAGGAGGGCCGGACGGTCAACCAAAATATTTTCATCGTGGTTACCATCATGATGATCGCCTTTTTCCTGTGCTGCCTGCTGTACTACCTGAACCAGCGCCAGCAGTCCAAGCTCCGGAAGGAACGGGAGGCCGAGCGGGAGCTCCACAGCAAGCAGCTGGCGGAAGCCCTGCGGGCTGCCCAAATCGCCAACAACTCCAAGACCACCTTTCTCTCCAACATGTCCCACGATATCCGCACCCCCATGAACGCTGTTTTGGGCTTCACCACATTGCTCTCTATGGATGCGGACAATCCTGTGAAGGTACGGGAATACACCAAGAAGATTACCGCCTCGGGCCAGCATCTTCTCAGCCTAATCAATGACATTCTGGATATCTCCAAGATTGAGAGCGGAAAGGTTGTCCTCACCTTTGAAAAGTTCACCCTGAACAACCTGATCTCCTCTGTAGACGCCATCATCCAGCCTATGGCCAAGGCCAAGCACCAGACCTTCCATGTGGAGGTCTCCGGCATCCAGCATGAGTATTTGGTGGGGGATGAAACCCGGGTCAACCAGATCCTGTTCAACCTGCTCTCCAACGCTGTCAAATACACCCCGGAGGGGGGCACTATCTGGTTCCGCCTCATCGGTCTGAAGCAGCGCTCTAGCCAATATGAGCATATCCGCATCGAGGTGGAGGACACCGGCTACGGAATGACCCCGGAATACCTGGAAACCATCTTCGACCCCTTCACCCGGGCAGAAAACAGCACCACCAACAAGGTCCAAGGCACTGGCTTGGGTATGGCCATCACCAAAAACATCGTGGAACTTATGGGCGGGACCATTGAGGTCACCAGTGAGGTTGACCAAGGCAGCCTCTTCCGGGTAGAGCTGGAATTCCGCATCCCCGAGGACCAGGTGGACCAGTACTTTTGGAGCAGCAGGGGCATCTCCCATGTCCTGGCCGTGGCCAGTGACGAGACCCTGTGCCAATCCATCCAGACGCTGATGAGAGAGACCTCCGTGGAGGTGGACAGCGTCCACAGCATCCAAGACGCCCTTGCCCTGCTACAGGAGGACAGCACAAGGTATCACGTCCTTCTGGCGGATTGGGCCTTGCTGCACCCAGCGGGGCTCCCGGCAGCAGAACAGCTCCGGGCCGCTTTGCCGGAGTCCATTCCCCTCCTGCTTTTGGCGGACTATGACGCAGACGATACAGAGGCCTTCCTCTCCCTCCCCAATACAAGCCTTTTGTTCAAGCCCTTCTTTGTCTCTGCGTTCAAAGAAAAAATCACGGAGCTTCGGGAGCACCCCATGGGCACCATAGATGAGAACGGCGCAGACCAAGACAGCCTGGAAGGACTACACTTCCTGGCCGCGGAGGACAACGAAATCAACGCGGAAATCCTATCAGAAATCTTGGAGATCGAGGGCGCCAGCTGTGAGATCGTGGAAAACGGCCAGCTGGCTGTGGAGCGCTTCCAGGCCTCTTCCGAAGGCGAGTTTGACGCAATCCTGATGGATGTCCAGATGCCTGTGATGAACGGGCACGAAGCCACCAGGGCCATCCGCCGCCTCCCCCGTAGCGATGCCGCTAAAATCCCCATCCTAGCCATGACAGCAAATGCCTTTGCCGAAGATGAAAAAGCAGCCCTGGACGCCGGCATGGACGCCCATGTGGCAAAGCCCATTGACGTGGCACTGTTGAAAAAGGTGATTCGACACTATATCGAGCGAAAGGAAGGAATTGTATGAAACCATCGCTGAAAAAACTGGTAGCCCTCTGCCTAGCTGGGACATCCCTGTTGGCCTTGGCCGCCTGCGGGTCCCACGATCCCAACAACCTTCTTCGAGACAAAGAGGAAGATACACGGGTTGTGAGCCTATACAGCCCCATGGAGAAAACGGATCCCGACGCAGAAAACGTCGCTAGAAGCGCTTCCGAGAAAACCATCCTGATGGCGGAAGAACAGCTGGGGGTAAAGATAGAATATATCACCTACACGGCAGAGGACTACCAGGATAAAACCTACGACGATGTGGCCATCGACCGCATCCGCAGTCACATGGACGACCTGTACCTCCTCAATCCCGATGTCATCCTGAAAGCAGGGGCGGAGGGGAATTTGGCGGACCTGTCTGGCCTGGACTGTGTCAAAAACCTGCGGGACGTGGTCAAAACCGCCAACACGGTAAACGGCAAGCTGGTGGCCATTCCCCAGGAAGTGGTGGCCTACGGCCTGTTCATCAACAAAGATATCTTTGACCAGTGCCAGCTGAAACTGCCAGAGACCCCGGAGGAATTTTTGGAGTGCTGCCGGGTCTTGAAGGAAAAGGGCTATGAGACCCCCGTGGGCGCCAACCGCTGGTGGTTGGAGACCTTCGTGCTGGCCCAGGCTTACGCCGACCTCTACAACGGCGGAAACACCGCAGAGGAAATCGAAGCCCTGAACAGCGGCAGAACCAAATACAGCGACTATATGCGTCCCGGCTTTGAGTTCCTCAAGAAGATGATTGATTTGGGCTATATTGACGCGAAGAAAGCCTTAGTCAGCGAGGCCATTGAGGGGGAAAGCCCAGATTTCTTGGCCCAAAAGACCCCCATCGTCATGGCCTACTGGGGCGCGGCCAACACCGACACCGCCTATGGAAACCCCGGGTTCAACCTTCAGGTCATTGGCTTCCCCACAGAGCGGGGACAGATGCCGGTGGTGCCCATAACCGGCTATGGGGTCGATGCCCAGGCGGAGCACATGGAGGACACCATGGCGGTGCTGGATGTCATCCTCTCTGACGAGGCCCTCCAAGTCTACACGGAGACCAACAAGGTGATCTCCCCCTCCAAAAATGTGAAGGTGGACTGCATCCCCGCCCTGAAACCCCTCAACGACCGGATTGAAGAGGGCGTCTTTGTCCTTGGCTCCAACGCCGGAATGAAGTTGGAGCAGTGGGGCAACACCTGCCTCATCGTCCGGGAGCTCCTCAACGGCGCTACAGTGGAGGAATGTATGGCAGCCTTTGACACGCTGCAAGCAGAGACCTTGGGAGAATAACACATGATACAAACGCGAGACGCCACTTATGTTTGCGGCGTCTCGCGTTTCTTTTTGCCTGTTGTTATTCCTCCGGGATGGTGCGGATCCGCCGGGCAGGGACACCCCCCACCACAGTGTTGGCAGGGACATCCCGGGTTACCACCGCCCCTGCCGCCACCACGGCGCCGTCCCCAATGGTCACCCCGGGGCAGACGGTGGCGTTGGCCCCGATCCAAACCCGTTCCCCGACGCGGATGGGAGCGGGGTGCATATCGCCCCGGTGCCGGGGGTCCATCTCATGGTTCAGGGTGGCCAGGACCACGTTGTGGCCAATGAGGCTCCCCGCCCCGATGGTGATGCCCCCCTGGTCCTGGAAGCGGCAGCCGGCGTTGAGGAACACCCCTGGCCCCACGGTGATGTTCTTGCCAAAATCCGCCGAGAAGGGCGGGAAGATGGCAAAGGTTTCGTCCACCGGCTTTCCGGTGAGCTGGGAGAACAGCCCCCGGATTTCCTCCTGGTCGCAGCTTGCGTTGATCTGTTTCGTCAGCTCCATGGCCTCCCTGGCCATCCGGTGCATGAGCTGGTGGGCCTCCGAACCGGCTACAATGCGCTTGCCCGCTTTCACATCCTCCAAATACTCCGCCAATTCCATGGTCAAAGCTCCTTCCTCTTGTTGGTGTCCACTCCAAGTATAGCGTCCTGGGAGAGGAATCGCAAATACCCATATTTTATGGCTGGATATACTTGACAGGCATAGCGCAGAATGCTATACTGCCCCCAAATGAGAGAGGAGGGCCGTTGCGATGGAACTGCGGGTCCTGCGTTATTTTCTTGCCGTGGCTCGGGAGGAGAGCATTTCCGCTGCGGCGGAATCCCTACATCTGACCCAGCCCACCCTGTCCCGCCAGTTGATGGACCTGGAAGCGGAGTTGGGGAAAACCCTGTTTCTCCGGGGGAACAGAAAGGTCACCCTGACCCAGGAGGGGGCCTTTCTGCGCAAGCGGGCCAACGAGATTCTTGACCTAGTGGAAAAGACCCAGGCGGAGTTCCAAACCAGCCAAGAGGCCCTCTCCGGGGACGTATACGTAGGCGGCGGGGAAAGCGACGCCATGCGCCTCATTGCCCGGACTGCGGGGGCACTGCAGAGCGCCCACCCCCAAGTCCGCTTCCACCTATACAGCGGCAACGCCTACGACGTGGGGGAGCGGTTGGAGAAGGGGCTGCTGGACTTCGGCATCCTGATGGGCACCGCCGACCTGGCGAACTATGACTACCTCCAACTCCCCCTCTACGACAGCTGGGGGGTGCTGATGCGCAAGGACAGCCCTTTGGCCCAAAAGGCCAGGGTCCGCCCGGAGGATTTGTGGGACCAGCCCCTGTTGCTTTCCCGCCAGGCCCTCATCAAGAGCAGCCTGTCCAACTGGCTCCAACGGGATTTGGGGGCGCTGAATGTGGTCTCCACCTACAACCTGCTGTTCAACGCCTCCCTGATGGTAGAGGAGGGGTTGGGCTACGCCCTGGCCCTGGACAAGCTCATCAACACCAGCGGGGACAGCCCCCTCTGTTTCCGTCCCCTGGAACCTGCGCTGCGCTCGGAGCTCCATGTGGTGTGGAAAAAATACCAGGTGTTTTCCAAGGCGGCGGAGGCCTTTCTGGCCCTGCTCCGGGACCAGGCGGCGGGGATACGCCCCCCCATTTGACAAATGCAGTAAAATACCTCCAACAGCTTTGTTTGGAGGTATTTTTTATGGGCTATTTTATCTCAGGGGCGGACATCGCCGCCTTTGCCGCGCAGCTGCGCCGGGAGGAACGGGCCAAGGGCACGTTGGAGAAATACTTGCGGGACGTGAGGGCCTTGCAGCGCTGGTTAGACGGGCGGCCGGTGGCCCAGGACAGCCTGGCAGGTTGGAAAGCCTGGCTGCTCCAAGAGGGCTACGCCCCCGCCACGGTGAATTCCATGCTGGCGGCGGTGAATACCTTCCTGCGCTGCATGGGCTGGACGGAATGCCGGGTAAAATTTTTGAAAATCCAGCGGCGCTTGTTCCGGGAGCACCGCCGGGAGCTGACCCGGGCCGAGTACGCCCGGCTCCTGGACGCCGCCCGGCAGCAGGGCCGGGAACGCTTAGCCCTACTGATGGAGACCATCTGTGCCACGGGCATCCGGGTCAGTGAGCTGCGGTATATCACCCTGGCGGCGGTGCGGCTGGGGCGGGCGGAAATCGCCTTGAAGGGGAAGCTGCGCACCATCCTCCTCCCTGCCAAGCTGTGCCGGAAGCTACAAGCATACGCCCGGAAGCATGCCATCGCCTCTGGCGAGCTCTTTCTCACAGCCAGGGGAAAGCCCCTGGGGCGGCGGCAGATTTGGGGAGAAATGAAGGGGTTGTGTCCCCTGGCGGGGGTGGAGAAAAGCAAGGTGTTCCCCCACAACCTGCGCCACCTCTTCGCCACCACCTTTTATCAAAGCTGCAAGGATATCGCCCGCTTGGCGGACGTGCTGGGGCACTCCTCCATCGAGACCACCCGGGTGTATCTCCTCACCACAGGCCGGGAGCACCGGCGGGCGCTGGACCGGCTGGGGCTGGTGTCCTAAAAAACAAAAACAATATTTTGTTTGTACCACTGCGGGGAACATTGGTGCAAACTCCATATTGCAAAGAAATTATATCATGTAGGTTGGGAAAAAACAAGGTGATTTTCTACATTTTTGCACAAAAGCCAAAGCCACAAACCAGACAGTTTTTGCGGCTTTTCACCAGTGCGCACTTTTTCCCAAAAAGACTGGGTGCCGTGTGCTTTTTTCGTCGCATTTCCCTCTTATGTGGACAAGTTAGGCCTCTATCCGTGGGACGAAATATTGTTTTCGTGACAACCACAACAGGGCGGTGATGCGATGAAAAAAAACTTCTACGACTACTGCTTGGAGCAGGGAAAGACTGCGCTGCTGCAACAGTGGGACGTAGAAAAGAACGGAAGCCAGACCCCCCACGACCTCTCCTACGGCAGCAAACGCAAGGCCTGGTGGCGCTGCGCCCAGGGCCACAGCTGGCAGGCAGCCCCCTGCACCCGCACGGCGGGCAGCGGCTGTCCCTACTGCGCCAACCGCTTGCTGGCCCCCGGAGAGAATGACTTGGCCGCAGCTTGCCCCCAGCTGGTGGAGCAGTGGGATTTTGCCAAAAACCACCCGCTGGCCCCCTGGGACCTCACCGCGGGGTCCCGGAAGCGTGTTTGGTGGCGCTGTGACAAGGGCCACCAGTGGCAGGCACTGGTGGTGTCCCGCTCTCAAGGGGCGGGGTGCCCGGTGTGCGCGGGCAAGGTAATCGTTCCTGGGGAGAACGATTTGGCCAGCCGCTTCCCCCAAGTGGCCACCCAATGGGATGTTTCCAAAAACGGCACGCTGACGCCGGAGGCCTGCAGCCCCTCCAGCAACCGCAAGGTCTGGTGGACCTGCCCTCTGGGCCACGGATACCAGGCGGCGGTGAGTGCGCGGACGGCAAGTGGTTCCGGCTGCCCCTACTGCGCGGGGCGGAAGGTGCTCTCCGGGTTCAACGACCTGGCCACCCTGGAACCGGCGGTGGCCGCCAGCTGGCACCCCAGCTTGAATGGGGCCCTGGAACCGGAGATGGTCACCGTGGGCAGCCGCCGGAAGGTCTGGTGGCAGTGCCCGGAGGGGCACAGTTGGAAAGCGGCGGTCTATTCCAGAACAGGTGCAAAAAAGTGCGGCTGCCCGGTATGCGCCGGGCGGGGACGCCCCCAGCGCCAACGGCGTTACGGGCCATCCGGCACCGTCCCTGGGCTGGAAGATACATTGAATTAAAGGAGGAAACCTCATAATGAGAAGGAAAATTTTGTCCCTTGTTTTGGCTTTATGTATGGTCATTTCCTTACTGCCAATGACGGCGTTTGCAGCTAGTGGTGACAAGCATACTCTGACAGTCAATCTGACGGGCGTTACTGTTAGTGAAAACACTGTATACGGTACTGCATCCGTAAAAAAAGGTGATGCTGATCAAAGCCCTACGGAAATCACCACTGCAAGTGGCACAGTCGAAGTAACCGAGGGAACTGACAGTGAAAAGCTGATTATCAGCATTGTGGCTCCCACTGGCTATGCCGTCGATACAGTCAAAAAAGATACTGATCAGCCGCTTGATGCAAACGAAGATGGCGACTATGTGCTGGAAAACATAACTGCCGATGTTTCCATTACTGTTACCTATAAGCAGGTCTTTGATATTACAGTTACTTCCCCCACGGGTGGCACCGCAACCGCTACCCAAGCAACTGCTGCCGCCGGAGAACAAGTCACTGTAAATGTCAAAGCAAATGACGGATTCCAAATCGACAAGGTACAATACACTCCTGATGGTGATTCCGCTGCTGATGCGACAGCAGGTACAGTGGATGCAGATGGAAATACCCCCTACACCTTCACTATGCCCAATAAGGCTGTCACCGTAACAGCTACATTTACAGAAGTCGATTACAAAGTCGCTATTGATTCCAATATTACAGGCGGTACTGTAGCCGCTGATGTCTCCACTGCCAACAAAGACGACACAGTAACCTTGACAGTTACACCTGCTACCGGAAACGAAATCAAAGCTGTAACTGTTACTCCTAAATCTGGTACAGCTATCACGCCTACCAAGGGGGACACCCAGGATGGTGCTACCACGTACACCTTCGCCATGCCTGCCTCTGACGTCACCGTAGGTGCAACCTTCGGCAAAGTTACTTATGCAATCGCCGGAACTGGCTCTCTGACCAACGGTTCCGTCACCGCCACTGTGGGTGGAGAAACCGTCACCAGCGCCAACGAAGGCGACGTAGTGACTTTGGTCGTCACTCCCGCTGAGGGCTATCAGCTCAAAGATGGTACTTTGAAGGTGACAAAAACAACAGGCGGTGAAACTGTTTCTTTAGTAGACAATAAGTTCACTATGCCCGCTGAGGGGGTCACTGTTGCCGCAGAGTTTGAGGCCATTGATTATACTATCACAGTCAATGAAACCAAAGGCGATGTTTCCAGCGATACCTCTATCACCGTTAATGTCGACAGCAGTAATGACACTACTTACGACCCTGATACAAAGCCCACAGCCAACATTGGACAGAACGTAACTGTGAAAGTCACAGCTCCCAAGGGTTATATTGCACGCGTTTCCGGCGTTGCGGGTGGTACAGAGACAACCCCGACTGATCCTATTAAGTCTGATGCTGCCGAAGGAACAAATGAAACCAGCTATTCCTTCACCATGCCTGCCGACGATGCAAACATAGCGGTAACGTATGAAGTTGTAAAGGCGCATAAAATTACAATTACTCCTCCCCAAAACGGTAGTGTCACATCTAGCATAGTGACCGCTGATGCAAATGATGAAGTGACCCTGACAATCACCCCTGCCACAGGATATGAGTTAGACACACTGACCGTTACAGACGCGGACGCTGCTGCTGTCCCAGTAACTGACAACAAGTTTACTATGCCCGACAAAAACGTTACCGTTTCCGCAACCTTCAAGCAGTCTACATACACTATTACTGTTACTGAACCTACAAATGGTACAGTAACAGTAACCGACGAAAAAACAGAAGCTCACTATCAAGATTCCATTAGTCTGACTGTCACTCCTGACAACGAATATGAAATCAGCGCCGTGACAATGACTCCTGCGGGTGGCAGTGCAACCACTTTGACTGCAACTGGTGGTCCTGACGCCGAAACAGGGGCTACAACCTATTCTTTCACCATGCCTGCTGCTGATGTCACCATTACAGCTACCTTCGTGAAAGAGGGTAGCGAAAATCCGACTCCTCCCAGCGGCGGTTCCAGCGGTGGTTCCACCACCCCCACACCTCCCCCCGTTGACCCCGATCCCAATCCCCCCTCCGCCGGTGAGGACGTGACCCAGACCGTGACCCCCGACATCAGCGAGGGCACCGCTTCCGCCA
>CAJUCB010000033.1 GCA_910584805.1 uncultured Oscillospiraceae bacterium
CTGTTTCCGTCCCAAGGTAAGGCCGCAGCAGGAAATAAAGTCCCACTGCTACCCCTACCGCTAGCAAAGAAAAAACGAACTGCCGAAGCGACAGTCCGAAAAACATAGATTCTGTATAGTTGCGAATTTCGCGATTGATTTTGACTTCCAAAATCGTCAGCCATTCCATAACGCGGCTCAGGAGCTTTTCCTTGCGGTAGCGAACCGTCGCTTTGATGGATTTTTAACGGCGAAGTCTATCACTGACATTTATTACCTGACCCACCGGTCCACGCACAGTGACGCAGAAACCAGACGCATCCTTACAACACTGTTCCAGCTCTTTGACTTACGAGACACAAGAGGGATCGATTGCCGCCGGGCCCTGTCCACAGATATTACGGACTATGAGGATGCCATCATGGTCGAGTCCGCAGTCCGGGAGGGAATGGATTGCATCGTGACAAGAAATTTGCGTGACTACACGAAAGCGTCCATCCCTGTCTATACGCCCGTCGATTTTTTAGCGTTGCTTACCCCTACTGAGGAAGCAACCTCTCGTACTGATTTATAGCCCCATCATCTCATGCACGATCCGGTCCGCCATCTTCACGCAGCCTACCAGGATAAGCATATTAAACAAGGTTTCCCCAATATACTTCCACACCATGGTAGCCGCCGCCGCGTCTGCATCCACCGTCGGCGGCGTACCAGCGAAGGCCGAGAAGATCACACAGGCCAGCACGATCACGGCCCCTTCCAGGCAAACGGCGGCGTAGGCTTTGAGAAAATTCTTCCCCACGCCCTGCATCGGCTCTCCGGCAAAGCTGGATAAAGGAATCGGCGCAATCGAGGTGTACATAAATACCTTGAAAATCTTCCATACACGCTGAGGATCATCACAAACGACAGCACCCAGATAAACAGTCCGCCGATGAGGGTCACCGCCCAGAGGGGGATGCTCTCGAAAAAACCGCAGTAAAATATTCACCAGTTGTTAGCTACTTACAAAATTTAATACCAACACGCAAACACCAAGGCGGGCCCCGTGCTACTTACGGGACCCGCCATATTTTGTAAAATTTAGAAAAGAACTATCCCACGGGATCGACCCGGCAAGAGACGATTTGCAACAGAAAATTTTGCTCTCCGTTCATTTTGGGGCGCAAGTTCCTTTCAATCGTTTATCCATCACAGATACTGTTATTTTAATAGAATTTTCCGGCAAAATCGGTTGTTTCATTGTGTTCTAAATGGTATACTAAAAACAAAACATGATCTATTTCAGCCAAGCGCATCGCGCCGCTTTATGCGAGAACACGAGGAGAGACGATATGGAAAAGATATTGATCGTGGATGACAGCGCTGTACAGGCCATCCAACTGCGGACCATTCTGGAAACCGACTACGAGATCACCGTAGCCCAGACAGCGGAGGACTGCCTGGCCTATGCGGGGACAGGGGAATACTCCCTGATCCTGCTGGACGTGGTGATGCCGGGCATGGACGGCTTCACCCTCTTGAGTAAATTACAGGACGAGGTCATTACCCAAAGCGTCCCGGTGATCCTCATCACCAGCTTGGGGGACATGGAGCATGAACAGCAGGGCCTCACCCTGGGGGCCGTGGACTACATCGCCAAGCCCTTCCACCCACAGATCGTGCGTGCCAGGGTCAACACCCACATCAAGCTCTACCGCTACCGCAAGCAGGTGGAGTGGCAGTCCATGACCGACCAGCTCACCGGCATCGCCAACCGGCGGCGCTATGAGCGCTACAGCGTGGTGAAATGGCAGGAGGCCACCCGCCTTCAAATCCCCCTCTCCATCTGTATGCTGGACATCGACCGCTTCAAGGCCTACAACGACAGCTTCGGCCACCCCGCCGGGGACAAGGTCATCTCTGCCGTGGCTGGCGTCCTGGCGCACCACCTCCGGCGCACCACAGACTTCGTGGCCCGCTACGGCGGGGAGGAGTTCATTGGCATCATCCTGGGCGGGGACGCCCAGATGGTCTTTGACCACCTGCGGCAGCTGCGCAAGCGCATTGAGGACCTTCACCTCCCCCACACCCCCTCTGTGGGGCCCTGGGTTACCGTGAGCATCGGCGGCGTCACCGTGACCCCCAAAAGCGGCGACGACTACCGGACCTATCTCAACATCGCCGACACCATGCTCTACGACGCCAAGCGCTTCGGGCGCAACCAGGTGGTGTGGTGCGGCGACGCCATGAAGCAGCTGCGGGAGAAATAAGCTTACATACTGCGTTGGACAAAGCGGGCGCTGTCGTTTGGACAGCGCCCGCTTCTCTTCTATCTCTTCTTACTTGGCCGCCCGGAGCTCCTCCACATCCTGGTTGAGGTGGCGGACAGCGACCTTCAAAACCTGTACGTCCCCTTCCGTTTTCTCCACCCGTTCAGGCAACTTCTCCCCCAGGATCCGGTCCATCTTCTCCTGTAAGATCTGCTGGTTCTCCGCCAGAAGATGGAAGAGCTTATCGAATTTCGCGTCCATCATGACCGAGACACTTTGCCAAATGTCCCCCTTCATCTCGTCCAAGCGGTTGTCCATAGCATCAAACCGCATGTCCATGGCATCCAAGCGGTTGTCCATGGCATCAAACCGCGCATCCATGGTATCCAAGCGCTTATCCATGGTATCCAAGCGCTTATCTATGGCTTCAAAGCGGTTGTCTATGGATTCAAAGCGCTTGTCTACTGCTTCAAAGCGCTTGTCTACTGCTTCAAACCGTCTGTCCATCTGCGCTTGCATTTCCTCAAAGCGCTGGTTTGTCCGCTCTTCTGATTCACCGATGCGCTTTTGGATTATTTCATCAATGGCCTGTAAATCTTTTTGTTCCAGCATGGTTCTCACCTCCTAGTCTATATACAGAATGATGTACTTCTACTCCTCCGGGGTGAGCACCACCAGGGCGCCTCCCAGGCTGGTGGTCTTCAGCCACAGGGCAAAGTCGATCTCCCCCTCCTGGCCCTCGTCCAGAATGACGCAGGGGAAGGAGGCTTTCTTGCCCTTGGCGGACACCAGGGGGACCCAATGCCAGTTGTCCAGGCCGCTGAGGTTCCCGTTGGAATAGTTCAGGAAGGCCAGGGGGCAGTCGGCATCCAGGGCGCTGGTGAGGAAGCTGCGGCAGCGGGTGAGGGGTGGCCGCTGGGCAGTTTCCGGGGGGATCCACAGGATTTCCCCCCGGAGGATACAGTGCCGGGAGAGGGCAAAGCTGCGGCAGCCCAGGAGGAAGCCCTCCGGGTCGTCCAGCCCCCGGCCGCCAGGGGTGACATAAGGCCAGACGGCCTCCATATAGGGCAGGAAGGAGCCCTCCTCCGGGGCCAACTCCGCCAGCTCCGGGCGGCTGCGGCCCAGGTAGGCCAGGAGGGTGGCAGCGGTGGTGGGGCCGCAGCCGGCGCGGCGCTGCCAGGGGGTGGAGTACCACACCTGGTTGGCGCCCCGCCAGACCCGGCCGTCGGGGCCTTGGACACTGAGATGCTCCGGGTGACTGAGTTGGAAATTCATGGCAGGGCTCCTTTCAGGCGCCAAGCATACACACTTGGGATGAGGCTGGGGGCACAGATGCTACGAGGTGAATTCCATGGGGCACTTAGGGGTACTTAACGATGGTTCTCCGGGTCCGCCTGGCCTTTTTCGGTGAGGGTCAGGTAGTTCATGGCGTTGTCCACAGTCCCTTGGATGTCCGCCTCTGTCAGGGACCGCTTCACCTTGCCGGGAATCCCCACCACCAGGCTGTTGGGGGGGACCACCGTGCCGGCGGATACCACCGCCCCGGCCCCCACAATGGAGCCGGCACCAATCACTGCGTGGTCCAGCACCACGGCGTTCATGCCGATGAGGCACTTGTCCTCCACGGTGCAGCCATGGAGGATGGCCCCATGGCCTACGGTGACGTATTCCCCCACGGCCACGTTACAGCCTGCGTCCCCATGGAGGACGCAGTTGTCCTGGATGTTGCTGGCTTTCCCCACGGTGATGGTCTCCTGGTCTCCCCGGAGGACGGCGTTGTACCAGACGTTTACCTGTTCTGCCAGGGTTACGTCCCCCCGGACAAAGGCCCCGGGGGCCACCCAGGCAGTGGGATGGATGTTGGGCATAGCGTGGCCCTCCTCAGCCCAGGACCCGCACCCGCACCACGCCGGGAATGGCGCTGACGGCAGCGGCGTCCACAGGGGCGTCGGTGTCCAGGATGGTATAGCTGTAGTCCCCTCTGGTCTGGGAGGCGGAGGCGGCCACGGCGGGGACTGCGGCCACGATGGCGGCGGCATCCGCCCCCTTAGCCAGGACGCACACCCGGTTCTTGCCGCTGCGGGCCATGGTCAGGTTGGGGTAGTTCACGGAGTTGACGATGTTGCCGTTGTCCAGGTAGTCCTGGACCTGGCGGGCAGCCATGATGGCGCAGTTGTCCTCAGACTCCGGGGTGGAGGCCCCCAGGTGGGGGATGGCCACCACACCCTCCATAGCGGCGGTCTCGCTGGAGGGGAAGTCGGTGACATAGGCGGCACACTTGCCGCTGTCCAGGGCGGCCTTCAGGGCGGCGGTATCCACCAGCTCCCCCCGGGCCAGGTTTACCATGCGCACCCCGTCCTTCATGGCGGCGAAGGCCTCGGCGTTGATGCTGCCCTTGGTGTTGGGGTTCATAGGCAGGTGGAGGGAGATATAATCGGCCCGGCTATAGAGCTGGGGCAGGCTGTCTACGATCTCCACCCCGGGGTAGAGGTTCAGGGCGTTGGCCACGGAGAGGAAGGGGTCATAGCCCACAACGTCCATGCCCAGGGCGGCGGCGGCGTTGGCCACCAGGACGCCGATGGCCCCCAGGCCCACCAGGCCCAGGGTCTTGCCCAAAAGCTCCGGGCCGGCATAGGCGGATTTGCCCTTTTCCACCACAGCGGCCACGTCCTCCCCGGCGGCGGACTGCTCCTTCACCCAGGTCACACCCTGGGCGATTTTCCGGGAGGAGAGGAGCAGGGCGGCCAAGGTGAGTTCCTTCACGCCGTTGGCGTTGGCGCCGGGGGTGTTGAACACCACAACGCCGCTGTCGGCGGCCCGGTCCAGGGGGATGTTGTTCACCCCGGCTCCGGCCCGGGCGATGCACTGCAATGCAGCGGGGAAGTCGTAGTCGTGGAGCTTGGCGGAGCGCACCAGGATGGCGTCCTCCTGCTCCATGGTGTCGCTGATTTCAAAGCGGTCGTCCAGCTGGGCCAGGCCCACCTTGGAGATTTTGTTCATGGTTTTGATATGATACATGGTTGGTCACCTCGAAGAATCATTTTGACGACGGGTTCGGTTGGGCTCCCGCCCAAATCTGGCCAGGGCTCCCGCCCTGGACCTGGCCAGAGGCTCTGCCTCTGGACTCCGCCACCTTGGTGATGTCACGCTGCGCCTGTTCGCGACGCGGTTCTAAGCCCCTCCGACTCCGGCGAACCCATCCGGGGCCTGCGGCCCCTCCTTGGGCTTCGCCTGCGCTCCGGGGCTTAGCCCGCTGCTCACGACGGCTCCGCGCTTCGTCTGAAAAAGGTGGACGAAAACTTTCATCCTTAATTTTCCTTGTCGAACTTGCGGACGAAGTCGCACAGGGCCTCCACGCCCTCCATGGGCATGGCGTTGTAGATGGAGGCGCGCATCCCGCCTACGGAGCGGTGGCCCTTCAGGTTGGTGAAGCCCTGCTCCACGGAGGCCTTGACGAACTTGTCGTCCAGCTCGTCGGAGCCGGTGCGGAAGGTCACGTTCATGAAGGAGCGGGCCTCCTTCTGGGCGGAGAGCTGGAAGAGCTTGGTGCCTTCCAGGGCTTCATAGAGCATGTTGGCCTTTTTGATATTCAGCTTTTCGATGCCTGCGGCGCCGCCCTGGGACTCCAACCAGTCGCACATGAGGCCCAGCATATAGATGCACCAGCAGGGGGGGGTGTTATACATGGAGTCCTTGTCGATCATGTGCTTGTAGTTCATGATGGCGGGGGTGATGGGCAGCTCCTTGCCTGCCAGGTCCTCCCGGATGATGACGATGGTGAGGCCGGCGGGGGCCAGGTTCTTCTGGGCCCCGGCATAGATCAGGCCGAACTTGCTCACGTCGATGGGACGGGAGAGGATGTCGGAGGACATGTCGCAGGCCACGGGCACGGAGCCGGTTTCCGGAACATACTGCCACTGGGTGCCCTCGATGGTGTTGTTGGAGCAGTAGTAGAAATAGGAGGCGTCAGCGCTGAGCTTGAGCTTGTCCTGGGCGGGGATGGCGGTGAAAGCATCCATGGGGGTGGCGTCGGTGGTGGTGCCGTACTTGTCCGCCTCCTTCTTGGCCAGCTTGGCGAAGTGGCCGGTGACGGCGTAGTCCGCCTTGCCGGTGGCCCCCATGAGGTTCAGGGGGACCATGCTGAACTGCATGGTGCCGCCGCCCTGGAGGAAGAGGACCTTATAGCCCTCGGGCACGTTCAGGAGTTTTCTGAACTTCTCCTGGGTGTCGTCAAAGATCTTCATAAAGACCTTGGAGCGGTGGCTCATTTCCATCACGGACATACCGGAGCCGTTGTAGTTGGTGATCTCTGCCCCGGCCCGTTGGAGGACCTCCAGCGGGAGCATGGACGGGCCTGCGGAGAAGTTGAAAACACGATCGTTTGCCATAAGAAAAGTTCCCCTTTCGCTTTTGTACTGTGTCGAATTTGCATCGCGCGGACGCAGGTGTATTCTTGTTTATTATAGTCCATGGTAGGATACCCCGTCAACGGAAACCTACCCCCTTTGGGGAAAAACTCCAAAACAGGCAAAAAAATTCCCACGAAAGCCAGGCTTTCATGGGAATTTCCCGTGCTCAGAATGTATCCAAGGGAAGGGGCTGGACACCGCCGGAGGCCAGGGCCAGGGGGGCGGTGGATACCGCCGGGGTGGCGGTCTGCTGGCTCAGGTTGGAGCACAGCTCTTCCAGGGGGCTGTCCAGGCGCAGGGCGGGAGCGCTCACAAACCAGTAGGCATTGGAGTTCTCAATCCGGGTGCCGTAGGCCTCCCCGATGGGGATGCGGCCGGGGGCGATGGCCTGGGAGGGGTCGGCGCAGTAGAACACGCCGTCGGTGTAGTCGGTGAGGAGGATGCCGTGGGGGACGCAGGCGGCGTGGAGGACGATGCCCTCCGGGTGCTGGGCCAGCAGGTCAATGAGGACCTGCCGGTTTGCCTCCCCGCCGGGGAGGAAGGCGTGTCCCACGGTAAAGCCGTTGTAGGAGAACACATAGGGCAGGCCCCGGCCGGAGCGCCAATAGGCGTCACGGTTGGAGCTCTCGGTGCTCTCGGCCCAGTTCTCGTCCCCCCGGAGCATAGCGGCCCGGCGGAGCATCATGGCGGAAGAGGCCAGGGTGCAGGTGCCGTTGCGCTCTTGCTTGAGGAAGACTTCCGGTTGGTTGATGTCCTCAAAGCTGGCGGCAAAGGCGGCGGGGAACAGGGCGGTCAACAGTAGGATGGTGAGCAGGAACTTTGCGATGGACTGGTGCATAGGCGGTCACTCCTTTGGTGGCTGCGTGTGGGGGTATCTTCAAGTGTTTGGATGTACAAACAGGGTGGCGGCAGGCTGTCCAACGGGGTGTGACAGAGCTGTTACCGTTTTGTAATATACCACAGAATGGACGGAAAAGGAACCCTTTTCGGGGATTTCCTGCCGGATTTTTACGGCCTCGACAAAAAGCGACGGGACAAAAGGGCTGTTTTCGGGCAGATAGACAAGGAAAAACCCCGGCAGCGGGGCTTTTTGAAATTATGCTTTTCAAGGGCTTTGGGGTATGATATAATAGGAAGAGCAAGAAGCGCCTACCATTTACAACACTACTGATAAAAAGGAGCACTGATTACTATGGAACTGGAAACCGTCCTGTACCGCGTGGAGGGCAGCGTGGCTGTCATCAGCCTCAACCGCGTCAAGGCCATGAACTCCCTGAACAAGCAGATCTTCGCCGACCTGACCACCGCCTTTGAGGCCGCCCGTGACGACGCTGCCGTGCGCTGCGTGGTGATGAACGGCGAGGGCCGTGCCTTCTGCGCCGGCGGCGACATTGCCGAGATGAAGGGCATCACCACCGAGGACGCCTTCTTCGACTTCATGACCGTGGCCGGTGGGTTCACCACCCTGCTCAACACCTTCCCCAAGCCCGTCATTGCCGCCGCCCACGGCGCCATTGCCGGTGCCGGCACCTCCCTGGTGATGGCCGCTGACATCGCCCTGGTGGCAGACAACGCCATGTTCATCGTGGCCTTTGGCCAGGTGGGCCTGATCCCCGACTGCGCCTGCCATTACCTGCTGCCCCGTGTGGTTGGCCCCAACATCGCCAAGGAGCTGATGCTCACCCAGCGCGCCGTGAAGGCCGACGAGATGAAGACCCTGGGCATCGCCAACTATGTCTATCCCGCTGACCAGCTGATGGACGAGGCCATGAAGCTGGCCAATAAGATCGCCCGCGGCCCCCTGAACTGCTACACCAAGTCCAAGGCCCTGATGAACAAGGCCCATGAGACCACCCTGGCTGAGCTGCTCAAGGAGGAGACTGCCGACCAGGCCGCCGTGCGTATGCACGCCAACGCCGAGGAAGGCCTGGGCGCATTCCTGGAGAAGCGGAAGGCAAACTTCCAGTAAGCCACAGCTTCCCTTCGTAACAAAATGCCGCCGTTCCCTTGGAAGGGAGCGGCGGTATTTTCTCTTTTTCCTTGCAAGTCCAAAGGATTTATGAGGAGAGCAAAACCTATCATGGCGGGAAATGGATGATGTCCCAGCCGGTAGATACTTCTTTGTTTGATGATTTTATCCGGCTTTTGGGGATCAAAAGGAGGTCGAAGAAAAGCGCAGTCAGCCAAGCAGGTCCCTAAACTGTTTGGCTGACTGCAAGCAAAAATCTATGTGTTCTGGTTTTTACGACGCATTCTTCGGCCGGACAGTTTGTTCCAAATACTGTGCAATCGTTCGATCTCATATTTTGACAAACCAAGACCATCCCGAAGCAAAATTTTATCTGTATATTCCAGAATTTTGTCGATTTCGCCCAACCGCTGCCAGTTGTCCATCTTCTCCAAGTCTAATTGATCGGCCATTTTCATTGGGATTCGGAGTTTCCTTATTTCTCCTGGCTCAAAGGTAAGAACGCCCCCACCGTAACTTCTGCCAATCGTTTCGCTCAGTGCAAACGTGTATGTGTTCAAAAAAGCTGCCGCAACAAGCTCTCCTTCGATGCCATCTAAGAATCTAACCTTATGAAGCGTATCCGTGACCAGCGCTCGCTTCTCGTTCAGAATCATCCGAGGATACAGATGTGCTTGACGAATTAAGAACGCATCAGCACGCCACGTCTGTGATACATAATACCACTTCGGCCTTATCCGACATTTGTAGTTCTTGTCAAAGCCTTTCCCTTCTCCCCATTGAATGTATGCTCTTTGCTCATCAGTTAGTGCATCAACCTCCACATTTCCAGGCGCAAAAAAGAATACCCTTTTACCCAATGTAATCAAGCTATCATAATCTTCATTCGTTAGGCGCACACCCTTTAGCTGCTCCGAACGGCTGATAATCGGGATAACACTATCTTGAAGATTGAACGCCTCTACCGTAGCTTGGTTGATTACAAAAAAGTCATTCTCGCCGCTGACAAGGCCAACATTCACTTCAAACAAGTCAGTTGCATTGAAGATTCTTGGATTCTCGTTCAGGCGCTTAAGCACCCCCAGCTCCTCGTTGGTCAAATAGTATTTAACCCATTTGTCACGGCTGTGATCAAGTTCTTTGAACTCAACATTTTCCAAACACGCTTGACCTTGTGCAATGAGATCAGACATATCATTCAGCTCTACAACACGAATACCATGTTTATCACAGCCCCTTTCGCCCAAAAGGAGAACTATTTCCTGCTGTATATCCTCAAAAACCAGCCGTTTGAATGTAACAAGCGTTAATTTATCAAAAAAAGTGCTGAGAAACTGTCTTGCTTCGGCAGCATAATTAACTTGAAACAATTCAGCTGGAATAACCATTCCGATCCGGCTATTGGTTTTTAATGCCTTACAAGAAAGCACTAAAAATGGGAGCCAAATATTTGTTAGGCGATTGGGATGAAACCCATGTTTCTTCATCAGAGCAAACGCAATCTTACGGTATTCCTCTGTAAAATACTGATAACGAATAAAGGGCGGATTTCCGACAACTACATCGAATTGCGTCTGATCTTCAATATTCTCTTGATAATATGTGAAGAAGTCTTTGCATATCACTGTAGTGCCATATTGCGCAGACTTCGCAGCTTCAGCATCATCCAATTCAATTCCGATTACATTTTTTTTGATTGTTTCATCAGAGGCACCCAGTTCGCTATGTCGCTTGGTAATGGCATTCAAGAAACTACCATCCCCACAGCTCGGTTCTAAAACAGCATCAGAAGGGGTACGAATTGCCCACTCCGCAATAAATTCAGATATCTTGTCGGGGGTGTAGTATCCGCCTCTTAACTTATTGTATCCTTCTGTCGGTTTCATGCTGATTCCTCGACTTCCTGAGATTCTACCTGATAGAGCTTGTCGATTGCACGGTTCAGGTCGGCGTTAATTGCTGCAACAGCGTGTTCCAAAACTGTACGGCGAGCAGCATTGGGCACAGAAGCCAATTGAACCTTTAGTTGCATGATGTTTTGTACCATCTCTACAATCTGCTGGTGTTTTGCAGCCTCGACAGGATTATTAAAATTTATCTTATAAATCGGCAGCGTTGCGATAAACTGCTTTCCGTGGGAGTAATAGTCCCCTCTAAAGGTACTCGCCTTACTTTTGACAAGCAGCTCCATTAACCAATGGTTCAATATAGCTTGGATGTAGAAAATAGACTCCTGGGAAGATCGCTTCATTTCTATACCATAAAACGGTCCATTACCACCACCGGTAAATGCAACCATCTCGCTGTCATAAACATAGTTTGAACCAATAGACAATACAGGCCAAACAAGATGCTCACCCGATAGAAACCGTCGAATGCTTTGGCTCCGGCCAAACGCAAACCACGTTTCTTCCGTCCGTCTTTTCATTTTTCGTTTATCTAGCTTTACTTTATTTTCATTCAAATACGCCAATGCGTAAGGAAAATTCTTTTCCATCTCTGTTAGACTATAAAGGACAGGCTTTCTATTCACCTCTTTGTATGGGAAAATAATATAACAGTTGGCTGTAATCTTTTCATAGCTGGCAATCTGAACATCGTATATACCTTTTCGCAGTATGCCTTTTTCTATCTTAAATTCACGTTTTTGTTGATCATGAAAGTAGACATAGTTCGCATCCTCAGCATCTGCATAGAGGATATATACATCGTCAGCGCTTGTTTGCAGTCCCACAAAGATGTCCGTTAGGGAGGAAAGCGGGACACAGTTGGCCGCTATTTTCTCTAAATGCGTTACAATATTCTGCGGCAAAAAGATCCAAGGTTGCCCTGTGATATACTCAGCCGGATAGGGTGTGCATTCTACATTATGATCGAATAGGAACTGATTCCAATCCTGAACAAAACCAATTTGAAATGCTTCCTGGCTCTGCTTGGATAGAACCAAAATACAGGTATAGGTACTTCTATTTTCAAAGACCTGATGTGTTCCGAAATGCAGAATTTTTTTAACATTGGAATTTTCAGCAAGAAGCTCTCTTAGCTTTGCACCAGACTTAATGTTCATAAACTTATGCGGGACTATATATCCCAGCATTCCGCCTTCATTCAACAGAGCAAGTCCTTTTTCGATAAATAAGTAATACTTGTCGAGGGTGTCAACCTGCGCCGTTACATAAGGAGAATGATCGCTCTTGTAAAAGTCATATTCCTCATGAGAATACTGCACCATATTCTGCACACGGATATACGGCGGATTCCCAATGATCGCATCAAATTTTTTGTTGCCGAATTCAGCGTTCCAATCGAACATTTTTAATTTATTCATCAAGGTAATATCCTGATAAACGGAAGCATCAAAACATGTATAGGACATATCTACAAGGCTATTGCCATTTTTGATGTTTTTATCCAAATTAGGAAGAATACGCTGGTGCGTGCGCTGGTGATATGCTTCCACTTCCTCTAGGGACGAGTTTTCCAATACCTTTAGAAGCAAACTAAACTTTGACACTTCCACCGCAAGCGGGTCAATATCAACGCCGAAAATATTATTCTTCAGAATGTCACGCTTTCTTTCATAGGAAAGAATATAGTTTGCGCTGCCAGGCAACTGATAAATATCGCCCCTTCGCTCAGCATTTTCCACATCGTGACTCTGATAATATTTAATATGATAGTTTACAATATATTCAAATGCTGACAGCAGAAAGTTGCCAGATCCACAGCAAATATCTGCAATGCAATATTGCGCTACTTCCTCTGGTGCTTTATTTGCATACAGAGGATGCAGTGTTTCCTCGACGATACTATCAGTTATGTTTTTCGGCGTATTAACGGCTCCTTGAGCGTCTATTACTTCAGGCTTTTCGCACGCCTCAACATGGCCATCTTCTCGGATTACCAGCGCTTCATCCAAGAACAGTTCATAGATCTGGCCGATGATATAGGGGGCAATCACGCCAAACTCATAAGAGTTATTCGGGTAATAGAGGCTTTGGAAAATCTCAATCATCACTGCATCAGATACAGTGAGACGGTCTTCTTCTAAAAGCTCGAAAAGGCCGGAATCATACTTCTGATCCGCTGCAGCAAATCGTGCCCTCAGTTCCTGATATGTAGTAATGGCTTTCAGCGACTCATAGTTTTCAAAACATCTATCCTCACAACTACGTAGGAAAATCGTTCTGTTGAGTATTCGCTGGACAAAAATATTAAGTGTTTCCACATCAACTTCGAGATTGTTATGCAGAATATCTTCTCCAAGCATATTACGCCAGGTTCTAATCTGATCCAAGAAATACTGATCGAACGGCTCACGGCGCAAAGCTTCATGAATCCTTCCGAATTGGCGTTCATACTGACCATTCAGAACTGCTTCCTTGGAAAGCATAGTATAGATTTCCTCAAAACGCTCTACATATTCTTTGAAGTGGTAGTGGGCTATCATTGCAACACTCTGGTCATCGCCTTCTTTGGGACGAACCGAGCAATCATAGATATATAGATCAGTGAAATTCGTCAACAGTGAAATATTTAAGTTTCCGCTCCATCCATATCTGCGTAGTTGAAATGCAGGCGCTGCATCGACAGAAAGATTTACAGCAGGCTTTTTTGTTTCAAGAAAATAAAGAACTTCCGTGCCAACCTTAAAAGAGTAGTCAGGTTTTTTGCTGCGCTGGACCCCATCTTCCTCAACAACAACGGTAGCCTCATGGGTCACCTCACGCAGATGCTGCGGCAAGCCACGTTCATTGTCCACATCCCACCCTAGGAGCTTGAAGAACCGATTGACAAAATCAACACGCACTTGGGTTTCATTATAAGTTGCCCGCTGAAATTGCTGAAAATTATCACTGTAGGTTTGAACAAGCTCAGCAACTCGTTTAGTTAGAGTCGCCATCATCTCAAGTGTCATTTCTACAATCCCTCGCTTTCTGGCAGGAAGTCCACAATATCGCCAGCATTACAATTCAGGGTGGCGCAAATTTTCTTCGAGTCGATTTCCCCCTTGGAAAGCAAAACAACCGTCTCCACATGCCCCGCCCTGGGGAACAGGTCCACCGCCTCCGCTCGCCGCAGCACGTACCCCCGCGCCGCCAGCAGCTTCACGTCCCGGGCCAGCGTCCCCGGGTCGCAGGACACGTACACCACCCGCTCCGGTGACATGTCCACAATGGCGTCGATTACCTGTTCTGAAATCCCCTTCCGGGGTGGGTCCACACAGATTACCGCCGGCCGCAGGCCCCGCTGGGCCAGCAGGGCAGCCGCTTGGCCTGCATCGGCGCAGAGGAACTCCGCGTTGGATATCCCATTGCGCGCCGCGTTCCCCTTGGCGTCCTCCACCGCCTCCGGCACCACCTCCGCCCCGATGGCCCCCTTGGCCTGCCGGGCCATGGCCAGGGTGATGGTACCGATGCCACAGTAGAGGTCCAACACCGTCTCCTCCCCGGTGAGCCCCGCCAGCTCCAAGGCCCGGCCGTAGAGGAGCTCTGCCTGGTCCCGGTTCACCTGGTAGAAGGAGGGCACCGACAGCCGGAAGGACAGCCCACAGAGGGTATCCTCCAAAAAGTCCTGGCCCCAGAGCAACCGCTGCTCCTTGCCCAGGATGACGTTGGTGCGCTCTAGGTTGCTGGACAGCACCACCCCCACCAGCCCCGGCTCCGCGGCCCGGAGGGCCGCCACCAGGGCAGCTTCCTGGGGGAGTTTTTTCCCCTTGGCCACCACGGCGCACAGGGACTGCCCCGCCCGGTTCACCCGGACATAGAAGTGCCGCACCAGCCCCCTGTGGCTGGCCTCGTCATAGGCCGGGACCTGATGGGCCTCCATCCACCCCTTGAACGCCTCCCGCAGGCGGGTGGCAGGGAGGGGTTGCAGGAGGCAGTCCGGGGCGTCCACCACATCGTGGCTCCGGGCCCGGTAAAAGCCCACCTGGGGCCCCTGGGCCACAGGGAACTGGATTTTATTGCGGTAACGCTCCGGCTGGGCCGCACCGTGGATGATATCCACCGTCCCCTCCCAGCCGCCAATGCGCCGCAAGGCATCCTCCACCCGCTGGCGCTTATAGCGCAGCTCCTCCTGGTAGTCCATGTGCCGCAGGGCGCAGCCGCCGCATTTGGGGTACTGGGGGCAGTCGGGGGCCTGCCGGTGGGGGGAGGGCTCCAACACCTCCGCCACCCGGCCCCAGGCGGCGTGCTTCCCCACCTTCAAGAGCTGCACCCTGCACAGCTCCCCAGCCAGCGCCCCCTTGACGAACACTGCCTGTCCCTCCAAGTGGGCCACCCCCTCGCCACTGCTGCCATAGCCCTCTATCCGCAGGGAATATACCTCATTTTTCTTTGCCATGTCCCAGGCCCTCTTTCTCTCAACTGTTCTCTCGGTAAACTGCCGCCAACGCCTGGAACACAGGCAGGAAGCTTTCGCAAATCCTTTGGGCGATCTCCCTTGCCGTCTCCTCCTTATAAATATGGAAGGTCTGGTTGCGTGCGTCCAGGATGGCCACCCAGGCCAATTCCTCCTGGACCAACCCGGCGGAAAACGCCTCCTTCAGCACAGCCTTGGGCGTCCCCCGCAGCTCAGCCCCCTGGTCCTCCAAGTATTCCTTCAAAGACTTCCAGGCCAGCTCCGTGGTAAATTCAAAGCGCTGGATCAGCCCGTCCTGATACAGGCTATTGTCCCGCTGGGCCTGGTACATCCCCACCGCCTCCTGAAGGCGTTCCAGTGCCCGCAGATAGTTCGTCATCTTGTTCATAGAGCGTCACCCCGTCCCGTTGGATATTGTCAAGCAGGGCCGGGTCCAATCCCGGCGTTACGTGTACAAGGTCGAATTTCAACAAAGTGGGAAGCTCCTCCGCCTCCCACCAAAACAGGCTCCGCTGCTCCGCCGGCATTCCATAAATGGCCAAGTCTATGTCGCTGGTGGGCCTGTGGTCTCCACGGGCCCGGGAGCCAAAGAGCACCAGCTTGTGCGCCCCGTGCTTCTCCGCCAGGGCGCAGAGCTGCGTATATAACCTCTGGTCCATGGTTCATCCCCTCATAAGATCTGCCTTAGTATAGCACACCCCGGTGGAAAAATCCACCGGGGTGTGTTCTCTCGTATTGCTTCCCTCACCGCTCCATAAAGCGGGAGAGAAATTCCTTGGTTTCGTCCCGCTGGGGGTTGACGAAAATCTCCTGGGGGCCGCCCTCCTCCCAGATCACGCCCTCCCGCATGAACACCACGTGGTTGGACACGTCCCGGGCAAAGGCCATCTCGTGGGTCACCACCAGCATGGTGAGGCCCTCCCCCGCCAGGCTGCGCATGACGGTGAGCACCTCTCCCACCATCTCCGGGTCCAGGGCGGAGGTGGGTTCGTCGAAGAGGAGCACCTCCGGGTCCATGGCCAGGGCACGGGCGATGGCCACCCGCTGCTTCTGGCCACCGGAGAGCTGCCGGGGCTTGGCGTTGATGTAAGGGGTCATGCCCACCTTGTGGAGGAATTGCAAGGCGGTCTCCTTGGCATCCTTCTCCTGCCGCTTGAGCACCTTGGTCTGTCCCACCATGCAGTTTTGCAGCACGGTCATATTGCTGAACAGGTTGAAGTTCTGGAATACCATACCCACCTTGGAGCGGTAGGCGGTGGGGTTCACCCCCCGGGCAGCCACGTTCTCCCCGTGGAAGAAGATTTCCCCCTTGCTGGGGGTCTCCAAGAGGTTGATGCACCGCAGGAGGGTGGACTTGCCAGAACCGGAGGCCCCGATGATGGAGGTTACGTCCCCCTTCTTCACGGTGAAGTCGATATCCCGCAGCACCTCGTGGGAGCCAAAGGACTTGGAGAGGTGGTTTACTTGCAGCACAGCGTCCATATTACCGTTCCTCCTCCTTCTTCAAGCTCCGTTCCAGGGCCTTTTCCGGGGTGTGGGGATGGGAATAGGTCCCGGCGGCCAGGGTGAGCTGGTCGGCTTGGACCAGCTCATAGTTGTCGTCCCCGTCCAGCTTCTTCTCCAACCACCGCAGCAGGATGGAGGAGACCAGGGTCATGGTGAGATAGCCGATCATCTCAATGGTGGCGGAGGGGAAGTACATCAGGTTGATGCCCACGATACTCCGGTGGGTGGCAAAGAACTCCACGAAGCCGATGATGAACATCACGGAGGTGTCCTTCAGGTTGATGATGAAGTTGTTGCCGATCTGGGGGATGATGTTGCGCAGGGCCTGGGGCAGTACCACATTCACCATGGTCTGCACGTGGGTCATGCCGATGGCCTTGGCCCCTTCGGTCTGGCCGGGGTCGATGGAGATGATGCCGCCCCGGACGGATTCGGCCATATAGGCGCCGGTGTTGATGGACACCACCAGCAGTGCCGCCATCCACATCCCCGTGTTGCCCTGGAAGGGCTGGACGCCGCTGAAGTAGGGGATGCCGTAAAAGATAAACACGGCCTGGAGGATCATGGGGGTCCCCCGGAACACCTCCACATAGATGCGCACCACCACACGGATGAGCTTGAGGAAGAAGCGCTTGACGATGTTGTCGCTTTTACTGTAGGGGATGGTATTCAAAATGCCGCACAGCAGCCCGATGAGGCAGCCGATGAGGGTGGCGGCCACGGCCAGGAGCAGGGTCCGCCGGATGCCCACCATATACTGGCCTGACCAGCCGCCGTAAGCCCCCCAGAGCTTCACGATATCCTCGAAAAGCTGGGTTAACTTCTCCATAAGGTGATGCGCCCCTTTCTATACATATCTCTCGTTTCTTTTCTCTGTAACCAACGCTATCCGGCCCTGGTCCCAGAGCCGGATAGCCGCTGTGTTTGTCTGTTTTTAGATCTCGGGCTGGATTTCGATGGCGCTCTTCATCAGCGCTTCAAAGTCCTCTGCGGTCATGGTGCCCAGCAGCTTATCCATGGCGTCCTTCAGGCCGGTGTTGCCCTTGAGGACAGAGATGCCGATGTTGATGTCGCCCTCGTCGGCGTCGAAGTTGTCCTCGCTGCCGGTGAAGTCCAGCATCACCAGGTCGGGGTAGGCGGCCACGGCGCCCATGGCGGTGGGCACGTCGGTGCAGATGAAGTCCACGGTGCCGCTCTCCACGGACATAATCATAGCGGGTGCGCTCTCAGCCTGGGTCTGGATCTGGATGTCGGCCTTCTCCGCGGCCTGGGGCAGGAAGGTGTCGTACCAGACAGTGCCGGTCTGGGCGGTGCAGGTGCCCTTGAGCTCGGAGATGCCCTTGATGCTGGCCAGCTCGCTGTCTGCCTTGGTGACGCAGACGATGGAGGCGTAGAAGTAGGGGCCAGCCATGTCCACCTGCTGCATACGCTCCTCGGTCATGGACTGGCCGGCGATGACGGCGTCGATGGTCCCGGCCTGGAGGGCGGGGATGAGGCTGTCCCAGTCGGTGGCGTAGACTTCCAGCTCCCAGCCGTTGGCCTCGCAGATCTTCTTGGCGATCATCACGTCATAGCCGTTGGCGTAGGAGCCAGCGTTGTTGACGATGGGCACCGCGTCGTTGGAGTCGTCGCTCTGCATCCAGTTGTAGGGGGCATAAGCGCACTCCATTCCCACGGTGAGCACGCCGTCCTCCAAGCCCTTGATCTCGGTGGTGGCGGAGGCGTCGGCGTTGTCTTTGGTCTCGTCCTCGGCGGGCTCGCTGGGGGTGCCGCAGGCGGCCAGGCCCAGGGCCATCACCAGGGCCAGGGATAAGGCAAGCAGCTTTTTCATTGGTGAATTCCTCTTTTCATGTTTAATCTGCGCAGTTTGCGCGTTTGACCTCCATATTATATGTTTCACAGGAGGGCTTGTCAAGAGGCGGGAAAAGAAATTGACATATCTGTAAATTCCAGCCCGTCAACCCCGGGGGCTGCCGGTGAAAATACCCTTGTATATCCATGTATATCCTGTATAAAAGAGGTGGGGCGGATTGCGGTTATCGTGAAACGCAGAAACCGCCACCCTGCACGGTGACGGTTTCTATTTTAGAAGCTTCAACCAAACTGGGCTGAACCGTTTACCGGCAGTGCCCTTCTGCGTCTTATTATATACCGCTGAACGATGATTGTCAAGCCAGCCATTCCCCATAAAACCGCCACACATTCCCCCAGCACAGGGCGTCGATCTCCCGGGGGGTGAAGCCCCCCTGTTCCAGGGCGGTGGTGAGGTGGTCCATGGTGCCGGCGTCCCCCAGCTCCACGGGGGTGTCGATGCCGTCGAAGTCGGAGCCCAGGGCCACAACATCCAAGCCGCCCACGTCGATGACGTGGCGCAGGTGGCGGAGGATATCCCCGGTGCGGGCAATGGGGCCGCCGTCCAGGAAGCCTGCGTAGAAGTTCACCCCCACCAGGCCCCCCCGGTCCCCCAGGGCCCGGAGCATTTCGTCGGTGAGGTTCCGGCGGTGGGGGTACAGGGCCCGGCAGTTGGAATGGCTGGCCACGAAGGGGCGTTTTGCCTGGCGGCAGACGTCCCAAAAGCCCTGGTCCCCCAGGTGGGACACGTCGGGGATGATCCCCAGGGCTTCCATCTCCTCCAAAAAAGCGAATCCGGTCTCTGTTAGCCCGCCCTGCTGTCCGTTGGGGTGGGCCAATTCATTTTCATAGTTCCAGCTGAGGGTGAGCATCCGCACCCCCAGGCGGTACAGGGTGCGCAAGTGGGACAGCGCCCCCTGGCACACGCCCCCCTCCTCCACGGTGAGGACGGCGGCCAGCTTCCCCGTCTCCTGGGCCCGGGTCAGGTCCCTTGCGGAGAGTACGGGGTGGAGCCAGTCCCGGTTCTCCTGGACCTCCTGCCAATAGCGCCGGGCCAGGGCTTGGAGCTCTGACCAGGGGCTGGTGGCCAGGGTTTGGGGGGCGTGGAGGTCCACGAAGAGGGCGAAATTTTGGAGGGTATAGCCGCTGCGGCGGAGTTTCGTCAGGTTGACTTGCAGGGGTTCCCCCTGGCGCAGGGTGGTGGGTTGGCCCTCCCTCTGCTGGTGGAGGAGGCGGGAGATGGTGTCGCAGTGGAGATCGGCGAAGGGCATAAATGGGCACCTCCTGATGATAAGATGCACGGGGTAGCGCGTCCCACAAAAACGAGCAAGGGATTGTGATGGGAGCTGTGAGGTGGGAGCTTTTTACATCGGGGCCTCGTTCCTGCGGAACATTGGCGATTGCGGGCGCTGCCCGCACCCGGCAGAGGCGCTGCCTCTGCACTCCGCCACCTTGGTGGTGTCACGCTGCGCCTGTTCGCGACGCGGTTCTAAGCC
>CAJUCB010000034.1:0-13389 GCA_910584805.1 uncultured Oscillospiraceae bacterium
GGAACATGTAGTGAATTTCTCGAACAAAGTGTTACAAAAATGCTTGACCAGTACACCACCATAGGTTCGATTCACGGTTCGTGCTACGTTATCTACGCCTACATAAGTATTTGCCACCGGCCGCACGATGCCTTCTGCTGCGCTGTTCGCCATGCTGCCACCTCACGAATAAACGAACTTCACTTCGTTGGTCTTCAGGCTGGTGGGCACCGTGTTGGTCACGGTCCCATTCAGGGCAATGCCCTTAGACCCTTTGATTTCCAGAAAGTCATCGGTGGGCTCGTAAAGATACTATTATTGCCCTACATATCGTGCCAAAAAGGGTTGTGCTAAGAAACCAGTGCGCCGGGATTGGTTAGAGGAGACAGTTGTACAGAAAACCATTGATGTTGTTTTACAACCTGATATCATCCAGCATATCAGCGAAAAATGTTATGAAATGCAACTTCGCTATCTAGAAGACAACAGCGATATTATTTTCTTTGAAAATAGGTTGGCTGAGGTCGAGAAGGCTATCAAGAATACACTCAAGGCTATTGAGACCGGTGTCAGTACAAAGACACTTCCCGCAAGACTTGCAGAATTAGAGAATGAGCAAGAGTCCATCGAAGCAGAGCTGGCAATCGCTAAAGCAACGGATGTTGTTATCACGCCAGAGCAAATCACATATTTGTTGCTACAGTTTGCCCAACCGCAAGATGATGAAACGATTGACGAATACCGTAGCAGGGTCATCAAATGCTTTATCCATAAGGTGTTTCTTTTTGATGATAAATTGCTGATCTACTATAACATAAACCGTGATGGGGAAAGCAAGGAACGGAGCAATGTGGAGCTCTTGGAAGAAGTTCTTGCTGAGGAGTTCGACCAAGGCAAGGCTGGGTCCACCAAAGAAGCCCTTGAACAACATGGTTCAAGGGCTTCTTCCTATATCAGCGTCCCATCCACCGCTCCCACCATCAGAAAGGAAACGCAGCTATGCAAGTGAAAAAAAGAACGCTTTTGTTGCTGGCCTGTCTTGTCTGGACAGTAGCCGGGTTCAACGTTTTCCGGATCGGTATCTTGGCATATGCCACCTACTGGTCAGTGGTCAATCTCATCCTGTCCCTTTTGGTATTCGCGCTGTTTCAAAGATTCATCTTTGGGCGTTTGGTGCGCAAACATACGGCACGAATTTTAGGCTATCAAGAGGAACGGCAGTTTTTCCTGAAATTCTTTGACCGGAAAGCCTTTCTCATCATGGCGGTGATGATAGTAGGGGGGATTTCTTTGCGGGGATCTGGCCTTGCCCCAGAGCGCTTCATCGCTGTGTTTTATTCTGGCCTGGGCGCATCCTTGCTGCTGGCAGGTATCCTCTTTGGCAGGAATTATTTCAAGGCACCCCATTAAGGCTCTGCCAACCCAGAGGAAGGGGTCAAAAGGCCACCTTTTTGAACAGTGCGATAGCGCACAGCAGCACCGCGCAGGGGACATAGACGAAGCGGCCTACGTTGTACCAGATACGGCCCGGTGCTTTTTTCGCACCGTGTCCCACCTCGTCCATCAAATCCTCCCGGCGCATGATCCAGAACCAGGAGATGGCACCCAGGGTGGCGCCGATGGGGATGATATAGATGGAGACGATGTCCATCCACGGCCCCCACTTGAAGATGGGCTCCATATTCACCCCGACACCCAGGCATACCACGCACAGGAGCGCCAACACCAGTTTCCGGGATAGCTTGGGGAAGCGGTGTTGGAGGGATTCCCCCACCGCCTCGAACATATTTTGCAGGGAGCTGACCCCGGCGAAGATCATGGCAATATACAAAATCACCGCGAACAGCCGCCCCAGGGGGATGTCCTGCAAAATCCGGGGCAGGGTGACGAAGAGCAGGGAGGGCCCCGCCCCGATGTCCAGCCCATAGGCAAAGCAGGCGGGGATCATCACCAGGGCGGCCACCAGGGCGGCGATGGTATCGAAGAGGGCCGTCCGTTTCGCCAGCTTCGCCACGTCCTCCGCCGTGTCCAGATAGGCCCCGTAGACGATCATGCCGCTGCCGGTGATGGACAGGGAGAAGAAGGCCTGTCCCATGGCCCAGACCCACACCATGGGGTCCAGCAGTTCCGCCCAGCGGAAGGAGAACATATAGCGGTAGCCCTCCGCCGCGCCAGGCAGCATGGACACCCGCACGGCCAGGATGACGAAGATGATGAAAAATACCGGCATCATGACCTTGTTGGTTTTTTCGATACTCCTGGCTCCTAGAAGCAGGGTCAGCAGGGTTCCCACCACCACGATGATGTGGAAGGGGAGCACAGAATAGTCCGCTGTGGAGAAGCCCTCAAACCATGTGCCGGTGTCCACGTGCATCAAGGAACCATTGATGGAACTGGCGAAGGCTTTTAGCACATAGGCGACGATGGCGGCGTAGCCGATGGCGATGCACATAGAGCCCGCCAAGGGCAGCCAGCCCAAAACGCCGCCGGCAGTCCCCAGTGCTTTTTTTCGGCTGGCCCAGGCCATTTGATAGGCACCTAAGGTACCTGTGTGGGCCCGGCGGCCCACGGCATACTCCGCCGACAGGCCCACCACGCTGAACAGCGCGATGAAGATCAAATAGGCCACCAGGAAAGCGCCGCCGCCATTCTGGCCCATCTTGGCCGGGAATCCCCAGACGTTGGCCATACCCACGGCAGACCCCACCGCCGAGAGGACAAACCCCCATCGGCTGGTAAACTTCTTTTTCTCTCGCTTCATTTCATTTCTCCTTTTCCATTGCAGTCCAACAGAACTTCAATGCTTTAATGAGTAGACTCGCCTGTCTATTTTAAGCGTTTTTTGACAAAATGTAAAGAGTAGATTTTATACCAAACAAAAAGGCCCTGACAGGGAGACTGTCAGGGCTTTTGATGCTATGGACTTGTTGGGGCTCACACGTCGATCAACCCGCTAAAAATATCCTCCAAGGAGATGAGCAGGTCGTCATACAGATGGCATTTGAACGCAGCGACGATCTCCGCCTTTTCCTCTTCCGTCATGGTTTCCAGCATCCAGTCGGGGAAGATAGAGTAGACGTTGTCCAGGACATAGCGGCCTTCCGCCAGGCGGTAGACCTCCACAGAGCGGTCAGCGGGATTGATCAACCAATACTCGGGAACACCGGCGCTTTCATAGGCATTCTTCTTGTAACCCCTGTCCCGCTTGGCTGTGCTGGGGGAGAGGACCTCCACCACCAGGTCCGGAGCGCCATATACACCGTTATGCTTGAGCTGATCCCGATTGCAGACCACCATCATGTCTGGGACAAAGGTATCTCTGTCTGTGAGATGTAGGTCGAAGCCGTCGGGGATGGGGATACACTGCTTTCCCCGCAGGTAGTTGGAAAAGATGGTATAGAGGTTTCCGGCAATGGAAACATGGTTCCAAGCTGGGCGGGGGGACATGGCTACGACCTTCCCGTCGATCAATTCCTCCGGCCACTCTTCCTGATAGGCTAGGTTCTGATTCATAGAGCACCCTCCTTCATGCAAGGGGTTATTTTATTATATGTAGTGTAGCATATTTTCCCCGCCCATGCAAGTTGGCCACGAGGCTGGCATCCGGCAAACCCTGCGGCGGGCTTCGACAGCATTTGGGGAAATTTTACGCCCTTTGACCGGGAGCATGGACAAAGCCGCATCCCGTATGGTAGAATGGTTCCATCAGATTTCCCAGAGCCAAAGGAGGGCCCTGCCCATGGACAAGTTCGCCGTACTGCGACAATACTTCGGCCACACGGAATTCCGTCCCGGACAGGAGACGCTGGTGGACGGTATCCTGGCTGGTCGGGACGTGCTGGGCATTATGCCCACCGGCGGCGGAAAGTCCCTGTGCTACCAAATCCCTGCCCTGCTGCTGCCTGGGCTGACCTTGGTGATCTCCCCCTTGATCTCCCTGATGCGGGATCAAGTGGCGGCCCTCACCGGCGCGGGGGTTCCGGCGGCCCAGCTCAACAGTGCCCAGAGCTTGGAGGAGAGCCGGGAGGTCTGGCGGGGCATCCGCAGCGGGGCCTACCGGCTCATTTATATCGCCCCGGAACGGCTGGAAAAGCCCGCCTTTCTGGAAAACATGGCCCGGCAGGAAATTTCCCTGGTGGCGGTGGATGAGGCCCACTGCATTTCCCAGTGGGGTCAGGACTTCCGGCCCAGCTATTTGAAGATTCTGGACTTTGTCCAGGCCCTGCCCCGGCGGCCTGTGGTGGCCGCCTTTACCGCTACAGCCACCCTTCAGGTCCAGGGGGACATTGCCCTGCGGCTGGCCCTTCAAGACCCGGTACACACCGTCACCGGCTTCGACCGTCCCAACCTGTACTTTGACGTCTACAAACCCAAGGACAAGCGCAGCGCCCTCCGGCGGCTGGTGGCGGAGCGGGGGGACAAGAGCGGCATCGTCTATTGCGCCACCCGTTCCGCGGTGGAGCAGGTGTGCGACGACCTCAACGCCGCCGGGTTTTCCGCCACCCGGTACCACGCGGGGCTCAGTGAGGCGGAGCGCCGGCAAAACCAGGACGACTTTCAGTTTGACCGAAAGCTGGTGATGGTGGCCACCAACGCCTTCGGCATGGGCATCGACAAGTCCAACGTCAGCTATGTCTTTCATTACAATATGCCCAAGAACCTGGAATCCTACTACCAGGAGGCGGGACGTGCCGGACGGGACGGGGAGGCGGCGGACTGTATCCTCCTCTACGGCCCGGGGGATATCTCCACGGCGAAATACTTCATCGACCACAACTCTGACAACAGTGAGCTGGACCCGGAGGCCCAGGCGGAGCTGCGGGGGCGGGAGATGGAACGCCTCCAGCGGATGGTGGACTACTGCAAGACCGAGGACTGCCTCCGGGGGCGTATTCTGGACTACTTCGGCCAGGGTCACGAGCCAGGCTGCGGCAACTGTGGCAACTGCCAGGGGCTGTTCCAGCAGACGGATATCACCATTCCCGCCCAGATGATCCTCTCCTGTGTCAAGCGGGTGAAGGATCGTTTGGGGTACTATGTGGGGGCGGCCCTGATCCTGCGCATCCTCCGGGGCAGCCGGGACAAGCGGATTTTAGAGCTGGGCTTGGAGGATTTGTCCACCTACGGTTTGATGAAGGCCACACCCAGGGAGCTGCTCCAAAGCTATTTGGACTGTTTGGAGGCCAAGGGCTATGTGTTCATTGACTCCAATTACGCGACCCTCCGCCCCACCCCCGCTGCCGGCGGGGTGCTGTTCCACGGGGTGCGGGTGGAGATGTTGACCAAGATACAGCCTAAGCCCCTGTTGGAGCAGGAGCCTTTGGCGCTGTCCAGCCAGGGGGTGGACGAGGGCCTCTTGGCGGCCCTGAAGGAGCAGCGCAACAAGTTGGCCCAGCGGGAGGGGGTGCCCGCCTACATCGTCTTTTCCAACGCCACCCTGGTGGATATGGCGCGAAAAACACCCCGGAACCGGGAGGAACTCCTATCGGTGTCCGGGGTGGGTGAGGTAAAGGCCCAGCGCTATGGGGCAGAGTTTTTGTCGGTGCTCCAAGCCTATGGGCGGGGTGCAGAGGAGGGGGAGCCGTGATGGCTTACCCCTCCTCCGTTTCTTCTCCCTTGCCGCTGCCCACGCGCCGCAATAGCACCTCAGGGGAGATGTCGTAGAGGCCAGCCAAGGTCAATAGGTTCGACGTGCTGGGGTCGGTGGTGCCGTTTTCCCATTTGGATACTGCCTGCCGGCTGACGCCCAGGGCATCGGCCACAAATTCCTGGGTCATCTTGCAGCGTAGGCGGTTCTCCCGCAGCTCTTCCCCCAGGGATTTCCGAATCTCCCGTTTTTCTTCCCGGACCTCTTTGGATGCAATGTACTTCCGCAGGGCTTTGATGACCAGCACCAGAAGGTAGATGGCGACAGCAGTCGTCGCCAGATAGACCCCCACATAGAGGACTGCGGCCAGTGGATAGAATATCATGTTTGAAACTCCTTTCGTGTTTTTCTGGGGCTATTTTATACGAAAGGGACCAGTTGCGTCCACCATCTATCCCGCAACTTTGGGTTGACTGGGCAAGTGGAGGGCAGGAAAGGCGGCTGTGCAGGGATGGTTATGGATTACAATGCCCACATGGCGTATACCCAAGGCCCAGCAGGGCGCTTCTGCTTTCGTTGGAGGGGGAATAATTCTCCGGGGCAATCCGTTCCACGTCGTTGCAGGTAGGACGGTGGAATTTTTGGGTGCTGGTGTTTAAGACGAAGGATGCAGAGGTCTGTTGTTGCTCTGGACTGTTGTGGGTGTTGAAATTGTTTGCGCCGCCGCCGCTTTGGTTTGGGGTAGTAGAAGCCTCGGGTGTGGACGGGGAGGCAGGCGCAGGTGGTTCCGGCTCGGCAGATGGCTCGGTTGGGGGTGCGACAGGTGTTTCCGCGACAATATCATAGGCGACGCCACTATTGTCGAAGGTCAGGAGCTTTCGGCTCTGGTCAGCATGGTCCAAGACGCTGAGCAAAAGCTTTGTAGAGGCGAAGTCAGAGGTTCGGATACAGTCTGCAACATGCACCACGGTGGTTTCTACATCGGCTCTGGCTTGTACCCAGGTTTCGTCCTGTGGGCCGCCCCCCTGTGCCAGGACGGAATCTGCAAGATTGGTGATGCTTTCCGACCATACACGCACCGTGATGGTGCCTGCATCGTGGGAGACAGTATGCCCATCGTACTGCTTGACCCCGGCCTCGATGCGCTCTAAAAGCTGCGCCAGCTGCGCGTCTTCGGTGGGTTCAATCACCACTGGCGCATCCGTGGTACCACAGGCACAGAGGCAAAGGGCAATGACTACGCTGAGGATCCGTGGAAGTGTGTTCGCTTTCATGTACATCCCGCTTTCTAATTTGTTGTTGTCATGGTATCGTGTAGCGCCGGCAGTCCACATCCAAAACATGGCCCACCGCTTCCTGGCTGTATCAGCCTGGGGAGCGGTATTTTTGTATATAGTTTTGCGCTTCACTTTATGGGAATCATTATACCACATGTGGCAGCTGCAATCAAATTCAGAAATGGGGCTATGTTGGCAGGGCTTATGATATCCGCAAGTTCTTCACAAGTTATTAAGAAAACTTAAGGGAAACATAAGGTTTCATCCGTATCAATTTAATAATTGTCCTGCTATAATTTGCTACAATCAAAGGGTATCATATGGACGGTTTCTCTTTGTTGACCGGCAAAGCGAGGCAGTACGTTCTGCCTTGCGGAAAGGATGTTCATGATGAAAAAGCAACGGATTGCCGTCATTTTTGGCGGAAATTCTCCAGAATATGGCGTGTCCCTCCAATCGGCCCACGCGGTAATTTCCCATATCGACCAGAGCAGATACCAGCCGGTGCTCATCGGCATTGACCCGGCAGGGCAGTGGTTCCACTACAGTGGCCCCCTGGACGCCATCGCTGGGGATACCTGGCGCGGCGGCCCTTGCACCCCGGCGGGGGTGTCCCTGAACCCCAAGGACCATGCCCTGCTGTTCTTCGGGGAGCAGGGGGTGGAGCGCTGCCCGGTGGATGCCGCGTTCCCTGTCCTCCACGGCCGCAACGGGGAGGATGGATCGGTGCAGGGCCTGTTCCAACTGGCCGGTATCCCCCTGGTGGGCTGTGGGGTGCTGTCCTCTGCCCTGTGCATGGACAAGGACCGGGCCCATGCCCTGGTGAAGGCCGCCGGGGTGGAGGTGCCCAAGTCCTTCCTGGTGGCCAAGGGCGTCGCCCAGTCCCAGGCCCTGGCCCAGGCGGAGGCCTTGGGCTACCCCCTTTTCGTCAAGCCCCTCCGGGCAGGCTCCTCCTATGGCATCACCCAGGTGACAGAGGCGCAGGCCTTCCCTGAGGCTCTTGCGCTGGCCTTTGCCTACGACCAGCAGGTGATTGTGGAGGAGGCCATCCCTGGCTTTGAGGTGGGCTGTGCAGTCATGGGCAGCCAGGTGCTCACGGTAGGGGAGCCCGACGAGATCGAGCTCTCCCAGGGTTTCTTCAACTTCACGGAGAAATACACCCTCAAGACCTCCGCCATCCACGTCCCCGCCCGGATCAGCCCGGAGCTGACCCGACGGGTGAAGGAGACCGCCCAGGTAATCTACCGGGCCTTGGACTGCCAGGGCTTCGCCCGGGTGGACGTGTTCGTGGAGCCCAGCGGACGGATCGTGTTCAACGAGGTCAACACCATCCCCGGCTTCACCGCCCACAGCCGCTATCCCAAGATGATGCAGGAGGCTGGGATTCCCTTCAGTGTCCTCATCACCCGCCTCATCCAGGAGGTGGTGGGGGAATGAGGAAGCTTGCCTTACCCAGCATCCACACCGGGGATTTGATCCTGGTGAACCGGAACGTTCCGGTGGTGGGGGAGCCGGAGGGATTGACGGACCTGGGAAACGGTGTCCTCTTGGCCCAGCCGGCAGCCCAGGCCCTGGCGGCACTGTTGGAAGCCGTCAACGCTGGCTCTTCCGTCACCCCGGTAAGCGGCTGGCGCTCCCAACAGGAGCAGACAGAGATTTTTGACCAATCCCTCCGGGACAGCGGCCGGGCCTTTACGGAACAATATGTGGCTGTCCCAGGCCATAGTGAGCACCAGACAGGCCTTGCCATTGACCTGGGGCTCACCCTGCCGGAGATCGACTTCATCCGCCCCGCCTTTCCCTACAGCGGGATATGCCAGCAGGTGCGGCAGCAGGCGCCGGCCTTTGGCTTCATTGAGCGCTACCCAGCGGGGAAGGAGGCCATCACCGGCATCAGCCATGAGCCCTGGCACTTCCGCTATGTGGGGGTTCCCCATGCCATCCTCATGACCCAACGGGGGTGGACCTTGGAGGAGTACCACCAGGCGGTGAAGGGCTACCCTCTGGGGGGGCCGGGGCTGCTCTGCCAGACTCAGGGGCGGCAGTATAGTATTTATTATATAGAAGCGGATGCCGCCGGGGGGCTAGCGCTGGAAGCAGGGGTGGACTGCTACCTCTCCGGGGACAATGAGGGCGGCTTGGTTCTGACCACATGGAAGGAGGCGTGACAGGATGGACCTTCGGGACTGGCTGACAGATTACTCCAAGGGCGACCGGCTCCACAGCTACTGGCGCTGGTTCCACCGCCGGGAACGTTGCCGCAGCGCCCTGGGACGGCGGATGCTCACCTTCCTCCTCAACCGCATGGCCCATAAGCACGGGGGCTACATCGGCAACGGGGCGGTATTTGGCGGGGAGCCGGTGCTGCCCCACGGCCTCCATGGGGTCTACATCTCCCGCTATGCCAAGATCGGGGCGGACTGCTGGATTTATCAAAATGTCACCATCGGCGAGGTAAACCGGGTGGCCCCCATCATCGGGGACCGCTGCCTCATCGGGGCGGGGGCGGTGATTGTGGGGGGCGTCCGCATCGGCAACGACGTGAAAATTGGGGCCGGGGCTGTGGTGAACTGTGACGTGCCCGACCACAGCACCGTGGTGGCGCCGCCGCCCCGTATGATCACCAGGGAGGTGTTCCAGGATGCCCCGTGACCTGCCTCCCCGGGCCTGGGTGGAGCTGGATCGGGAGGCCTTGGCCCACAACGTGGCGGAGCTGCGCCGGCTGCTCCCGCCCCACTGCACCCTGATGCCTGCGGTAAAGGCCAACGCCTATGGGCACGGGGCGGTGCCCATGGCCAGGGAGCTGAACCGGCTGGGAGTGGAGTCCTTTTGTGTGGCCACTGTCCAGGAGGGGGCAGAGCTCCGGGCCGGGGGCGTCCAGGGGGAGATATTGGTCCTGGGCTATACCCATCCCCAGCAGGCCCCCATTCTCCACCAAAACCGCTTGACCCAGACCGTGTTGGACCACAGTTACGGCATGGCCCTGGATGCCCAAGGGGTCCCCTTGCAAGTCCACCTGAAGCTGGACACAGGGATGCACCGCCTAGGGGAGGGGAGTGATCGTGTGGACACCCTGGTCCCCCTCTTTGCCTGCCGGAACCTGAAGGTCACCGGGGCCTTTACCCACCTGTGCGCCGCCGGGACGGCCTCCCCAGAGGACCGGGCCTTTACCCTGTCCCAGGGGCGGGCGTTCTGTGGGGCCCTGGCACAGCTGGCGGCCCGGGGCTGCCCTGTGCCCAAGCGCCACCTGCTGTCCAGCTATGGCCTGCTGCACTATCCAGAGCTGGGGGGCGACTACGCCAGGGTGGGCATTGCCCTCTATGGCGTGCTGAGCAATACGGCAGACCTGACCCGCTGCCCGGTCACCCTGCGTCCTGTGCTCTCCCTGAAGGCCCAGGTGGCCCAGGTGCGGGCGTTGTCGGTGGGGGAGCAGGCGGGGTACGACCTGCAATTCACGGCCCAGCGCGCCACGAAGCTGGCGGTGCTCACCATCGGTTACGGGGACGGCCTGCCCCGCAGCCTTTCCTGCGGGGTAGGGGCGGCGTTGCTTGGGGGCGGAAGGGCCCCCATCGCCGGGCGGGTGTGTATGGACCAGACCTTGGTGGACGTGACGGACTGTCCCCCAGTGGCCCCTGGGGACACAGCGGTACTTATAGGCACAGCAGGCGGCTTGGAGATCACCGCCTGCGACCTGGCCAAGCAGGCGGGTACCATTGCCAACGAGATTTTGAGCCGCCTGGGGGCACGGTTGGAGTGGCGGTGGAAGTAAACAATGATTTTTCGGCGGCCCTGGAAGCGGGGCCGCCATTTTCCTGTAAAAACGCGAACTTCTCGTGATTTTATCCAAGGGAATGTTGACAGGATTCGTTTTGCCTTGTATAATAAGCCAAAAGGCAAGCGCCCCGATGGGATAGTTCGGCTCTAAGGGGTGGGAAGCGGATGCTTCTGGGTTTTCTGCGTGCGCCTTTTCGCGCAGTTTGAATTTTAGTAGGAGGAAGAGGTGGCAAACATTATGATGTATCAGACCACACAAGCACATGAGGAGCTCCGGGCAAAGGTACGGGAATTTGCCGAGGCGGAGATCAAACCCATCGCATTCATGCTGGACAAAAACAACCAGTTCCCCACCGACGTGGTGAAGAAAATGGGAGAGCTGGGCCTAATGGGCCTGCCCTATGAGGAGAAGTACGGCGGCGCCGGGCTGGACGCTGCCAGCTACGCCATCGCAGTGGAAGAGCTGTCCCGGGTGGACGGCGGCTGCGGCGTAATCCTCTCTGCCCACACCTCCCTGGGTACCTATCCCATCTATGCCTTCGGCACCGAAGAGCAGAAGATGAAGTACTTACCCGACCTGTGTTCCGGGCGGAAGGTAGGGGCCTTCGGCCTCACCGAGCCAAACGCCGGCTCCGACGCCGGGGGCACCGAGACCACCGCCGAGGACAAGGGGGACCACTACCTGCTCAACGGGGAGAAGATTTTCATCACCAACGGCGGCGAGGCCAGCACCTATGTGGTCTTTGCCGTCACCACCCCGGGCATCGGGACCAAGGGCATCTCCGCCTTTATTGTGGAAAAGGGCTGGGAGGGGTTCACCTTCGAGGAGCACTATGACAAGTTGGGCATCCGCTCCTCCGCTACCTGCCAGTTGAATTTCAATGACGTGAAGATTCCCAAGGAGAACCTCTTGGGCAAGGAGGGCCAGGGCTTCAAAATTGCCATGGCTACTCTGGACGGCGGGCGTATCGGCATTGCCGCCCAGGCCCTGGGCATCGGCCAGGGGGCCTATGAGGCGGCGTTGGAGTATTCCAAAGAGCGGGTCCAGTTTGGCAAGCCCATCTGCCAGCAACAGAGCATCGCCTTTAAGCTGGCAGACATGGCCACCAAGCTGCGCTGTGCCCGGCTGTTGGTTTACAGCGCCGCAGAGCTGAAACAGGCCCACCAGCCCTACAGCATGGAGGCCGCCATGGCCAAACAGTATGCCTCTGACAGCGCTATGGAGATCACCAACGACGCCCTGCAAATCTTTGGCGGTTCCGGCTTCTTGAAGGGCATGGAGGTGGAGCGCTTCTATCGCGACGCCAAGATCACCACCATCTATGAGGGCACCAACGAGATCCAGCGGGTGGTCATTGCTTCCCAGATTCTGGGCAAGGCCGGGAAAGAGGACAGCGCTGCCCCCGTCCAGAAGCGGGGCCCGGAGACCGGGGAGCGCAAGCGCATGATCCTCAAAGAGGGCAGCGCCCAGGAGAAGGTGGAAAAGCTGGTGGCCAACCTGAAGAAGGACGGCCATGACTTCACTGTGGGCATCCCCATGGACACCCCCATCACCCAGGCCGAGCGGGTGGTCAGTGCCGGCCAGGGCATCGGCGCCCAGGAGAATATGAAGCTGGTGGAGGACCTGGCCAAAGCCGCCGGTGCCGCCATTGGCTCCAGCCGCCCTGTGGCGGAGACCTTGAAGTATCTGTCCCTGAACCGCTATGTGGGCATGTCTGGCCAGAAGTTCAAGGGGAACCTGTACATCGCCTGCGGCATCTCCGGTGCCATCCAGCACTTGAAGGGGATCAAGGAGGCCGCCTGCATTGTGGCCATCAACAAGGACCCCAACGCCAAAATCTTTAAGAACTGCGACTACGGCATCGTAGGGGACGTGATGGAAATCCTGCCCCTGCTCACCGCCGCCCTGGACACCGGCGACAAGCTTCCCGCACCGCCCATGAAGAAGATGAAGCGCATGGTGCCGAAGAAGGTCACCCAGCCCCGGAAGCTGTATATCTGCAACGGCTGCGGCTATGAGTACGACGTACTGGCCGGGGACCCGGAGAACGAGGTGCGCCCCGGTACTGCCTTCCAGGACCTGCCCGAAGGCTGGGCCTGCCCCCACTGCGGCGAGGGGACCGAGGGCTTCATCGAAACCGAGATTTGAGCACCCGTACTACCATGAATCGATAGGAGGCAACGCGCTATGTATAATTACCGTATGGTTACCGACGATCTCTACTGGGTGGGTGCCAATGAACACCGCCTAGCCCTGTTTGAAAATATCCATCCCCTGTACCACGGGGTGAGCTACAACGCCTACGTCCTCATGGACGAGAAAACCGTCCTCTTTGACACCGCCGACTGGGCCGTGAGCCGCCAATTCCTCACCAACGTGAAAGCGGTCCTAGATGGCCGCCCCCTGGACTACCTGGTCATCAACCACGTGGAGCCCGATCACGCCGCCTCCATTGAGGAGATTTTGCTGCGCTGGCCGGAGGTGAAGATCATCACCACCCCCAAGGCCGTGACCATCCTGAACCAGTTTGGATTCCAGCTGGACCCCAACAACGTGGATACCGTAAACGAGGGGGATACCCGCTGCTTCGGCAAGCACACCATCGCCTTTGTGTATGCCCCCATGGTCCACTGGCCGGAGGCCATGGTGTCCTTCGACACCACCAACGGCGTCCTGTTCTCCGCCGACGCCTTCGGCTCCTTCCGTGCCCTGGACGGCAAGCTCTTTGCCGACGAGTTCGACTTCGACCGGGAGTGGCTGGACGATGCCCG
>CAJUCB010000034.1:13399-19570 GCA_910584805.1 uncultured Oscillospiraceae bacterium
ATCGACAAGTACACCCACTGGGCCACCTATGAGCCGGAGGAGAAGGGCATTATGATTGTCTATGCCTCCATGTACGGCAACACCGAGGCCGCGGCAGAGGTCTTGGCCGCCAAGCTGGCTGCCCGGGGGATCACCAATACCCGGCTGTATGACGTGTCCAGCACCCACGTGAGCTATTTGATTTCGGATCTGTTCAAATATAGCCACCTGGTCCTGGCCTCTGTCACCTACAACTTGGGCATTTTCCCGCCCATGCACAACTTCCTCATGGACATGAAGGCCCTGAACCTGCAAAAGCGTACCGTGGCCCTGATGGGCAGCGGTTCCTGGGCCCCCCGCTCCGGGGACCTAATGCGCCAGTGCCTGGAAGAGCTGAAGCACATCGACATCTTGGACGACGAGATGACCGTGACCTCCTCCCTCCAACCCCAGAACGAGGCGGATATCGACGCCTTGGCGGATGCCATTGCGGAGTCTTACAACAAGAAATAAACGGGGAGACCGAACAGAAAAGCGAGCAGGGAATGTCAGTTCCCTGCTCGCTTTGGCTTGTGTACCTGAGTGTAAAGGAAAAAGGTTACGGCTCCTTCAACTGCAACAGCTTCACCCGGGAGCTGACCCCGCACTTGCGGTAGATGTTGTACAGATGCTTGTCCAAGGTGCTCCGGCTGATGGAGAGCCGGTCCACCATCTCGTCGTTGTTCAGGTGTTGGAAGAGGAGGGAGAGGATTTCGGTCTCCCGGTCGGTGAGCTGGTAGCGCTGCCGGAACCGCTGGGCAGCGCCGCCCCCTGGGAGGGCCGCTGCCTGTTGGGAAAGCAGGCGGTGGTAGAGGCAGTTGATGTGCTTCACCATGGCTTTGAGAAAGAAAGCATCCTGGTCGGAAAAGGATTGGTCCTGCCGGGTGCGGTAGATGTCCAGGATGGCCATGGGGGTGCCCTCATAGACCAGGTTCACCCCAATCTGGTCGTAGATGTTATAGCGTTGGTAGAGGGTGCGGTAGGTGGTGCTGCCCAAGCGGACCTCGTCACTTTGGACGTCGCTGCCCCGGAGGACGATGGATTCCTGGCTGGCGCTGAGCCAAAAGTAGTCGTCGTCCTCGTCGTGGTCGATCCAGGCCTCTTCCAGCTCTGTGAACTCTGCCGGGATGCACACGGGCTCACTGTGGGTGATCTTGCCTGTTTCCGGGTCCTGGCAGATGGTGATGATGCTGCCGTAGCGGTAAGGGATCAGCAGGCGCAGCTCCCGGAGGATGGCGCGTTTCAGGCTGTCCAGCGTGGTACAGCTGAGGAGCTTATACAAGACATCGTTGTAGAGATAAAATTGGTTCTTATCCATGGCGGCACCTCTATATGGTTCCAAATATTTAGCCACCATTATACCATACGGAGGGGGGCTTTGCAAAATAGATTTTAACAGGCCATAGGGAAGCAGGGCCTAGGGCCTGTTTTCTGTGTAAAGTAATTTTCCTTAACAGGGCATATGGGACGGTAGCTTACCCCAGGTCTGCCGGATGCGCTTGGCGGTAGAGCTCCCCCCGTTTGCGCTCCCGGTATTGGGAGGGGGTCAGCCCCAGCCGCCGCCGGAAGGCCTTGCCAAAGTAGCTGGCGTCCCCAAAGCCACAGTCGTTGGCCACCTCTGTGATGGTCAAGTCCGAGGAGATCAACAGGTGCAAGGCCCACTCTAGGCGCTGCTCGATGACGTATTCCAAGGGCGATACCCCCAGCACCCGTCGAAAGCAGCTCAGGCAGCTGTTGCGGCTGATGTTGGCCTGGGCGGCGATTTTCTCCAAGCTGAGCTTTTCCTGGAAGTGGGTCTGGATGTAAGCAATCATCTGCTTGATGCGCACCTGGTCCGTGAGCTCCGAGGAGGACTTGGCCCGTTCCGGCAGCAGTTGGGCGTGTTCATAGAGTACCTGCCAAACCTGGCACATCAGCCGGTGGATGCGCAGTTCAAAGGGGCCGGACTCCGTTTGGCTCAGGGCGTAGGCCACGTGGAGGGCGTTTAAGATCTCCTTCTGCCAGGCTTCCTCCGGGTGCAGGGGCAGGCACATCAGCTTTTCGCTCCGCTCCAAGGGGGCCACGTATTTTTGATAGATCACGCTCCGAGCCGGGGCGATGAACTGGGCGTCCATGATGATGGAGAACATCTCCGCCCCTGGGGTGTTCTGGGCAGGCTCCGCCATGTGGAGGACGTTGGCGTTTTTCAAAATGCCCTGGCCGGCGGAGAGGGTGTAGTGCTCGTTCTCCACGTAGTATTCAATGGTGCCCCGGGTGATGACGTTGAACTCCAACTCCGGGTGCCAGTGCCAGTGGATGCAGGTTTGTTCAAAATCGTCCATTACGTCCAGGTAGAAACGGATGGGATAGTCGGCGGTGGATTGCAGCTCCACCGCTTTCAGGGTGTGGTCCCGTTGGATATGGGTGACTTGCATAAGACAGCTCCTTGTGATATCCGACCATTGGATTGGGATATTCTCCGATGTATTCCGAGAGGTATTATGATATAATACGAACTACAGACAGGATACCACAAGGCGGCCTGGACTGCAAGCAGAAAAGCCAGGCGGCACTTCAAGTCTGGAAACAGGAGGTTTTTCGCTATGAGTGCACTTCATTTCAAGATTGGAAAAGAATACACGCTGACCAAAACCTTTTCAGAGAGCGACGTCTACCTCTTCGCGGGAATCATCGGGGATTTCTTCCCCGCCCATGTCAACGAGGAGTACTGCAAGCGGATGCCCTACGGCACCCGTCTGGTCCACGGCTGCCTGACCTTTAGCCTTTGCTCCACCGTGAGCGGCATGGCGGGGGTGGACAGCGGACACGAGATCGTGGCCATGGGCTATGACGAGATCCGTTTTTGGAAACCCGTGCGCATTGGGGACACCGTCACCGCCACCTATCGAATCATTGAGGTCAACGAGGAGAAGGGGAAGACCACCGGCGAGTGCGTCATGACCAACCAGTTTGGGGAGAAGGTCTGCTCCTGCCGGCACTACATGAAGGTGATCCAGCCTATTGCGGAGGTGTCCCAATGAACAAATGGCATAACGATTACTTAGCCGGGAAATTCCAGGGCCAGGGGGCGGAGGCGCAGTACCAACAGCGCCTGGGGACCATCCAAGACGCCCTGGACCTGATCCAGGACGGGGACTGCGTCACTTGGTCCACCCACGGCAGCGAGCCCAAGGCCTTCCTGAGCCAGTTCCATACCATTGCCCCCCGGTTGGAGAAGGGGGTGCAGTGCTGGAACACCATCAGCCGCTATGAGTACCCCGTCACCAGCGACCCGGCCTTGGCGGGGAAATTCCAGATCAATACCTTTTTCTTCGACCGCTGGTCCGTGGCGGCCAGGGGGAGCGGCCTGTACTCCTACTTCCCTGTAAACCAGCACAACTACGGCCAGGAGATCCAGCGCACATTGGCCCCCAACGTGTTTGTGGGGCAGGTGTCCCCCATGGACGCCCACGGCTATGTCCACCTGAGCTGTGACCTTATCATGACCTTGGAGCACCTTTACCGGGCGGACAAGATCATCTTTGAGGTCAACGCTCGTGCCCCCAGGGTGGGGGGTGAGTGTGCCATCCCGGTGTCCATGGCAGACGTGCTCTATGAGGTGGACGAGCCCATCTACCAGCTCAGTGACCCGCCCATCGGGGAGACCGAGACCACCATCGCCGGATACGTGGCGGATATGATCCAGGACGGGGACTGCATCCAACTGGGCTTTGGGGGCATCCCCAACGCCATCGGCTTCAACCTCAAGGACAAGCACGACCTGGGAATCCACACCGAGCAGATCGGCACCTCTATGGCCCACCTGATGGAGTGCGGGGCGGTGACCAACCGCTACAAGCGCATCGACAAGGGCATCACCGTAGGTTCCTTTATCTCCGGGGACAACTTCCTCTATCAGTTCGTGGACCAGCACCCCCGGCTCTCCCTGCGCCGCAGCCGCTACACCAACGACCCCTATGTCATCGCCCAGAACGACAACGTGGTGTCTGTGAATGCCTCCCTACAGATCGACCTGACGGGGCAGGTGAGCGCGGAGTCCATCGGCCCCATGCAGCACTCCGGCACCGGCGGGGCCAGTGACTTTGCCCACGGGGCCTACCACTCCAAGGGCGGACGGGCAATCTTGGCCCAGTCCTCCACCACCAAGAAGGGGACCCTGTCCCGCATTGTGCCCATCTTGGAGCCGGGGGCCATCGTCAGCGTCTCCCGGAACCTTACGGACATGGTGGTGACGGAGTACGGCGTGGCCAAGCTCCGCCAGCGTACCGTGCGCCAGCGGGTGGAGAACCTCATCGCCGTGGCCCATCCGGACTTCCGGGCGGAACTGCGGAAGGATGCGGTGAAGTATATGTACTTTTAATGAAAACAAAAAGGTGGCCTCTTTTCCAGAGGCCGCCTTTGGGCTATGGTCTGCCGTGCTCCTGGGTCCACTCGTCCACCCGCTTTTGGAGCAGGCGCAGGAAGGTGGCGGTGAGGGCGGTGTTCTTGGCGTCATTGGGGCACAGCAGGCTAATGCTGCGGCATACCGGCTCCTGAAAGGGGATTGCCCGCACCGGCTGTTCTGGGCTGATGTGGTCAAGGCTCAGCCCTGGAATGATGCTCACCCCCACCCCCTGGGCCACCAGGGCAATGGCGGTGCTGTTTTCTGGGGAGTAAATTTTCACCAGGTCGTGTGCCATGAACTGTTTGCGTAACTGCGTATAGCTCTCATCCCAGTCGAAGTCCTCGTTGGTGTGGATATAGGGGTATTGTCCTGCCACCTCCTCCATGGAGACGGCCATGCGGGAGGCCAGGGGGCAGTCCGCGTGAACCAGCAGGTAATACGGGTCCTGGAACAGCGGGAAGCACTGCATCCCTGTGGGGACGTTGGAGCCAGAGAAGAAGCTGCAATCCAGCCAGCTTTCCCGTACCCCCAGTTCATCGTCCAGATAGCGGCCCAGGTATTCCATCTGTAGTACGGTGTCCGGGTGCTCCTGGCAAAATTCCCCGACGATTTGGGGCATCCACTGGGTGGCCACGCTCTGGAACACCCCCACACGAAACAGCGCCTTGCGCAGGCGCTTGGCGGTCTCCTGCAAGTAGTATTCCATGCCGTCGATTTGCCGCATGATCTTCACCAGTTTTTCGCCTGTTTCTGTCAACGTCATGCCGCGCTGGTTCCTGGTGAAGATCTTGACGCCCAGCTCCTCTTCGCAGCGGGTGATAATATGACCCATGTTGGGCTGGGCATAGCCCAGGACCTCCCCAGCACGGGTCAAGCTGCCGCAGTCTGCGGTTACAATGACAGGTAAATACTTTCCCATTGCCCCTCCTGCTCTCAGCCGTTATTTTATTTCAGTATACCATATTTTTATACCCCCTTGTAGTATAGGATTTCAATAATGATATACTTTTTTTGAATTTTACTTTTCTGTATTTTTCGCTATACTTAGAAGTAAGGGACGAGTGCCCCGGATTGAAGGTCCCAGGACCTTCCTGTCCGCCCCATCTTCCAGGCAGGCGGGCGCAGGGCCTCCGGGCGGAGGTGCGCTTGGCACGGGTGTTTTTCTCTTCCTGATTACTCATAAGCAAGGAGCAGCCGCTGGCAGCGGCTGCTCCTTGTCTTTTGCCCGTTTTGGCCTGTTCCATATCAAAACAATATATCGAAATACAAAACTGGTATTTCCCAAAGGCATTGGCATTTTTTATAATGATACTGACTTATACGACCCCTGCTCTCATACAGAATGCCAGGGCAGGGGAGCCGGAGAGAAAGGGGGCGCAGTTTGGCTCCGGTGTGTAAAGCCAGCTTTTTACATTCGCAATCATGGATGTAGAGAGAGTTCCACCAACTTCGCTGAAACGAAACACAAGCGAAACGGAAAAGAAAAGAGGTATGTTATGAGTAATAGTCCCGAAAAGAAGGGCGTAAGCGCCATTGACTTTTTCTGTATTGGGTTTGGCGCCATCGTCGGGGTCGGCTGGGCCGTGTCTATCAACGGCTGGATGACCAACTGCGGCGGCCCTGTGCCCGCCGGTATCGGCTATCTGCTGTGCCTGATCATGATGGTCCCTGTGGCTCTGTGCTACTGCGAGCTGGTGCCTATGATGCCCGTTGCTGGCGGCGGCATGGCCTTTGCATTTAAGGCCTTCAACGATAAGGTCGCTACCATC
>CAJUCB010000035.1 GCA_910584805.1 uncultured Oscillospiraceae bacterium
CCTGGTGGACGCGGCCCGTGCTATGGGGGCCTCCTGGCACGCCGGGGTGGTTCAGTGCAAGGATTCCTTCTACGGCCAGCACTCCCCCAGCCGGATGCCCGTGTCCTATGAATTGGAAAGCAAGTGGGAGGCCTGGAAGCGCCTGGGGGTCCTGGCCAGCGAGATGGAGTCCGCCGCCCTCTTCACCGTGGCCGCCACCCTGGGGGTGCGCTGCGGCTCGGCCTTCCACGTGATCTGGAACCAGGAGCGGCAGAAGGCGGGGCTGGACCAGGCGGAGTCGGAGGACGTGGAACAGTCCGTCCGCCTGAGCATTGAGGCCTTGAAGCTGCTGATCCAGCGGGACCGGGAGGCGAAGCAATGAGCGAGGGCATCCAGCGCTCCTGTATTGACTGCGCCGTGACCCAGTGCGATGCCCACGGGGACCGTCCCTACCCCGGGTTCTGCCCCAGCCAGGCCCTGGGGGCGGAGCAGCGGGAGGCGGCCTTAGCCCGGTATCTGGACGACCCGGAGGATCAAAAACTGGCCCAGGTGGCGGCGGAAGTGGAGGCCGCGGGGTATCGCCAGTGGCCCCGGGTCCGGGAGACGGTGGAGTTTGCCCGGCGCATGGGCTTCCATAAAATCGGCATCGCCACCTGCGTGGGGCTGATCCGGGAGAGCCGGACCCTGGCGAAGATCCTCCGGGCCAACGGCTTCGAGGTGTACGGCGTCGGCTGTAAGGTGGGAGAGCTTGCCAAGGATGCGTTGGGCATCCCCCCGGAGCACCACGGCCCCGGCCACATCGCCTGTAACCCGGTGCTGCAAGCGGAGCTGCTCAACCAGGCGGGGACGGAGCTGAACATCGTTATGGGCCTGTGCGTGGGCCACGACAGCCTCTTTTATAAACACGCCCAGGGCATCACCACCACCCTGGTGACCAAGGACCGGGTGACAGGCCACAACCCTGTGGCGGCCCTGTACAATGCCGAGAGCTACTACAGTGATTTGATGAACCCCCAGCCCTGAGGCATGGACGCCCCCCGGGGCGCATAAACTCTCCCTAACAGAGCGCTGCAAAGGGGGGATGGGGATGGAGACGCGGTTCCCGTTGGAAAACGGCCACCTGCTCTGCACCCAGATGGGGGAGCGGGTCCGCCTGTATATGGAGGTGCGCACCACCGCCACCGGCCTGTGCCGGGGGCTGCTGCTGGGGGAGAATGGGGACCTGGATTTGGGGCCCATGCTCCCGGAGGGGGGCTGCCTGCGCCTGGAACGCAGCTTTTTGGTGGAGACCTTGAAGAAAAAGGGCTGCTGGCCCATCACCGGGGCCCGATTGGTGCGGCCTGTGAAGCCCGCCGCCGGGACGCCGCCCAAGGGGTGGAGCCGGGACCTGGGCCTGGGGGCTCTCTTCCCCCACGACCCGGCCTTGGCCCAGGCGGCGGAGCTGGCCCCCCGGCCCCTGTACCGCCCCCGCCCCCAGGGCTTCCAGCTGGCCTGGCCCTGGGACCCGGAGGCGCCCTTCCCCCTGCCGCCGGTGTTTTGCTTTGCCCGTGTCCAGGCCCTGGGGGACCGGCCCTACCTGGTGTTTCAGTTCCAGACGGGGGGCATACCAAGGATCGAAGAATAGATGGAGAACACAATGGATTATTTTCATATCACCCAGGACAAGCAGGACCTGCTGGCCATGAGCAGCCTGGGCCTTGCCTACCTGGGGGACGCAGTTTACGAGGTGATGGTGCGTGGCTGGCTCTGCCTCCACGGCAAGCTCACCCCTGGCAAGCTCCACCGGGCCGCCCTGGCCTATGTGGCCGCCCCCCGGCAGGCGGAGATGACGGAAAAACTCCTGCCCCTGCTCAGCGAGGCGGAGTTGCAGGTGTTCAAACGGGGGCGCAACGCCAGCCCCCATTCCCTGCCCAAGGCCGCCACCCGCCGGGAGTACCAGACAGCCACAGGGTTAGAAGCTTTGTTTGGCTGGCTGTATTTGCAGGGGGAGACGGAGCGGCTCAACCAGTTGTTTGAGACCATGATGGAAGGAGCGTGAGGGAAGATGCCTATGGACGCACTGTGCCTCTCCGCCCTGCTGCGGGAGACGGGGGAGGCGGTGGTAGGGGGGCGGATCGACAAGGTCTACCAGCCCAGCCGGGACGAAATTTTGCTGCATATCCGGGGCAAGGAGGGGCCCTGCCGCCTGCTGTTCTCGGCAGACCCCACCGGGGCCCGGCTCCAGCTGACGGACCTCCCCCGGGAGAACCCCGCCGAGCCCCCCATGTTCTGTATGCTCCTGCGCAAGCACCTCACCGGGGGGCGGATCACCGCCCTGACCCAGCCCCCTATGGAGCGCATCGCGGAGCTCACCGTGGAGACCAGCAACGAGATGGGGGACAAGGTGTCCCGCCGCCTGCTGTTGGAGGCCACAGGCCGAAAGACGAATTTGCTGCTCCTGGACGAGACGGGGCGCATTGCCGACTGCCTGCGCCGCAGTGGCGGGGACCTCACCCAGGTCCGTCCCCTGCTGCCAGGGATGTTTTACAACTACCCCCCCGCCCAGGAGGGGAAGGTCCCCCCCACGGACTTGCCGGAGGGCAGCGATGCCCTGGCCCCCTACGGGCCGGACACCCCGGCGGACAAGCTCCTGCTGGACCGCTTCATGGGCCTCTCCCCGTTGATTGCCCGGGAGCTGGCCTTTGAGGCCTTCGGGGACAGCACTGCCCCAGTGGGGGCAGGGGCGGGGGCCCTATTGGACAAGCTCCGTGCCCTCCTCGCCAAATTAGAGGCCGGGGAGGTTCAGCCCACCATGCTGCGCCGGGAGGACAGGCCTGTGGATTTCTCCTTCCGCCCCATCCTGCAATATGGCCCCGGTACGGAACTGAGGGCCTATCCCAGCTTTTCCGCCCTCCTGGATGACTACTACGGCCAGCGGGAGACCGCCCGCCGGGTCCAGCAGCGGGGCAAGGACCTCATCAAGCCCCTCACCGCCGCCCGGGACCGTCTGGCCAGGAAGCTGGCCTTGCAGGAAAAGGAGCTGGCGGAGACGGGGAAACGGGAGGCATACCGCGTTGCCGGGGACCTCATCACCTCCAACCTCTATCGGATGGAGCGGGGCATGCAGGTGTTGAAAACAGAAAATTTTTATGACCCCGATTGCCAGGAGATTGAGATTCCCCTAGACCCCCTGAAAACGCCCCAGCAAAACGCCGCCCACTACTATAAGCGCTACACCAAGGCCAAGACCGCCCAGGAGATGCTTACCCTTCAGCTGGAAAAGGGCCGGGGGGAGCAGCGTTACCTGGACAGCGTTTTGGATAGCCTCTCCCGGGCCGAGGGGGACCGGGACTTGGAGGAAATCCGCCAGGAGCTGGTGGAGACCGGCTACCTCCGCCGCCGGGCCAAGGCCAAGGACCGGATGAAGCGGCCCAGCACTGGGCCCTTGGAGTTCCGCTCCACGGCGGGGTTTCGGATTTCCGTAGGCCGGAACAACCTGCAAAACGATCTCCTCACCACCAAACGGGCGTCCAAGGGGGACTATTGGTTCCACACCCAGAAAATCCACGGCTCCCATGTGATTTTGTGGACGGAAGGCCAGAAGCCCGACCCGCAGAGCCTCCAAGAGGCGGCGATGCTGGCCGCCTGGTTCTCCCAAGGCCGGGAGGGGAAGAAGGTGCCGGTGGACTACAGCCCGGTGAAGTTTGTAAAAAAGCCCGCCGGGGCCCGGCCGGGGATGGTGATTTACACCACCTACCAAACCGCCTACGTGGACCCGGACCCAGCCCTGGCGGAGCGGTTGAAAGAGAAGAAATAGGGGGACATGACATGAAGAAGCGACTGCTGCCCCTGCTGCTGGCCTGCCTCCTGCTGACCGCTTGCGGGGAGCAGAACCCAGAGGATATGTGGGCCCCTTGGGTGCCGGAGGCCCCCAGCTTGGACCTGGTCCAGACCAGTCTGGACGGCCTTACCGTTCCGGAAGGGGTAAAGGTGGTGGGCCTGGGGGAGGCCAGCCACGGGGTGAAGGAATACCAGGAGATGAAGGGGGCGGTGTTCCAGGCATTGGTGGAAAACAACGGCTGCCGGAGCTTTATCATTGAAGGGGACTTTGGCAGTGCCATCGCGGTGGACGAGTATATCCACGGCGGAGAGGGGACCGCCCAGGAGGCCGCCAATCAAATCGGGTTCCGTATCTACCAAACCCAGGAGATGGCGGATATCCTCACCTGGATGCGCCAGTATAACGAGACCGCCCCGGAGGGGGAGGATTTGCACTTTTACGGCATGGATATCCAGTGGGCAGACGCCAGCAAGGACTACCTGTTCCGGGTTTTGGAGCAGGTTCCCCCGGAGCTGGGGGAGGAGTTCCAGGTATTCCGGGAGCGCCTGGAATTTCTCAACGACGACGATATGTTCGACCTCACGGCCCAGGAGTTTGAACAGGGCACAGCAGTGGTGCAGGAACTACTGAAAGCCATGGACGCGGCCCAAGGAGAGATGACAGCGGCAGTGGGGGAGAGGGCGTTTGCCTTTGCCCGGGAGTGTGCCCACAGTCTTTCTGAATGCTGTACCGTGCGGGGGGCCTCTAATCTTCAATACAATGAACTGAGAGACATCTTTATGGCTAGGAAGGTTCAGTGGTATTTGGACCAGGGCGACGGCAGCCTCCTGTTTATCAACGGGCACAATGGACATATCGCCAAGGAAGGAGAGACCACCTATACCAGCTTGGGGGAAAACCTTTGGATTGATTTGCAGGGGGCGTACTTCGCCATCGGCACCAACGCAGCGGTGACGGCCTATAACGCCCAGGGGGAGGATGGAAGCTTTACCGAAGTCACCGTGGAAAACAACGACCCCCTGACCCGCTTGGCGACGGAATTGAAACAGGACCAAGGGGCGCTGTGGTACTATGCGGACTTTTCCGCTGTGAGGAAAGACCCCAACTGGGGAAAACTCCTGTCGCAGACGTGGAGTATGACCTCTTTGAATGTGGGCGTTTCCATTTTGAACACCGGACGTATCGTTCCGGAGAAGGCTTACGATGGGATGATTGTGTTCGATACGGTGTCCCCCACCACCTTGAAATTGGACGAATGAGACAGAGCACAACAGCGCCTGTGGAAGGTTTCCCCTCCACAGGCGCTGTTTACTACTTCACGGGAACTCCGCCGATGAGGATGGTTTCTACAGACGCAATGTCTATCGGGCTGGAAAAATGGTAGAGGAATGAATGGCGCATCTGGCCTGTCTCCGGGTCTAAACATAGATGGCCGCCGTCTAAGGTGTTGCTGTCCAGCGTGAGCGCTGTCCCGTCGGAAAAGGAAAGGGTCACGGGTTCCGGGCTGGGGGCCAGGGGGATGCCGTCCAGGAAGAAGATCGGGGAGATGGGGGAGAGGAGCACCTTGGTCAGGTGATAGTCCCCGTTTTGGACTGGGGTGTCTGGATACGAACTTTCCATAGCGTCTACGGGCTTACACTGCCATTCCAGGACCACAGGTTCCTCTGCTTGCCAAAGGGTAAGCAGCGTTTCCCCCTCCTGAGAACGCAGGGTTGTTGTCGGGGGGAAATGCAGGCGGATGGGAAGGTCCAAGGGGGCGCTGTTATTTTCCACCGTATAGTTGAACACAAGGATGCGGTGGGGAGAACACTCCAACACTTCACCCTGATATGGACAAGACCACAAAAATCCATGGGGGAGGCAAAACAGAAGCAAATTACCGGGAGAACACAACAAGTGCTTTCCCGGTAATTGATATCATTTTACATATCGTAGAAAAATCTTAAGGAAATTCGTAGAGAAAACGGAAATAAGCTATGGTATAATCTTATGTACTATACGGAATTGGGGGGAGCAAAATGGGGATTAACATTTTAGTGGTAGACGATGAAAAAGAACTGGCCGATATCATAGAGCTTTACCTTACCAACGACGGCTATACTGTCCACAAATGCTACACCGGGGCAGAGGCCCTGGACTGTATCGCGCATACGGATTTAGACTTGGCAATATTGGATGTTATGCTCCCTGACGCAGACGGCTTTCAAATCTGTAAAACAATCAGGGAGAAGTCCTATTATCCCATCATTATGCTTACAGCAAAGGTAGCTGACGGAGACAAAATCATGGGCCTGACAATCGGGGCTGACGATTATATCACAAAGCCCTTTAATCCCTTAGAGGTCGTCGCCAGAGTAAAGACCCAACTTCGGAGATATTTGCACTACAACAATTCGCGTCCAAAACAAGAAGAACCGACCCATGAATATGATATTCGTGGGCTTATCATCAATAAAGATAACCACAAGTGCTTCTTATTCGGGAAGGAATTGCAGTTGACCCCCATTGAGTTTTCTATTCTCTGGTATCTCTGTGAACACCAAGGGATTGTCGTTTCCTCCGAAGAACTTTTCGAGGCAGTATGGGGCGAGAAATTTTTACAGAATAACAATACGGTCATGGCCCACATCGGACGTCTGCGGGAGAAGATGGACGAGCCAGCCAGAAATCCAAAATTTATCAAAACGGTATGGGGAGTAGGTTATACCATTGAAAAATAAACGAAATAACGATTTTCACCAATTCCGCATGAAAATTCTTCTTCGCATGATCGCTATGATGGGGATTGCTGCCGCCATCATCTACATCACATATTCGTTTCTGCTGCGCGGTAATTTTGCAAACCTGATGATGTCTCTCCTGCAAAATATTGGTGGTATGGACTATGATGCAGCACTTAACCTGTATAGCCGGGTATTCCGCAGTCACATGGACACGATCATTCTGCTGTCTATTCTGTTTGTATTCATTGGCCTGCTTTATATCTTCCTGCATTGGTTTACAAAATACTTTGAGGAAATCAGCAAGGGAATGGATGCCATACTCCGAGATACCGCAGGGGAAATTTCCCTGGCCCCGGAACTGCTCTCCATTGAACGGAAAATGAACATAGCGAAGCATACGCTTGACCGGCAGAAAAGTGATATGCTGATTGCCGAGCAGAAAAAGAATGATCTTGTTATGTATCTGGCCCACGACTTGAAAACGCCTCTGGCCTCATCCATCAGTTATCTAAACCTGCTGCGGGATGAAAAACAGATTTCCGAAGAACTGCGGGAAAAGTATCTTTCGATTTCTCTTGCCAAGGCGGAACGATTGGAGGACTTGATAAACGAATTTTTGGAAATCGCAAAATATAATCTGTCCACGATTACGCTGCAATACAGTGAAATCAATCTGACACGCTTACTGGAACAGCTTGTATATGAGTTTCAGCCCATTTTCGAGAAAAAGGGCCTGACCTGCCGTCTTGTGGCTGCGGACGATATAATGCTGAAATGTGACGCTGACAAAATGCAGAGAGTATTTGACAATCTTTTGCGGAACGCAGTTGTTTACAGCTACGACGAAACAGAAATTACCGTTCAAGCCGAGGACGGTCAAGATGGCCTGATCTTGAAATTTTCCAATCATGGTGAAACAATTCCAAGGGAAAAGTTGGAGCGGATATTTGAGCAGTTTTACCGGCTTGACACTGGACGCGGAACAACTGGGGCGGGCCTGGGCCTTGCGATTGCGAAGCAGATCGTCACGCTCCACAAAGGGACAGTTACAGCGGCAAGTGAGAACGGTTTAACGACCTTTACCGTAACGCTTCCTGCTTTGTAGGAAATCGTAAGAAAGTCTGTAGGAAAACAGTTGAATACCGTGTGAGCAAGCAAGGAAAAGGCGCTTTTGTTTTTGGTACAATGACCGTGCCAAGGCAAGAGTGCCTTTCATTTTAGGAACAGGAAAGGAGTTTTCACATGGAATTGCTGATCGACCACGTTTCCAAACAGTTCAAGGACAAAAAAGCCGTCAACAACATCAGCTTAGCCTTGACGCCGGGGGTGTGGGGCCTGCTGGGGGCCAACGGCGCGGGCAAGACGACTTTGATGCGGATGATTGCGGGAATTATGCAGCCGTCCTCCGGCCAAGTGATATACGATGGCGTCCCCATTCAAACGCTGGGGGAGCAGTATCGTGATGTGTTCGGCTACCTGCCCCAGGAGTTCGGCTTTCACCAGGAGTTTACGGTCAAGGATTATCTGGCATACGTCGCCGCATTGAAAGGACTTCCAAAGCGGCAAAGCTGGCGGAGAATACACGAATTGCTGGAACGGGTTTCGCTGCTGGATGTCTGCAACAAGAAAATTTCCAAACTCTCCGGCGGCATGAGGCGCCGGGTCGGAATTGCCCAAGCGCTGCTGAATGACCCGGAGGTTTTGATCTTGGATGAACCTACCGGGGGCCTTGACCCCGGCGAGCGGGTGCGTTTCCGCAATCTGCTTTCCGAGTTTGCCCATGACCGCATTGTGCTGATCTCCACGCACATCGTTCCCGACGTGGAGTATATCGCCACCTGTCACGCTATCATCAAGGGTGGCAATCTGTTGGCGACCGGAACAACAGAGGAATTGGTAAAGCTGGTAGAGGGCAAAGTATGGAGCTGTACAATCCCGGCGGACGCTGTACCAGAATACGAAAGCAGGCTCCAGATCATCAGCCTGCGGAATGAGAATGACGGCAGTGTTTCCATCCGTTATCTGGCGGAGCGTCCCTGCAACGCCAATTCTGTTGCGGCGGCGCCCCGTTTGGAGGATTTGTATTTATATCTGTTCCCCCAGAGCAGCGGGGAACGTGATAGGGGGTATCGTTAAATGGGAATTTTGCGGTTGGAATTAAAGCGGATACTGCACTCAAAACGCACCTGGATTTTGCTGGCACTGTCCCTGCTGTTCTCCGCGCTGCTGGCGTATCTCCCCACCACCTATTGTTACAGCAATGGCACGGACGAGGCGGGGAATGAGATCAGCTTGACAGGGCTTGCGTCTATCGCCTATGAAAAAGAACAACAGGCGGATGCCTCTGGTATCGTCACCCCGGAGCGAGTGCGGGAGGCCGTCGAAAGCTATCAAGCCTGCCTTATATCCTATGGTGTCACAGAGTCTTACGATTTGCCGGAGGGCGTCTATGAACGGGAGATACTTCCCATTGCCCCGCTTCTCCACGGTGTCAAGGAGGCGTTTGCCGACCCGAACACCGGTATGGCTCCCACGCTCATGGAAATCGACCCGGAGAAAATCAATGATTACTATTCCGTCTGCGAGGCCCGTCTGCGCTCTCTTATGGCGATGGAGCAGCCGGATAGCCAAGCGGCCCAGCACAAAGCTGTGGAAATGTATCGCCAAATTGAAAAGCCCTTTGAAGTCTATCCCGGTATGAGTTCCACCATTATGGACTATCAGAATATTATGGGATTTTTGGTGCTGCTGTTTTGTGTAATGCTTGCCGCTCCTGTGTTTTCTGCCGATTACCAGTCTGGTGCGGACGATATTCTGCGCTGTACCAAACACGGGAGAACAAGCCTGGGCGTCGCAAAATTACTTGCAGCTCTCTTGATTGCTGGGCTGACATTTATCCTTTGCGCTGCTGTATTTATTCTGCTGGCTGATAGCTTGTTTGGCTGGGAATGTATCAAGACCTCCATCCAGATGATGTACTCTATTGTGACGTTGGCAGACATGGACATAGGCCAACTGCAAGTTCTTTTCGCTGTTGCTGGCCTGCTTTCTGTTCTGGCCTCGGTCAGCTTCACCTTGTTTCTTTCCTCAAAGTGCAAAAGCACGGTATCGTCCCTTGCGGCATCACTGGTGTTCTGCATCGCGCCGGTGGTGATCTGTATGACTGTACCAGGGGTATTGTCCACATGGCTGTGCAGCATCCTCCCCGCCAGTGGCACAAGTATCCAAGCGAGTATCCTCTATGCAATGACTGATTTCCAGTTTTTGAATGTTGGCAGTTTGGCTGTCTGGACACCCTATGCCATGATTGGGGCTTGTGTTATAGAAATCCCCCTGTTTTCATTCCTGACGGTTCGCTCATATTGTAAGCATACTGTAAATTGAACCTGTACCCTATGCCAACCCAGCGGGTGTGGTTTCTGCTCCCTGGCTTTCCCCTGTGCGGGAAAGCCAGGGATGTTATGTTTTAAGCCTGGGGCAGTTCCAGGGCGAACAACGCCGCACCCAGGGCGCCGCAGAGCTGGGCGTCCTCGTGGATGAACAGGGGCAGGCCAAGGTTTTCCTCGATGGCCTTCACCACCCCCTGGTTGTGGGACACGCCCCCGGTCATCATACACACCGCCTCCCCCTTCACCCGCCGGAACAAGGCGGCGGCCCGGGCGGCTACGGAGTTGTTCAGCCCGTGGACGATATCCGGCAGGGCCTTGTTTTGGGCCACCAGGGAGACTACCTCCGAGTCGGCAAATACGGTACACATGGAGGAGATGGTGATATCCTCTTTCCAGTCCAGGCCAATCTTGCTGATTTCCTCCAAGCTCAGCTCCAGGGTCCGGGCCATCATCTCCAAAAAGCGGCCGGTGCCGGCGGCGCACTTGTCGTTCATCACAAAGTTTACCACCCCGCCATGGTCATCCAGGCGAATCACCTTGCTGTCCTGGCCGCCGATGTCGATTACTGTGCGTACCTGGGGGTTGAGGAAGTGGGCCCCCTTGGCGTGGCAGGTAATCTCCGTGACGGACTTGTCTCCGGCGGTGATTACCGAGCGGCCGTAGCCAGTGGTGACGGTGGCAATCAAGTCCTGTTGTGCCAGCCCCGCTGCCTCCAAAGCCTGGTCCAGGGCCCGGGCCGCGCCCCCGGAGGCCCCCGCCCCGGTGGGCAGGATCACCTTGGCCTTGATGTTCTTGTCCTGGTCCAAAATCACCACATCGGTGGTGGTGGAACCGCTGTCGATGCCAGCATAGTAGCCCTGGGCGGCGGGGCCGGTGTTTGGGGCCTCCTGGCTTTGGAAGCCCTCGGCAAAGGCCTCCAAGCGGGTACGCAGCTGTTCCTGGCTCTGGCGGGTGCCGTCGGATTCCAGCTTGAGAAGTGGCACGGATAACTCCTCCTTTAGTTGGGCGTATTCAAAGCCGTAGTAGTCGCAGAATTTCACGGTGTGGTACACCACCCCTTGCAGCCCTGGGTCGTTGTATAGCTGCTTCCGGCCGCTTTTGTCGGTCATGCGCATACAGGGGATTTGCCCCAGCAGGGCCCGGGCGTACTGTTCCATGAGGGCGTCGAAGTCCTCTGCTGCCGGGTCTGGGGCCCCCACGCTGCGGTTGTTCACGCAAGTGCTGTTCTCTGTGGGCAGAGGCAGGAGCTGCTGCGTCATCTGGAACAAATCCGCCCCCATCCGCGCCCCCAGGACGGTGATGTGGGGGCCGGTGAGGGGGCGCTCCGGCTGGAACGCCGCCAGGAATGCGGCCCGGTCGAAGCGGGTCCCCTTGTAGGTTCCGTATGCCTCTGCCAGGGCAATCAACTGCCCCTTGGCGTGGTCCACGGAACAGCCCCCTTGGTTGTGGAGCAGGTCCAGCATGTACAAAAAGTCCAGGTTTCCATATTCCTTTAAGATGTCATAGGCGCTGCGGATGGTGTCGCAGCAGTTCACCAAAACCAGTTCCCGAATTCCCCCGCTGAGCACCGCTTGCAGGATGGACTTGCCAAAGCCACAGAGGTTGGGGTGGGCCACCTGGTCGGAGAGGTCAAAGTTTTCCGGGGCCTCGTCCAGAAGGACGCAGGTTCCACCCAGGGCAGTCAACAGCTCTGTGGGGGTGTATTTGCAGATGTAGTGGGTGGGATTCATGCCGTGCCTCCTTCCGCCTGGGCGTTGAGCAGTTCCAAAAAGGCTTCCATGCGGGTGGCGGCCTGTCCCTCACCGCCAAAGCCCCGGTCGCAGCTGTCCCCGTCCAGCAGGAGGGTGGGCAGGCCCTGGGCTTCAAAGGCCCGCTTGCCCAACTGCGCACCGCCAAGGGTGTGCTTGCAGCCCCAGTGGCAGAACCAGACGGCGCCCTCGGCGTGGACCTGTTTTGCGATTTTTAGGGCCTTGTCAATCCGCCGCTGGGCGGGGCCGTTGAAGGGGGAGTACACCAACCGCTTGGCCATGGTCTCATAGGGCTTTTCCGGGTCCGCGTCGGGGACATAGCCCTCGTAACTCATGTCCGAGGCCACAATCTGTACCTTCGGGTTGTGATCGAAGAGGGCGCGGAGCGGGGGCACCCAATAGGGGGTGGTGTGGAGCCATAGGAGCTGCCGTCCCCTGGCGGGGCCTGCGGCCCGGGCTTCCAAAACCATCTGCCGGGCCACCGCCTCACTCTCCGGGGAGCCCAGGAGCAGGTGGAAGGCGGCGGTGCGGTAGAGCTCGCTGGTGAGGTCGCTGAGCAGCTCCTTCCCCGCCCGTTGGGTGAGGAAATCGTTGTAAAATTGCAGGGTGCGCTGGCCGCGCCCCACGGTGTGGATCAGCCGGGCCTCATCCACGGGCACACCGGTTTGGGCTTCCAGAAAGCCGCTCATCTCCCGGAGCTGCCCGGCCACATAGTCCACTGCCTGGGGGGTCTGCTCATAGGGAATGTCAATGGAGAAGTGGGGCACACCGTAGTGCTCGGCCAGGTAGCGGAAGGTGAGGGTGTTGGCGTCGCAAGCCAGGGAGGTATTTAAGATAAAGCGGGGCCGGGGCATCAGGGCCATCTGGGCCGCGCCGATGAAGACCTTGTGGTAGGAACACAGGGAGGTGGGGATGCCCGCATCCTCCGCGTGGCGCAAAAAAGACTCCTCGGCCATAGAGCCGGAGAGATAGCTGGAAAAGGCCTCACAGGAGTAGGGCAACAGGCCTTGGGTGAGCAGGGGTTCACAGGGGGTGAAGAGGCTCACCATTACGTTTTTTTCCGGCCGGGCCAGGCAGTTTACCATGGCGGCGTTCACCGCCTGGAAGAGCATCCGGTCGGACTTGGAGCGGTTCCCTCGCTGCAAGCGGTTTTTCAGGCCGTTGGCCCGCCAGCCCAGCAGGAGGAAACGCCGGGCCTTGTCCGGGTCTCGCTGGGAAAGCTGGGTGACGCGCTGGCCAAAGGCCGCGGTGATGTCCATAAAAAGTTTCCTCCTTCCCGCCCTTGGGGCGAAAACTGAGAATAGTTTACCACGTTCTGTTTGGTAAGTAAAGAAAAAACCGCCCCACCGGGGGCGGTTCGGACAGCGCGATAGATGTTGACGGCGAGAGTGGGATATGGACCTGGGGAGAAATGATGCTGTGTCTGGTTGATATTTTGGGGGAATCGTATTAAAATAAACAGTATATCAATGCAATGAGGATGTGAAGGAGGGATACAAGTGTGGACTATGTTGTGAATTTAGTGTGGGATTCTGAAGCTGGGGTTTGGATTGCTACCAGTGATGACATTCCTGGTCTTGTTCTGGAATCTGGTTCATTTGATGCCTTACTGGAGCGTGTCCGCTATGCCGTGCCGGAGCTGCTTGCGTTGAATCAGGCGAACGTTCCTTCGTTGAATGTAACGTTTTTATCAGAACGCCATGAAAGGATTGCACTGTAATGGCGGAGTATGAAAAGAAAGTTCGTGAAATTTTAACTAAGTATCAGTGTACCTTTCAGCGGCATGGAAAAGGAGACCATGACATTTGGTATAGCCCCATCACCTGCCGCAATGTCACGGTTGACACAAAGATCAAATCGCGCCATACAGCAAACGCAATTTTGAAGCAGAGTGGAATCGACGAGAGATTCCGATAACGTAAAAAAGCCCGCCCTGGAACACAGTGTTCCAAGGCGGGCCAATTTTTTACATCAATACCCAATCTCTTCCCCGATCAAAACCACATAACAGTTCTCCGTCCCGTTGAGCTTCCGCCAGAGCACGTTGAGCTCCCGGCAAATCCGCTCCGGACTCTTACAGTCGTAGCATTTCAGCTCCTTCAGGGCGCAGGGGGTCTTGCGGCCCAGACGGCGGGCATTCAGGGGGCTGGCCACATTCCGGGCCCGCCAGAGGGCTTTGTCAAAGGTTTCCGCAACCTTGTTCACCCCGGCGATGTAATAGACCGCCTCCTTGGCGGAGGTGGCGGCGGAGATGCGGTTGCCGGTGCCGTCGATGTTGATGAGCTCTCCGGTTTCCGCAATGCCGTTGACACTGGACAGGTACACCTGGGCAGCGGCGGCTTGGGCTAAGGTTTCCGGTCCAGGGACCTTGGCGTGCCAAGCGACCTGGTTGTCTGCCTGAAGGCGTTCATAGATGCCCAGGGCCTCCAAGGTCATACTGCCGCCCATGCCGATGGTCTTGCCGTGGAGGGTGTCCACCAGATAGTCAGCGGCCTCCTGGGCGGTGGGGAAGTAGAGGTAGGTGAATCCCCGCTCCTCTAGGTTTTTCTGCAATGCTTCCAGGTTCATAACAAAGTCCTCCTTTTAGAACTGCGTGGCTGTGGGGAATCACTCCACAGGCAGGAAGAAACGGTTGCTGTACTCCGCATAGTATTGGTCAAAGCTGTGGGAGCGCAGGGCCTTTAGGCTGGTGATGTACTCGTGGGTGTCAAAGGAGGCGGATTCCAGCTCGATCATGCCCACAGCCAGGTTGGAGCAGTGGTCCGCCACCCGCTCATAGTTGGTGAGCAGGTCGTTGAACACAAAGCCCTGGTCAAGGGTACACACCCCCCGTTGGAGCCGGTCCACGTGGTGGAGCTTCATCTCGTCGCAGAGGTTGTCGATGAGCTCTTCCAGGGGTTCGATACGGTAGGCCAGCTCCATATCGCCGCTGGTGAAAGCGATGATGGCGTTGTGGGTGATCTCGTTTACAGCGGAGAACATCACTTGCAGCTCCTTGGTGGCGGCGGGGGAGAAAGCAATGTGCTTTTCATGGATTTCCTTGGCGCATTCGGCGATGTTCATGGCGTGGTCGGCGATGCGTTCCACGTCCCCGATGGCGTGGAGGAACTTGGTGACGTCCCGGTTCTGCTGGTCGCTGAGCTCCTTGCCGGTGATTTTGATGAGGTAGCTGCCCAGCTTGTCCTCGTACTTGTCCACCACGTCCTCCCGCTGTTCCACCATACGGTAGGACTTTTCATTGAAGCTGCCGATGAGGTAATAGGCGTCTTCCAGGTTGGCCTTGGCCTCCAAGGCCATGTTGTGTAGGGCCTCCCGGCTCTGCTCGATGGCCAGGGCGGGGTGCTCCACGAAGCGGGCTTCCAGGCGGGCGAAGTCCTCCTGTTCCCGGCCGCCCTCCTGGTCGGGGAAGATGCGGCAGATCTGCTTTTCCAACAGGCCGATGAAGGGGGTCAGCACCAGCACCGTGGCCAGGCGGAAGAGGGTGTTTACAAGGGCGATGCCCACGGTGTTCAGGCTGGTGTCCATGAAGGGGAAGTGGAGGAAGGCGTTGGCCCCGTAGAAGAGGATGCCCCAGATCACCGCCCCCAGCACGTCAATGAGCAGGTAGGTGAAAGCGGTGCGTTTGCCGTTGACATTGGCCCCCAGGGAGGACAGCAGCACCGGCATGGCCGCGCCGATGGCGATGCCCATGATGAGGGGGAAGGCCACGGAAAAGCTGACCACCCCGGTGGCCGCCAGGGCCTGCAAGATACCCACAGCGGCGGAGGCGCTTTGCAGCACACAGGTAAAGACCAGACCCACCAGGATGCCCAGGACGGGGTTGGAAAAGGCGGTGAGCAGGCGCAGGAAGGATTCGCTCTCCTGCAAGGGGGCCACGGCGCCGCTCATGGCGGACATGCCGAACATCAGCACCGCGAAGCCCATGAGGATGCCGCCCACATGGACATGGCTCTGTTTTTTGGCGGCCATACGCAGGATGATGCCCACCACCGCCACGATCCCCGTGAGGGTGGAGGTGGAGAGCAGCGACACCCAGCCAGCCCCCCCCTCCAAGGCGGAGAGGCAGATGATCCAGCCGGTGACGCTGGTGCCCAGAATGGCCCCCAGGATGATGCCGATGGCCTGGTTGACCTTCATCACCCCGGAGTTGACAAAACCCACCACCATCACGGAGGTGGCAGAGGAGGACTGGATGATGGCGGTGACGCCGGTGCCCAGCAAAACCCCCTTCACGGGGCTGCCGGAGAGCTTGTACAATACCAGTTCCAGCTTACTGCCCGCCACTTTTTTTAGGCCCTCGCCCATCAGGGACATGCCGAAGAGGAACAGGGCCACGCCGCTGAGCAGCGCAATGACATTGGAAACGTCCAGATTGATTCACACTCCTTACTTTTCTCTCTCAAACAATCGGCTTGGCGTTTTGGCATGAGGGAACATGCACACAGCCAAAGACATTACAGGGATACTATAAAAAAGCAACGTTAAATCTAAACGGGGCTTTTTGTTAAATCTATGTAAAGCCCGGCGCTTTCGTAGCATTGAACAAAATTATAGGGGGATGCTGTCGGTTTTTGCGTCCTTTTACCTGGGTGGTCTATCCCCCCAGGGGGGTACATAGACATAATAGCAAGCCAGAATCCAACGCAACGGAGGAATTGCTATGAATACCCTGACAAGCATCTACCAGGACATCGCCACCCGCACGGCGGGGGACATCTACATCGGCGTGGTGGGGCCGGCCCGGACGGGGAAATCCACCTTCATCCAGCGCTTCATGGAGACCATGGTGCTGCCCAACATCCCGGACAATTACCGCCGGGAGCGGGCCAAGGATGAGCTGCCCCAGAGCGGCTCAGGCCGGACCATCATGACCGCGGAGCCCAAGTTTGTGCCGGAGGAGGCGGTGCAAGTGGACATGGAGGGGGGCGGCGCCTTCTCCGTGCGCCTCATCGACTGCGTGGGCTATATGGTCCCTGGCGCGGTGGGACAATTGGAGGACGACGAGCCCCGGATGGTCCGCACCCCCTGGTTCCCGGAGGAAATCCCCATGGCGGAGGCGGCGGAGATCGGCACCCGGAAGGTCATTGCGGAGCACTCCACCATCGGTGTGGTGGTGACCACCGACGGTACGGTGACGGACCTGCCAAGGGACGCCTATATCGAGGCGGAGGAGCGGGTGATTTCGGAGCTGAAGGAGCTGGGGAAACCCTTCTTGATTCTCTTGAATTCCGCCCGTCCGGAGTCCGACGCCGCCCAGGCCCTTCGGGCGGAGCTGGCGGAGGCCTACGACGTGACCTGCATTGCCGCAAGCTGCTTGGAGCTGAGCCAGCGGGCGGTGTCGGAGATCATCCGCTCGGTTTTGTACGAGTTCCCCGTGGAGGAGCTGCAGCTCTTCCTCCCCGATTGGGTGGACGCCCTCCCAGTGGGCCATCCGGTGAAGGAGGACGTGTACGGGGCCATCCGGGCGTCCATGGGGAGCCTGCGGCGGATCCGGGATGTGAAGCCGGTGGTGGAGGCGATGGGCCAGTGTGAGCGCCTCAGTGCTGCCAACGTTACGGCCATGCAGCTGGGCAGCGGCTGCTGCGCCGCCCGGTTGGAGCTGCCCAGGAGCCTCTTCTATGAGACCATGGCCCAGCAGACGGGCTTCCCCATCCGGGACGATGGGGAGCTGATGAAGCTCCTCTCCGGCCTCTCCGGCTTGAAGGCAGAGTATGAGAAGGTGGCCGCCGCCATGGAGGAGGTCCGAGCCACCGGCTACGGCATCGTCATCCCCGACGCCGGGGAGCTAGAGTTGGAGGAGCCGGAGATCATCAAGCAGGGGGGCCGCTATGGGGTCCGCCTCCGGGCCAAGGCCCCCAGCATCCACATGATCCGGGCGGATATCCAGGCGGAGGTCTCCCCCATTGTGGGCAGCGAGAAGCAGTCGGAGGATATGCTGGACTTCCTCCTCCGGGAGTTCGAGGGGGAGCCGGAGAAAATCTGGCAGTCCAATATCTTTGGCCGCTCTTTCCATGAGCTCATCAACGAGGATTTGGCCAGCAAGCTGAAACACATGCCCGAGGACGCCCGGCAGAAGATGCAGCAGACCCTGGAGAAGATCATCAACGAGGGCTCTGGCGGGTTGATCTGCATCATCCTGTGAGGGGAATCCCACTGCCAGCCACAAAAAAAGCTTGATTTTTTTCTCCCCCTTCCCTATAATAGTAAGACTATCCAAGCACAACGAAAGGGAAGGGGGAGGGACCATGATCTTAGCCATAGACACCGGGAACACCGTAATGACCGCCGGGCTGTTCTCTCCAGAGGGGACGTTATATTTCCGCGGGTCCATCAAGACGGATAAGAACAAGACCCAGGACCAGTTGGCCATTGACCTGCTGGATATTTTTCGCCTGTACCAGGCGGATATCCGCTCTGTCACCGGGGTGGTGCTGTCCAGCGTGGTCCCGCCGATGACCTCCGCCCTGGCGGGGGCGGCCAGGCAGCTCACCGGCCGGGAGCCCATGATTGTGGGCCCGGGGATGAAAACGGGGATGAACATCATCGCGGAGATCCAGAACCAGTTGGGGGCGGATATTGTGGCCTCCGCTGTGGCGGCCCTTCAGCGCTACCCCGCCCCCATCATCGTCATTGACATGGGCACCGCCACCACCATCTCTTATTTGAGCAAGAACACCTTTGAGGGCTGCGTGATCATCCCAGGGGTACGCATCGCTGTGGAGGCCCTCTCCGGCCGGGCGGCGGAGCTGCCCCACATTGCCTTGGAGGAGCCCACCTCCATCCTGGGGCGGAGCACCATTGAGGCCATGCGGGCGGGGGCCCTCTACGGCAACGCCGGGATGATCGACAGCGTGATCCAGCGCATGGAGGAGGCCGCGAAACCGGCGTCGGCGGTGGTCATGACTGGCAGCCAGGCGGAGCTGATCCGGAAGTACTGTAAGCGGTCCATTGTCTATGACGAGAATTTGATCCTGGACGGCTTGTATGTCCTGTATCAAAAGAACAGCGGGGGCCATGAGCGGCGGAAGAAAAAATAGCGCCTGTTGCCTCTCTGTTTAAGTTTTCCCCACGTTTTTCCGATAACATACATATACAGAAGGGAGAAAGGGGGACCACCAATGAGAGTTGGAACGGTTCAAACTCCGTACAACAGTGGCATGTACGCAGCCCAGTGGGGATGCCCGCGAGCAGAGGTTTATGGGAAAAAGAGTTTGAAATAGGAAAAGGCCAGGAGCACGGCTCCTGGCCTTTTCCTCATGATTACTGTTCCAGTAAATTCAAATATTTCTGCCGTTCGCCCTCCGGGATTTTCAGCGCAGCCATAGCCTGCTCAATCGTCAAGCCCAATGTTTCCATGAGGCTGCGGAGATCGGACAACGCCCGCTCTGTGTGACCTTCTGCGCGGCCTATTTCCCTAACGCCCTTGCTCAGATTGCACATGACCGACACCTCCCTTTCCATTGTCTGTGTCATTTGAATGTCGTAATCGTCTTGTAAAATCTTCCGCTTCTCCGCCTCGCTGGTTTCGTTGGAGAGAAGCACATCCAGCA
>CAJUCB010000036.1 GCA_910584805.1 uncultured Oscillospiraceae bacterium
ACAATGACCTGGTGGGCGTCGTGGTGGAGAGCATGGATAAGGTCAACGAGAAGCTGGGCACCCACTATAAGCCCTTCAACTACTACGGCGCGCCCGATGCCACCGACGTAATCATCGCCATGGGCTCCGTCTGCGGCACCTTGGAGGAGGTCGTGGACGTGATGACCGCCCAGGGCAAGAAGGTGGGCGTACTAGAGGTCCACCTCTTCCGGCCCTTCTCCGCCCAGCACTTCCTGGCGGAGCTGCCCAAGAGCGTGGAGCGCATCGCCGTGCTGGACCGTACCAAGGAGCCCGGCGCTTTCGGTGAGCCTCTGTATCTGGACGTGGCGGCTGTCCTCAGCGACGCCGGCCGCAGCGACATCCGGGTGATCGGCGGCCGCTATGGCCTGTCCTCCAAGGACACCACCCCCGCCGATATGTACTCCGTGTTCCAGCACCTGGCCAAGGGTGGCCACAACCACTTCACCGCCAGTATCCACGACGACGTGACCCACCTCTCCGTGGAACCCTGCGCCTTTGTTATGCCGGATGATCCCACCCAGGCCTCCGTGAAGATCTGGGGCATCGGCTCCGATGGTCTGGTGGGTGCCTCCAAGAACACCTCCAAGATCATCGGCGACCATACGGACAAATACGTTCAGGCCTATTTCCAATACGACTCCAAAAAGTCCGGCGGCCTGACCATCAGCCACCTGCGCTTTGGCGACAAGCCCATCCGCTCCGCCTACTATGTGGGTGCGGCGGACTGCGTGATCTGCGGCAACCCCACCTATATCGACAAATACGATATGGTGAAGGATATCAAGCCCGGCGGCGTGTTCCTACTGAACTGCAGCTGGGAGGGGGAGGAGCTGGAGAAGCACCTGCCCGCCGACGTGAAGCAGCAGCTGGCCAAAAAGAATATCAAGCTCTACACCTGCGACGCGGTGAAGCTGGCCCGTGCGATCGGCTTGAAAGGCCGCATCAACACCATCCTTCAGTCCGCTTACTTCAAGCTGGCTGGCCTGATCCCGGCGGAAGAGGCCATTGAGTACATGCGCCGGGGCATCGTCAAGGACTATGCCGCCAAGGGCCAGAAGATTGTAGACATGAACATGGCTGCCGTCCATGCCGGACAGGAGGCCGCCAAGGAGGTTCCCGTCCCCGCCAGCTGGGCGGACGCGGTGGACGCCCCCAAGGAGACCGCTCCCCTCAAGGCCGTCAACCAGGAGCAGGCAGACTATGTCCAAAATATCCTCATCCCCACCAACGACCTGAAGGGCGATTCCCTGCCAGTGTCGGCCTTTACGCCGTACATCACCGGCAAAGTGCCCTCTGGCACCTCCGCCTTTGAAAAGCGGGGCATCGCGGTGGATATCCCCGTGTGGCACCCGGAAAACTGCACCCAGTGTAACTGGTGCGCCGCTGTGTGTCCCCACGCCTGTGTCCGGCCCTTCGTGCTGAAGGAGGAGGACGCCCAGGACCTGAACACCGCCCCCAGCAAGGCGGTACCGGGCAAGCGCTTCATCATGGCGGTCTCCGCCCAGGACTGCACCGGCTGCGGCTCCTGCGCCGAGATGTGCCCCGCCCGGAACAAGGCCCTCACCATGGAAGCCTCCGCAGGGCGCATGGCCCAGGATCAGGCGGACTTTGAATATGCCAAGGAGAAGGGCATTCAGGAGGGGTCCGGCGAGAATGTCCGCACCTCCCAGCTCCTGCGGCCCTATCTGGAATACTCCGGGGCCTGCCCCGGCTGCGGCGAGACCCCCTATGCCAAGATGGTCACCCAGCTCTTTGGGGACCACGCCATCATCGCCAACGCCACCGGCTGCTCCTCTATCTGGGGTGCATCCGTGCCCAGCATGCCCTATGTGATCGACGAGAACGGGAAGGGTCCCGCCTGGGCCAACTCCCTCTTTGAGGACAACGCAGAGTTCGGCTATGGCATGGCTGTGAGTATGCGTACCCGCCGGGATGCCCTGGCTGTGGTGATCCGCCGCATGGCCAAGAAACCCAACTTCGGCCGCACGGCCAGGACCTGGGTGGAAAAGCGGAACACCCCCGACGCCGCCGGCCTGGGCGACGCCCTGGTGGCCCTGTGCAAGCTCTATCCCGAGGACCCGGACGCCAAGTTCGTCCTGGCCAACACTGACCTGCTGCCCCGCCCCTCCATGTGGCTCTTCGGCGGCGACGGCTGGGCCTACGACATTGGCTACGGTGGCCTGGATCACATCCTGGCTTCCCGGGAGAACTTCAACGTCTTGGTCTTTGACACCGAGGTCTATTCCAACACCGGCGGCCAGTCCTCCAAGGCCACGCCCACCGGTGCGGTGGCTCGCTTCGCCGACGGCGGCAAGATCACCGGCAAGAAGGACCTGGCACAGATCGCCATGTCCTATGGCCACGTGTATGTAGCCCAGGTGGCCATGGGTGCCAACCCTGCCCAGACCCTTCGGGCCATCAAGGAGGCGGAGAGCTATGACGGCCCGTCCCTTATCATCGCTTACGCCCCCTGCATCAACCACGGCCTCAAGGCCGGCATGAACCGCTCCATGTTGGAGATGAAGAAAGCCGTCCGGGCAGGCTATTGGAACCTGCTGCGCTTTGACCCGCGGCTGGTGGACCAGGGGAAGAACCCCCTGCAGATCGACAGCGCCAAGCCCAACGAACCCTATGACGCCTTCCTGAAGGGCGAGGTGCGCTATGCTTCCCTGAGTATGAAGAATCCCGAACGCGCCGCGGAGCTCTATGCCGCGTCGGAGAAGGCAGCTCTGGGCCGCTATGACAGCCTCCTGAGCCGCCGGGATAGTCTGGAACCGAAGGAGGGAGAGGCGAAATGATCAACAATGTGAGAGAACGCACCCCCATGCCCCAGCAGGACATCAAGCGCCGCTGCACCAACTTCGACGAGGTGGACCTGGGGTACACGGAGATGGACGCCATCCGGGAGGCCATGCGCTGCCTGAAATGCCGCAAGAAGCCCTGCACCACTGGCTGTCCCATCGGCCAGCACATTCCCGCGTTCATTGAGCGGGTGTCCGAGGGGGATTTTGAAGGGGCCTATGAGGTCATCATGGGCCAGAGCTCTTTGCCCGCCGTCTGTGGTCGGGTCTGCCCCCAGGAGGAGCAGTGCGAGAAGAATTGCGCCCAGGCTGTTCGGGGCGAGGCCGTGGGGATCGGCCGTTTGGAGCGCTTCGTGGCCGACTGGTACGCCGCCCGCCACGCTGCCGCCGCCCCAGCGGTGGAGCCCAAGGGCAAGAAGGTGGCCGTGATCGGTTCCGGCCCTGCGGGCATCGCCTGCGCTGGCGACCTGGCAGCCTTGGGCTACAGCGTCACCGTGTTTGAGAAGCTCAGCTTTGCCGGAGGTATCCTTACGTATGGTATCCCCCAGTTTGTCCTGCCAAACGACGTGGTGGAGCGGGAGCTGGAAAAGCTGAAGGCCCAGGGGGTGGAGATTGTCACCAGCACCCCTGTGGATAAAAATAAGTCCGTTGACGAGCTGATGAAGGCCGGCTATGAGGCGGTGTTCATTGGCAACGGCGCCGACGTGCCCCAGGTGCCCGCCGGACTGGACACCAGCCTGGAAGGGGTCTGGTCCGCCAACGACTACCTGACCCAGGTGAACCTGAACCGGGCGGCCCTGCCCAAGAACATCAGCGACGCCAAGCGTGTGCTGGTGGTAGGCGGCGGCAACGTGGCGGTGGATGCCGTCCGCTGTGCCCTGCGCCTGGGGGCGGAGACCATGATGGTCTACCGCCGCACCCTGGCTGAGGCTCCCGCCCGTCGGGACGAGATTGCCCACACCCAGGAGGAGGGCATCGAAATCCGGGAGCTCACCAACCCCGTGGCCTGCTATGGGGAGAACGGGGTTCTCACCGGCGTGAAGTGTGAGAAGATGGCGCTGGGCGAGCCCGACGCCTCCGGCCGCCGCCGTCCTGTGGGTACCGGGGAGTTTTTCGACGTGCCCTGCGATAATCTGGTGATCGCCACCGGTACCTCCTACAGTGAGGACGTGGTGGACACTACCACTGGCATCGACAAGGACCAGTGGGGCGGCATTGCCACCCAGGAGGATTGCAGCACCAGCCGTCCCGGCGTGTTCGCCGGCGGCGACGCAGTCACCGGCCCTGCCACTGTGGTAAAAGCCATGGGCGCTGGGAAGCGGGCGGCCGTGAGCATTGACCAGTATCTGGCAAACAAGTGAGACAATAAAATAGCACCATGATACTGTGGGGAGGCTTGTAAAAGTCTCCCCACGGTTTCACCCAACGATAAGAAGGATAGGTTTATGGAAGCGAACAAAGTATTCGCCATGAAGCTTACAAAGCTATATCCACGGCTGGTGGACGAACTGGCGAAGGGGAAACCGATGGAGAAAATATTGCGCCAGCCGTGATGGAGAAAAGGGATTTTTTCCTATAGAAAGCGCTGCCATTTTGTGTTAGAATAGGGAGAGATACCGCCGGTAGCGGCGGAAAACCAATGAAAGGGGAGAGGTCTATGAAAAAAAGGCTCCTTACCCTGGTCTGCGCCCTGGCGCTGGTGCTGTCTTTGATGATAGTCCCCGCCGCCGCGACGGAGACCTTCTTCCTGGGGATCAACGATACCCTGCCAGTAGGCTCCACCCAGATCACACCCATCCAGTATAACGGTTGGGTCTATGTGCCCATGGGGGTGTTCAACAGCCGGGTGACAGGGGTGAACTTGGGGGTCTATTGCGGCCTGACAGACAACGACCAGAGCCTGGTCTTTTACAACCTCTCTGGGCGGACCTTGACCTTCGACCTGGTCAACGGCACTGCTACCTCGGATTCGGGAACCTCCCCGGTGCCCTCCAGCACAGTGCGCAGGAACGGTACCTATTACGCCCCGGCCTATGCCATCTGCCAGTATTTCGGCTTGACCTACTCCTTCCATAGCACGGAGTATGGCCCCCTCCTGCGGATCAAGGACAGCAACGCGGTTCTGAGCGAATCCCTCTTCCTCAGCTCGACGGCTTCCCTTATGCGCAACAGGAGTGGCGCTGGCAACAACAGCAGCAGCAATCCCCCCACAACCAACCCCGGTACGGCGCCGCCGCCCCAGCAGCCTGCGGTCCCGGAGGAACCGGTGATTCCAGAACGGGAGGAGCCGGTGCCCAGCTTTTCCCTGTACCTGGGGGTGCGGGCCCCCTCAGGGGTGGACCTGACGGGAACACTGAACGCCCTGGCTGGGGTGAATGCCTCCGCGGTGGTCTTTTTCCCGGCGAACACGTTGGCGGAAAACACAGCTCAGCTCCGCCAGGCGGTGGCCCGGGGTCATAAAGTGGGCCTCATCCCCCAGGGGGAGACGGCCCAGGACCAGCTAAACAGCGTGGCCGAAGGCAGCGGCCAACTGGCCCGCATCCTGCGCCAGGAGACTTGGTTCGTTTTGAGCAGTGACCAGGCGTTCACCCAGGCGGGCTACCTCTGCTGGTCGCCGGGCTTGATCCTGTCCGGCAACACCAAGGCGGCCACCCTCTATGACAACGTGGTGGACTACGGCTCCGGCCGGAGCTCCGCCGGGCGGGTGCTGTTGGAGGGCGGCGGCACCAGCGTGAACCTCTCGGCGGTGCTGAACCGCCTGGCTGAGGACGGGGATGCCTTCCGTCCACCCAGGGAGACGAGATATTAAAGCAGATCAACCAACCCCCGCGGTGTTCCGATGATCTCGGAATGCCGCGGTTTTTTCGTCATTTTGATGAAAAAAAGGGGCTTTGGAAAAAAATCCACCGAAGGCCTTGCAATTTTGGACTAATGTGGTATCATGTTAGTGCTTTACCACGATAGAGTGCTAAATGATATCAAAGCGAGATTGGAGAGTTGAATATGAAAAAGTTACTTGCAATGCTGTTGGCGGCCACCCTGTGCCTCACCCTGCTGTGCGCCTGCGGCAGTAGCGACCCCGAGGAAGGCACCCCCCCGGAGAACGATAGCAAAACCACAGGGAGCGAGGCAGGCAAGCTCATCGTCGGCTTCGACGCAGAGTTCCCCCCCTTCGGCTTCATGGCCGAGGACGGCAGCTATGACGGCTTCGACCTGGCGATGGCCAAGGAAGTCTGTGACCGTCTGGGCTGGGAGTATGAGGAGAGCGCCATCGACTGGAACAGCAAGGATGCTGAGCTGAAGGCCGGCACCATCAACTGCATCTGGAACGGCTTTACCTTCAATGGCCGCGAGGATCAGTACACCTGGTCCGACCCCTACGTGGACAACTCCATCGTCGTGGTGGTGAAGGCTGACTCCGGCATTACTTCCCTGGCAGACCTGGCAGGCAAGACCCTCATGTCCCAGACCGGTTCCTCCGCCACCGATGCCATCAATAAGAATACGGAATTTAAGGATTCCCTGGGCAAGGTGATTGAGCTGGCGGACTACAACATGGGCTTCATGGAGCTGGCCCAGGGCAGCGTGGACGCAATTGCCGCCGACCTGGGGGTGGCAACCTACCAGATGGGTGCCAACGAGGGCAACTACGTGATGCTGGAAGAGCCCATCGCCAAGGAACAGTATGCTGTGGGCTTCCTGAAGGGCAACACAGAGCTGCGGGACGCTGTGAACAAGACCCTGAAGGAAATGGCTGACGACGGCACCATGTTGGAGATCGCCAAGAAGTACGTAGACAAGGGCCTGGTTCTGGAGAGCCTGTGCATGATCGAGGGGTAATCCCCATACAGACCGTTTACAACAAGTTTATGGCAACAGCCTTGCCGGGAAAAACGGCAAGGCTGTTGCTTGCCAAGAGGTGGTAACAGGATGAGCATACAAACCATGCTTTTGACCTTGAGCGAGGGCTTCGGCCTGACCTTGGTGATCTTCTTTCTGACCCTGGTGTTTTCCTTGCCCCTGGGGCTGCTGGTGGCCCTGGGTCGGATGTCAAAATTCGCACCCTTAAAGTGGCTGGTGCAGGCGTATATCTCCATTATGCGGGGCACGCCATTGATGCTCCAGCTCATTGCCATTTATTTTGGGCCCAGCTTGCTCTTTGGCATGTCCCTGCCTAGGAATTGGCGGATGACTGCCACGGTGGTGGCCTTTGTGCTGAACTATGCCGCTTACTTTGCCGAGATTTACCGGGGCGGGATTCTGTCCATGCCCCTGGGGCAGTATGAGGCGGCGGAGGTTTTGGGCTATTCCAAGACCCGTACCTTCCTGACCATCATCCTCCCCCAGGTGATCAAAAGCATCCTGCCCGCAGTGACCAATGAGATCATCATCCTGGTGAAGGACACCTCTCTGGCCTATGCCATCGGCGTGGTGGAGATGTTTACAGCGGCCAAGCAGATCTGTGTTGCCCCCAATTCCCCGGGGCTGCTGGCGCTGCTGGCGGCTGGGGTGTTCTACTACGTGTTCAATCTGGTGGTGGCCATTCTCATGGAGCGGGTGGAGAAACGCCTGGCCTATTACCGCTAAAGGAGGGGGAGCACTGTGAAGCTATTGGAAATGAAAAACATCGAAAAGTCCTTTGGGGACTTGCAGGTGTTAAAGGATATCAACCTTTTCGTGGAAGAGGGGGAAGTGGTGTCCATTATCGGCCCCTCCGGCTCGGGGAAATCCACCCTGCTGCGTTGCGCCACGTTTTTGGAGACCATTGACGCCGGGTCCATTGCCTATGTGGGACAGTATGCGGCAGAGACCAAGACGGCAGGGGGACGGGCAGAATATGTCTCCACTGGGGAGCTGAAAAAGCTGCGGAACAACTTCGGCCTGGTGTTTCAGAACTTCAACCTCTTCCCCCACTTCTCCGTCCTGCGCAATGTCATTGATGCCCCCCTGAACGTCCAAAAGCGGGAGCGGAAAGCGGTGGAGGCGGAGGCCATGGAGCTGTTGGGGAAGATGGGCTTGGCAGACAAGGCCAAGAATTATCCCTACCAGCTCTCAGGCGGCCAGCAGCAGCGGGTGTCCATCGTCCGGGCCTTGGCCATGAACCCCAAAATCCTCTTCTTTGACGAACCCACCTCGGCCCTGGACCCGGAGCTGACCCAGGAGGTTCTGAAGGTGATCCGGGCCCTGGCAGAGGAGAAGATGACCATGGTGATCGTCACCCATGAGATGGCCTTTGCCAACGCGGTGTCTGACCGGGTAATCTTTATGGACGGCGGCGTGGTGGTGGAGGAGGGTCCCCCCAGCGAAGTCTTTGGGAACCCCCAGCAGGCTCGCACCAAACAATTTTTGGAGAAATACAGCGATTGACGCTCTTTTTTGCAAGGCGGCGCACCCGGTAGGATGCGCGGCTTTTGCATTTTGGGGGGAAATATCAATGGTAGGGGATAAATGATCGTCCAACGCCCCTGAAACACGCTAAAATTCACAAATCAAAGGGCCAAAATTGGTGCAATATCCCCCAGGTTTTTCCTTTTTGAAAGGGGAAGGGAGAAATGATTGCTTTTTGTTTCAAATAGGTGTAAGATATTGCGGTATTATGAAAAAATTTCCCCGGCGCTCTTGTCCGGGGCTGATGAATGGGGAGGTCTACCTATGAACTTTACCTACGCCGACTACCAGGCCAGTGCGGCCTATCTCCGGGAAAAACTCAAGGGCTTCCAGCCCAAGGTGGCCATGGTCCTGGGCTCTGGCCTGGGCTATTTGGGGGACGAGGTGGAGGAAGCTATCGTCGTGCCCTATGGCGACATCCCCAACTTCAAGCACTCCACCGCCCCCGGCCACAAGGGCCAGCTGGTCTTTGGCAAGCTGGCGGGAAAGCCCGTGGCGGTGATGCAGGGGCGGATGCACCACTATGAGGGCTACTCCTACCAAGAGGTCAGCTACGCCGTGCGGGTGCTGCGGCTGCTGGGCTGTGACACCCTTTTCGTCACCAACGCCGCCGGGGGCGTGAACTGGAAATTTAAGGCCGGGGACCTGATGCTCATCACCGACCAGATCAAGATTTTTATGGAGTCCCCCCTCCGGGGAGAGAATATCCCGGAATTTGGGGTGCGTTTCCCGGATTCCAGCTACCTCTACACCCCTGCCCTACAGGACTTGGCCCGGCAACAGGCCAGGAAGCTGGACATGGACTTGAAAGAGGGGGTCTATATGTACTTCCCAGGCCCCCAGTATGAAACCCCGGCGGAAATCCGCATGGCCCGGCTCCTGGGGGCGGATGCAGTGGGGATGTCCACCGCCCCGGAGGTCATCACCGCCGCCCACTGCGGTATGGAGGTGCTGGGCTTTACCCTGGTGTCTAACATGGCCGCAGGGGTCTTGCCCCAGCCCCTCAGCGAGGAGGAGGTCTTGGAGGCCGCGGCGGCAGCCAGGGACCGCTTCTCCGCCCTGCTCCTGGCCTGCTTGGAGCAGCTATAAGGAGGGGGCATGATGGGAAGCCTATTGTTGAAAAATTGCCGGGCCCTGTTGATGGATGGCTCGGATACTGTGATGGACAATGCCTTTGTGGCCATCCAGGGGGAGACCATCCAGTCCGTGGGGACCACCCGGCCGGCGGACAGCTTTGACCAGGAGATCGACTGCAACGGCAATGTCTTGCTGCCCGGGCTGGTGAACGCCCACACCCACGTACCCATGACCCTGCTGCGGGGGTACGGCGGAGGCTGTGACTTACAGACCTGGCTGAACCAGTGGATTTTCCCCGCAGAGGCCAAGCTGGATGACCGGGCGGTGGCTGCCGGGGCTGCGTTGGGGCTGGCGGAGATGATTGCTTCCGGCACCACCACCATTGCGGATATGTATATGCACACCCCGGCCATTGCCAAGACGGTCCTGGAGGCAGGCATCAGCGCCAACCTCTCCTGCGGCGGGGTGTATTTCGGCACCCCGGAGGACTTTAGCCCTCAGAGCTGTCACGACTGCCAGAACCAGCGCCAGCTCACCGAGGATTGGCACGGGGCGGGGAATGGGCAGATTTTGGTGGATGCCTCCATCCACGGGGAGTATACCTCCAACCATCCCCTGTGGCAGTGGATGGCGGAGTACGCCCAGGCCCACAAGCTGGGGATGCACGTCCATATTTCCGAGACCCAACGGGAGCATGAGGAGTGCAAGGGCCGCCATGGGAGGGCCACCCCCATTCAGGTCCTAGACCGCTACGGGGTCTGGGAGAACCGGGCCCTGGCTGCCCACTGCGTGTGGACCGATGAGCGGGATTGGGAGCTCATGGCCCGGAAGGGCATCTCCTGTGTCCACAACCCGGTGTCCAATTTGAAGCTGGGTTCCGGGGTGGCGTGGATTCCCGCCATGAAGAAGGCGGGGGTAAATGTGGCCCTGGGCACCGACGGGGTGTCCTCCAACAACAACACAGACATGTTTGAGGAAATGAAGTTTGCGGCAGTGCTCCACAACGGTGTCACCCACGATCCCCTGGCCCTGCTGCCCCTGGATGTGCTGCGGATGGCCACGGTGGACGGGGCCCGGGCCCTGGGACGCAAAAGCGGGGTAATCGCCCCAGGCTACCAGGCGGACCTGATCCTGGTGGACTTCGACCGCCCCCACCTGTCCCCCTGCCACAGCGTGGTGGACCACCTGGCCTACAGTGCCCGGGGCAGTGACGTGGTGATGAATATTGCCCGGGGCAAGCTCATATACAAAGACGGAGACTTCCTGACTCTGGACATGGAAGCTATCCTGGACGAGGTGGAGCGCTACGCACGACCCCTGATGTTTGGCTAAGCTCCAACCCCCAGACGGGAGGAACAGACCCTTGAAAACAACGCAGAAAAGCAACACCTTCTTCGGCGGTGCGGCGATCCTGGCGGTAAGCATCATCCTGGTGAAGATCATCGGCGCCCTCTATAAGATCCCCCTAGGCCGGATTTTGGGGGACGCGGGCTTTGGGCACTTCAACAATGCCTACGCCGTGTTCAACCTGCTGATGATGGTGTCCACGGCGGGACTGCCGGTGGCCATCTCTAAGACCATCTCCGAGGCCAACAGCCTGGGGCGGCAGCGGCAGGTGGACCGGGTATTCCGGGTGGCCCTGACTACCTTCGTACTCCTGGGCACCGTGAGCGCCCTGGTGATGTTCTTCTTCGCCGAGCCCCTGGCGGTATTTCAGAACGACAGCCTGGCGGCTCCGGCCATTCGGGTGATGGCCCTGTCTGCGCTGTTTTTGTGTGCCATGTCCGCCTACCGGGGCTATGCCCAGGGGCACTCCAACATGGTGCCCACGGCGGTGTCCCAGGTCATCGAGGCTGTCTCTAAGCTGGGCATCGGCCTGGCCTTGGCCTGGTACCTCACCCGCCAGGGCTTCGGCATGGAGATCACCGCCGCCGGGGCCATCACCGGCGTTACCTGCGGCGGGTTTTTGGGGCTGATATACTTGATGGTCCAGCACCACAGAGGCAGGCGGCAGCTGCCCCCCAGCCGGGACCTTCCCGATGGGGCGGGGTTCATTCTGATTAACCTGCTCTCCATCGCCATCCCCATCACCATCAGCGCCTCGGTGGTGCCCATCACCACCTATCTGGATACCGTCCAGGTCCAGGGGTTGCTGCAGAGCGCCCTGGGCTATGACCGGGACATGGCGGTGGCCCTCTATGGCAGTTACCAGAAAGCGGTGACCATTTACAACCTGCCCTCGGCTTTCATGGTCTCCTTCACCGCCTGTATCGTCCCGGCCATCTCCGCTGCCCTCACCCAGAAGCGGAGGCGGGAGGCGGGGAAAATCGCGGAATCTGCCCTGCGGGTGGGGGGGCTGCTGGCCCTGCCGGCGGGGGTAGGCCTGACGGTGCTGAGCGCCCCCATCATCCAACTGCTCTTCCCGGAAACCAACCAGGAGGTGGCCAGCCAGAGTATGCTGGTGCTGGGCATTGCCTCGATGTTTGTTTGCGTCATGCTGCTGTGTAACGCCATCCTTCAAGCCAACGGCCACGCTTCCCTGCCCATTTTATTCATTGCCATCGGCAGCGCGGCGAAGCTGGCAGTGAACTTCTTTCTGGTGCAGCAGCCAGAGGTCGGCATTAAGGGCGCCCCGGTGGGGACCTTGGTGTGCTTCATGATGGTGGCGGGGATGGAGCTGTTGGCCATCAAGCTGGTCACCCCCCATCCGCCCAAATACTGGCGGGTGTTTGGCAAGACTGCTTTGGCCTCTGTGGTGATGGGGGTGTATGCCTGGGCCAGCTATGGCTACTTGGTGGGGCACTTCGGCAACCTGCTGGCGGTGGCGGGGTCCATCTGTACCGCTGGAGTGGTGTATCTGCTGCTGGTGGTGGGCTTGCAGATGGTGTCCAGAGATGACCTGTCCCTGATGCCCAAGGGGGATAAGATTGCGAGAATCTTGCGGGTGAAGTGATGAAAACGCGATATTTGCTTCATTTTCACCGAAAACCCCTGGGAGATGGGGCGAGTTCGTGAAGAAATTGTGAAGAAAGCCCATAAGGGCTTGTGAGAACGGGAAAGCTATGATAGATTATGATAGATTTTGAAACCAAAGACCGGTACGGGGTGGAGGATTTGCGGGATATCGTGGCAATCCTCCGGGCCCCGGGGGGCTGTCCCTGGGACCAGGCGCAGACCCATGAGAGCATCCGCCGGAATTTTATCGAGGAGGCCTATGAGGTGGCGGAGGCCATCGACCAGAAGGACCCGAACCACCTGAAGGAGGAGCTGGGGGATGTGCTGCTGCAAGTCCTCTTTCACAGCTCCATTGAAGCGGATGCGGGGCACTTTGACCTGGACGATGTGGCCGACGGCGTCTGCAAAAAGCTCATCTACCGCCACCCCCATGTGTTTGCCCCGGAAGAGGACCCCCTGGACTGGGAGGAGCTCAAGCGCCGGGAGAAGGGCCAGCAGACCCAGGCGGCCGTCCTAGACGGCGTGGCCCGGAGCCTGCCGGCTTTGTGGCGGGCGGAGAAGCTCCAAGTCAAGGCGGCCAAGGCGGGGTTTGAGTGGCCCAATGTCCAGGCCGCCATGGACAAGCTGACAGAGGAAGTGGATGAGCTGCAGTCCGCTGTGGCGGAGGAGAGCAATGTGGAAGAGGAACTGGGAGACCTGCTGTTTGCAGCGGTGAAGGTGGCCCGGTTTTTCCAGATAGACGCCGAAACGGCCCTGCACGCAGCCTGCGAAAAATTCATTCGCCGGTTTGCCGGGGTGGAGGCGGCGGCCGCGGCCCAGGGGAAACCTATGGGGGCATTCCCTGTGTCTGCGCTCATGGCCTTTTGGGACCAGATGAAGGACCGCGAAACCAACGACACCAAAGATGACAAAGAAAGGGAACACGAGCATGAATAAGAATGAACTGATCCTGCGCATCGCCGAAGAGACCACCCTGCCCCGCAAGACCGTGGAGATTGCCCTCAACGCCACCTTCAACCAGATCACCCAGGCCATGGCCGAGGGGGAGCGGGTGCAGATCGTGGGCTTTGGTTCCTTTGAGACCAAGACACGGGCAGAGCGCATCGGCCGCAACCCCCGCACTGGGGAGGAGGTCCCCATCCCCGCCGCCACCGTGCCGCTGTTCAAGCCGGGGAAAGCCCTGAAGGACGCCGTGGACCAGCAATGATGCCACAAAAAAACCAGCCTGTGCGGCTGGTTTTTTTCAGCTTTCAGGGGCGGAGAAACGCCAGGCGGCGCATGGAAAACACAGGCATGGGGACGCAAAGCCATGCTGAATGGGCAGCGGCTGTGCTGGGTGGTTTGGCCTGTGGTTGACTTTGTGAGGAAAATTTTGAAAAAGCCCTTGACAGGAGAAGGTGGATGTGGTATAGTAATCAAGCACTGAGGAGTGCAGCCGTGGAAATGCCGGAGTGGCGGAATTGGCAGACGCCTGGGACTTAAAATCCCATGGGAGTGATCCCGTGCCGGTTCGACCCCGGTCTCCGGCACCATATCGCGGAGTAGAGCAGTTGGTAGCTCGTCGGGCTCATAACCCGGAGGTCGCAGGTTCAAGTCCTGTCTCCGCAACCAAGTTCACCTAGGACGGATTTTAATGTGCTTTGCATATTGAAATCCGTCCTAGCGTCTTTCTGGACAACATCAATTCGCTCAATGAGTAGATGTACGGCCTTCTCATCGGCGTTGGCCTTTAGGGCCTCCAACCAAGTCTTGATTTGCTCCACGGTAAAGTCTGTGGGCGGCGTGGTCGCTTGGAGTTGGGCGATCTCGTCCTTGATGGATTCCATCTGCGCCCCGATATCGGCCACCACAGCGGGCGGCAGCGCCCCGGTGGACAAGCTTTTCAGGAGGGCGTCATACTCGGCCTGCTTCTCATTGATACGCTGTTGCAGCGCCCGCTGGAAGTCCGCCACGCGGTCTTTCTCCCCAGCCTGATACTGACGAAGGGCAGCGGCGATCTTGTCCTGATTCTTCGGGGAGAGCAGCTTATGCAGATACTCCACTACGGCCTTGTCCACCTCATCCATATGGACAATATGTGCTCCGCACTTTTTGGAAGAGTAGTAGCGGAAATATGTATGCCCTTTCCTTCTGGTCCGAGTGCCGTGCATCTTCGCGCCACACGGGCAGTATACCAGGCCGCTGCACAGATACCCGGCCTTTCGTCCACTCTGCTTTCGTCCTGCCATGATCCTTTGCACCTCCATAAACTGCGCCTTGCTGATGATTTGCGGCAAGGCGTTTTCTATTCTAATTGCGTTGGGCTTGCTGCGCCGGTCCTCTCGCCGTTCTTCCTCCTGAGGCGTGTAAATGTAGGTCCCGGTGTACTTCTCGTTTCGGAGCATTTCATAAATCTGGGTGTACTTGATGGGTTTCCCACGCTTGCCGGTGATCCTGGCACTGGCCAACTCCTGGATGATGGCGGTGAAGCCCTCGCGGTTGGCTGCGGCGTCGAATATCTTCTTGACATACCCGGCTTCCAACTCATTGATAACATATTCCTGGTTGACCACATCATATCCAAAGGGGGCGGAGCCGCCGTTGTGCTTGGCCTTCAAGGCGGTTTCCCGGTGGCCTTTTTTCACCTCAGAGGACAGGTTGTCCAGATAATACTCCGACAGGGACCACATCAGGGTCCGCATGATCTTTGCCTCGGCGCTGTTGCCAAAGTCCTGGGCCACGGCAATCAGCTCCACGCGCTTGTCCTTCAATCGCTTTTCCAGATTGACGTGCTCCCCCAGGTTGCGGGCCACCCGGTCATACTTGTGGATGAGGATGGTGTCAAAACTGCCCTTGTTCACGTCCCGCAGCATCTTCTGGTAGGCTTTCCGGCTGGCTGTCTTGGAGCCTTTCCCGCTGATGGCCTCGTCGGCATAAATCTCTTGGATGGAAAGACCCTTCCCGGCGGCATACTCCTGGCAGGCCCGTACCTGGGCGTCTATGCTGGCTTCGTCCTGCTTGTCCGAACTGAATCGGGCATATATTACGGCTTTATTCATGCGAACCTCCTTTAGATGAGCTCTTCAAAATATTGCAGCGTGCTATACTGGCATAACCTCTGGTTTCTTGGGACATCAAGCCGCCGTTTTGCTTTCTTGTAGGATTTTATGTACTGCATCAATCTCTGCTGCACAAGAAACTCCTTGCCCCGGAGCGCGTCAAACTCATTTTGCCGGATATGCGGCTTTCGTGAGGGGTCGATATAGTCCGGCTTCTTCAACACTACAGCTTTGGAGAAGTCAAGGCCGCATTTTGCCGCTTTGTCTGTCCACAATACATGGGGATGGTTGATATTGGAGCGGAGCGGGACAGCAAACGGGACCCCGGCAATGGTCACCTGGACGCAGACATAGGGTCGAGTGCTTTTCTGCTCAATTTCTGGGCAGTCGGCGTGGTCCTGATAGAATGCCGGGGATAAAAAGATGAAAACCATAAAAAAATGCCCCCTCATTTCGATGGCTCGAATGAGGGGGCGATCTTCTGACATGAGCTTTTTTTCGTTTACCCTGGGCGCGCTCTACGTCCAGATCAACTCTGTGAGCTTTCTTTTTTCGCGGCGGTCGCGCTCTACGACCGCATCATCAGGGTTTCCCCTGCACCCTCATTATATTTATTTGTTCGCTTGGTGTCAATGGGATTGCTTGATAAAATTTCGCCAGCTTGTGGGATGGGTCCAGATTTGGACCCTTTTTTATTTGTCCTCTGAGGGCTCCTGCGGCCCCTCTGGGGTGCCTGCAGGCGGGGTGGTATCTGTACTCTCTTTGGGCGGCTGGGGCGTTTGTGGGGTTGTTGTGCGCTGGTATCGGGGGATTTCGGTCAAATCTTGCGCATAGTTTGCTACTTTTTTCTTGCCTATTTCATTGAGTTTAGATAAAGTGCTCTCAATAGACTCTGGTGAAAATACATTTGATGAGTAGCTGGTTACCTCATTTAACGCATTGATTAACTTATCTACTTCCGTTTGAGTGATTATATATGGATATTTTCCATTAATAATTGCTTCAAGTGTTCTTGTTATTCCGCCCACATCTAGCATTCTGTCTTGAAATTCGTCATGAATCTTGTGTGCGTGTGTGAGCCATTCATTAGATACACCAAGCAAACAATCTACAGAAACGCCAAAGTAGTCTGAAAGTTTTTGAAGTGTTTTCCCCTTTGGAATGCTTCCCTTTTTCCAAAAGGTAGCGTTAGATTTGTTTAATCCAATTTCCTTCATAACAAATGATGGAGATACCTGTCGTTCCTTGCACAGCTCAATAAATCTATCATAAAATGTCAAAAACCCACCTCCTATTTTGTGAGATTTGCCAAAGGTTTATTTGACCCGTAAGTACTCCTTGGCAAGTTTAGTAAATCCGGAATATAATACGGGTATGCTAAACCTTTACCCACAACATACCACAAAACAGAAAGGAGTGCAAGAAGAAAAAGCGAATCAGCAAAAGCAAATTTGGCCTTGCCATGCTCAACGCTGGAATCACCTCCATCAAAGAGCTGGCGGCAGTGTCCGGGGTGTCTATCAACACCATCAGCCGGAGCAACAACGGTGGGACAATCAAATTGTTCACGTTGCAACGGCTGGCAGCGGCGCTGAACGTAGATCCGGCGGATATCATCGAGAAGGAGGCGTAAACATGGATAACATTTGCAAAATCCCCATTGCGGCAACCTTTACAGTGGTGAAGGGTAGCACAACCCCTGTCATGACGTCGGCGGAGTATGCCGACATCCCCGCTGACCTGATCGCCCGCTTCCTGTTGGAGAAATGCGGGGTGGACGCAATTTTCAACGGAGGTGAGGCCGATTGACTACGGAAAAACTGCGGAAACACGCAGACTACTACACCCGCAAGATGGGCCTCCCTATATTCCCCTGCATTCCCTCCGGGAAGCGCCCTGCAACGCTCCACGGCTGCTTAGACGCTACCACAGACCCGGCCCGGGTGGGGGAGTGGTGGGATGGCTCCCAGGGTTACAACATCGGCCTAGCCACTGGCAATGGCCTTGTGGTGCTGGATGTGGACATCAACCACGACGCCGGGAAATATGGGGACGAGACTTTAGCCGAGCTGGAACGGCAGTACGGCCCCTTGCCCGACACCTGGACTTGCCTGACCGGTGGGGGTGGCGTCCACTACTATTTCCAGTGTGACGATCCGGCCCTCACCGTGGCGGCAGGCTTCGCCCCTGGCCTGGACTACCGGGGCGTGGGCGGCTATGTGATCGTCCCGCCCAGTGTTCACGAGAATGGCCGGGAATATGTGTGGGAAGGGGAGCATACGCCCACCAACACGCCCCTGGCCCCTCTCCCCGAGTGGTTACATACCCTGATGTTAGGCAGCGATAAAGCGGCCCCTGTGATCCCTCGGGAGGTCCCGGAGAAGGTCGCAGAAGGTGGGCGTAATCAAGAAATGTTCAAGCTGGCGGCATCCCTGCGGAGCAAGGGCCTGACTGTGGAGGAGATTACCGCCGCTGTCATGGAGGCCAACAAGGGACGGTGTGACCCGCCGCTCCCTGACAGTGAGATCAAGTCCATCTGCGCCAGCGCCGGACGCTATGACCGAGGCAAGCCAAAGGAACAGTCCGACAGGCCGTGCCCCGCTATCGTCAAGGCGTCCCAGGTGCCTTACGAGCCGCCCAGGTGGACGATAGCGCCCTATATCCAACGGGGCAAGGGGACGCTGATACAGGCAGACAACGGCACGGGAAAGACGGCTTTCGTCTGCGCTATCGCCGCCCACGTCTCCACCGGGCGGGCGCTGCTGGATATCCCTGTGGAGACGCCTGGCAACGTGCTGTTGCTGTCGGTGGAGGATGATCTTCCTGTCCTGCGGGGACGTATTGAGGCCAGCGGCGGCGATCTGGACAAGTGCCACTTTCTAACCAATGCTGCGGGCTTGTCATTCAACAGTCCAGAAGTAGAAGAGGCCGTGAAGCAAGTGCAGGCCCGGCTTGTGATC
>CAJUCB010000037.1:0-10697 GCA_910584805.1 uncultured Oscillospiraceae bacterium
CCCTGGAAAGGGGGAGGAGCTATGACCGTTATCATCCATATTTCTAGTGTCACGGATGTGTGTCAGATTGCTCTTGTTGTTCTCAACCTGCTTGCTTTTGTGCATACAGTGCGGAATGACCAGAGAAAAAAGAAGTAACCGCCCGGCTGCGACCCAGGCGGCTACTATCAATTAAAAACATTCGGGTCAGCCGCTGACCGACCCCTCTAGCTGTAGTATAAACGCTGCCGCCCCCTCTGTCAAGAGGGGGCGGTGGCTTTTTGGAAAAATTCCACCGCCGGGGCGACACACGCCGCCCCATGCAAGGCTTGGCCCTGTCTATGCTCCGCTGCCGGGGGCGGGGGATGGCCATGCCCCCACCCCATCTCGACTTCGGAGAAAGCAAGAAAACACCATGCAGGCATAATTTCACTTATGACCTACACAGTGCTTTTCACATCACAGTCCCGGAAATCCTATCCCACTACCTACCCGTTGTGTGCCCGCGCTGCCGTATGGTTGCCATATATGGACTTGAAAAGTAGGTTCGGAATATGTTATAATGATGATAGGCGCGGGATAGAATCCCGTTGTGTAGGCGGTTTGGCGCCTGCGCAGGCTATGGGGGAGCGGCAACTCCCCATAGCTGCCGAATATGTTTATCTTGACTTTCTTAAGATAAACGGAATGTATAACCCATCCGCCCAAAGGCGAATGCCATTTCCTATGCTCTATTTTACCAGTTTTCCAGGGAAATGTCAATCGCCAGGGCGTTTTTTTATTGCCAAAGCAAAGGGGCCGCCTGCAATGGGTCAGGTCACCCCTCCAACACCAGCTCCACCGGGCAGTGGTCGCTGCCAAAAATCTCCCCGTGGATGGCCGCGCCCTTCACCTGCCCCATCAGCCGCTGGGATACGATGAAATAATCAATCCGCCACCCCGCATTCCGTTCCCGGGCCTTCATCCGGTAGCTCCACCAGGAGTACGCCCCCTCCAAGTCCGGGTATAGGGCCCGGAAGCTGTCTACAAACCCGGAATTTAACAGCGCCGTCAGCTTCCCCCGCTCCTCATCGGTAAAGCCAGCGTTCTTGTGGTTGGTCTTGGGGTTCTTCAAGTCAATCTCCTCATGGGCCACATTCAGGTCCCCGCAGTATACCACCGGCTTGCGCCGGTCCAGCTGGCACAGATGGGAGCGCATGGCGTCCTCCCACTCCATCCGGTAGGCCAGGCGCTTTAGCTCATCCTGGGAGTTGGGGGTGTAGCAGCACACCAGATAGAAGCCGGGATACTCCGCCGTAATCACCCGCCCCTCCTGGTCGTGCTCCGGGACCCCTAAGCCGTAGGCCACAGACAAGGGCTCCTCCTTGGTGAACACCGCCACCCCAGAGTACCCTTTCTTCTCCGCGCTGTTCCAGAACTGGTGGTACCCCGGCAGCTCTAGCTGGATTTGCCCCGCGTGGTGCTGGAGCTTGGTCTCTTGCAGGCAGAAGATATCTGCCCCCAAGGCCTCAAAGGAGGCCATGAAGTCTTTTTTCATACAGGCCCGCAGGCCGTTGACGTTCCAGGAAATCAGTTTCATATCGTTTCTCCTATGTACTTCCCCCGGACAATGGGTGCTGGGTGGAAACCCAATCCAAAGGGAAGGGCTGCCCTATCGGCAGCCCTTTTGTGTTATAGCTTCAAAAGCTCTTCCGCCACCGGCGCAAGATAATTGGTCTCTGTCTCAATGGACTCCACTTCACCCCGGTCGATGGCCTGGGCCAGCTCCGGGTCCATGGGCAGCTGGGCCAAGACTTTCAGCCCCAGGTCCGCCGCCACCTTTTCCAGCTTGCTTTCACCAAAAATGCTGTGGCGCTCCCCGCAGTTGGGGCACTGGAAATAGCTGTAGTTCTCAATGAGGCCCAGGATGGGCTTGTGCATCATATCCGCCATGCGCACCGCCTTGGTGACGATGAGGGATACCAGGTCCTGGGGAGAGGTCACCACCAGGATGCCGTCCACAGGGATGGACTGGAACACCGTCAGGGGTACGTCACCGGTGCCGGGGGGCATGTCGATGAGCAGGTAGTCCAGCTCGCCCCAGCGCACGTCAGACCAGAACTGCTTCACCACCCCAGCCAGCAGGCTGCCCCGCCAGATCACCGGGTCGCCGGGGTTTTCCAATAACAGGTTCAGAGAGATCACCTTCACCCCCCCGGCGGTGATTTCCGGGAAGATGCTCTCCCCATCCCCCATGGCGCGGCCATGGATGCCAAAGGCGGTGGGGATGGAGGGGCCGGTGATATCCGCGTCCATGACCCCCACCTGGTAGCCCTTCTGGGACAGGGCAGTGGCCAAGCAGGCGGTGATGGAGCTCTTGCCCACACCGCCCTTGCCGGACATAACGGCAAAGACGTGCTTGATGGTGGAGTATTTGTTCAGAGGTGCGATGAGGTCTTTTTCATCTACGTGCTCGCAGCTGGAACCGCAGGTGCTACAATCGTGGGTGCATTCTTCGGACATGATAATCTTTCCTTTCTTATGTTAGCTGACCCTTCAGAGAGGCGTAGCATAAAGTTTTCGTCCACCTTTTTCAAAAGGTGGCGGAGTCCAGAGGCAGAGCCTCTGGCAGGGTGCAGGGGCAGCGCCCCTGCTGGGTTTGGGCGAAGCCCAACGATCATTCGTCAAAACAAAACTTAATACTCATAACTCCCCCCACCGATAAACTCCCGAATCAAAGAAGCCGGCGGCACCAGCTCCGGGTCAATGGGATGGAAGTATTCAAAACCCTTGATGAGCTCCAACAGCTCCCGCCGCCGCTCATTCTCCTGGGGGACCGCCTGCATCAAAGGCATGGCGTAGTGCTTCAACACCGAGACCTCGTAGGGGATGGAGGAATCAAACATGTAGCTGGCCCGCTTTTTGAAGGGGGAGATGTACAGCTTTTCCCCCCGGCGCACGTTGCTCCACATGTCCATGGTCTCGTCCACCCCGGTGCCCCGGAAGTTGTAGTCCCGCACTGCCCGCCGGGCCAGGCGCATCCAGGTGCCCTTGAAGCGCAGCTCCTCCCCCTCCAGGATGTTGGAGCGGGCGGAGATGTACAGGCAAGCGGCCTGGGGATAGCGTCCGGCGCAGTCGTCGTTGAGGGCGTGGATGCCCTCGAAAATGGCCACCTCGCTCTTCCCCAGCTTTAGGGGGGTGCCCAGGTGGTCGTTGCGCATCTGCCGGGCGAACTCGAATTTGGGCACCAAAATGGTCTCCCCCTTGGAGAGCTTGGTGAAGTGGGTGTGGAGCAGGTCCATGTCCATGCACAAGGGGGACTCAAAGTCCACCAAGCCGTCTGCCGTCCGGGGGCAGGTTTTCAGGTCCAGGGTCTTGAAGTAGTTGTCCATGGAGATGGTGTGGGTGTTCACCCCCCGGCGGTTGAGCTCCTCCTCAATTTTCATGGCGGTGGTGGTCTTGCCGGAGCCGGAGGGGCCGGAGAGCAGCACAATGGGACTGTGGGCCAGGTTATCTAGGATAACCTCCACGGCCTTGCAGATTTTCTCATCGTAGGCGGCGTCGCAGGACTCCAAAAACCCCTTGACGTCCTGGTCAATCTGGCGGTTGATCTCCTGTAGCTGGTAGGTGGGTTGTACTCTATACATTTGCTCGGTCCTCCCTTTCTCTGTATGGATGGTATGGGGAATGGGAAGCTGGGTGCGCCACACTGGGGCTTTTGGCTATTGCGCCCCTAGGCCCAGCTTCCAAGCGCGTTTTTCTTCCAGGATACGCGGCAGCGCCCGGAGGTATTCCTGGGGATATTTTGGGTTGCCCAGCCGCTTCACCTTGCCGTCCCCCACCTGCTTGGTGATGCCCCCGGCCCCCAGGGCCAGGACGGGGTGGAGCTCCTCCATCATGCAGATGTTGTACACGCTGGCGTAGCCCGGGCGGCACCAGCCCACGTTTTCCAGGGCGCCGGACATGAATTTTTGCCGGTAGAGGTAGTAGGGCCGGTAGCCCCGGGCCCGGAGGGTAGGCCAGGCGAAGTCCAGCATCCCCGCCACGGCGGGGCCGTCTGGCAGGTCCTGGGCCTGCCAGCTCCGCTCTGCCCCCCGTTTCAGGGACAGGGTGTGGACGGTGATGTTCTCCGGGGCCAGCTCCAACACCTCCTCCAAGGTGGCCCGGAAGCCCTCTGGGGTATCTGTGGGCAGGCCGGCGATGAGGTCCATGTTCACCACGTCAAAGCCGGTGTCCCGGGCCAGGCGGTAGGCGCTGCGCACGTCCTGGGCACAGTGGCTGCGGCCAATGGCTGCCAGCACGCTGTCGGACATGGTCTGGGGGTTGACGGAAACCCGGTCCACCCCGGCCTCCCGGAGGACATCCAGCTTTTCCTGGGTGATGCTGTCTGGCCGCCCGGCCTCCACGGTGAACTCCGCCCCTGGGATGCGGGGGAAGTGCTTGCGGATGGCCTCTAGGAGCTGTTGCAGCTGGGCAGGGGAGAGGGTGGTGGGGGTGCCGCCGCCTAGATAGATGGAGCGTACCCGCCCGGCCTGCTGGGCCACGGCCTCCCCGGCGGCTTGGATTTCTTCCAGCAGGCCTTCCAGGTATTGGGGGATGAGCTTGTTGGCGGAGCCGGAGCTGGAAATGAAGGAGCAGTAGGCACAGCGGGTGGGGCAAAAGGGGATGCCCACATAGAGGGACAGCTCCTGGGGGTGCAGGGACTGCTTCACCCGCAAGCTCTCCTGGGCGCAGTCCATGGCCAGCTGGCGGCGGGCGGGGGAGACCCGGTAGAGGGTGCGCAGCTGCCGTTCCGCCTCCTGGGGGGTGGCCCCGGCCTCCAAGGCCCTGGTGGGCAGCTTCACCGGGCGCACCCCGGAGAGGAGGCCCCAGGGGGGTTCGGTTTCCAGGCAGTCCACCGCCGCCAGATAAAAGGCCCGCTGTAGGGTGCGGCGGATGAGCCGGGTGGTGGCCACTGGGTCCTCCTGGGGCAGCTCACTGCGGCGCACCCGGCAGCGGCGGATATAGGTCTCGCCCCCCCGGCGCAGCACCGCCGTGGCGGTGCACCACACGGGGCGCTGGGAGAAGGAGAGCTCCAACTCGTTGTCCCCCCCCGGGGGGGTGCTGGGATAGCTGGGCCGCTCCTGGGGGAAGAGGGTCAGGAGGGTTTGCTCCACGGCATAGGCCTCCTGGTGGCCGGAGAAGTAGAGCTTCATTGCAGGGCCTGGCGGACAAAGGGGTTGCGGGAGCGTTCTGTGTCCAGGTCGGAGGTGCCCTCATGGCCGGGGCACACCCGCAGGTTCCCTTCCAGGTTTGCCAGGCGCTTGAGGGATTGTAAAATCACCCCAAAGCTCCCTCCCACGAAGTCCGTGCGGCCGCAGGAGCCGGCAAAGAGGGTGTCGCCGCAGAAGAGCACGTCCCCCACCTGGAAGGTCAGGGAACCGGGGGAGTGGCCGGGGGTGTGGAGGACTTGGATTTCCGCCTGGCCGAAGGGGATGCTGTCCCCTTCGCTGACGGTATGGATGCCCTCCACCGGGGCCAGGAGCATGTATTGGTCCCCCTTGCCCTGCCAGTTGACTTCTTTTTCGTGGACATACACCGGCAGGCCGGGGTAGCGTTCCAGCAGGCCGGGGACCCCCAACACGTGGTCGAAGTGGCCGTGGGTGATTAGGAGCATGGCGGGGGTGCAGCCAGCCTGTTCCATCTCCCGGGCGATGTCGTCGCTCTGGTCACCGGGGTCGATGACGGCGCATTGCTTGGTGTCGGTGTCCTCCAATAGGTAGCAGTTGGTGCCGATTTGCCCCACGGGCATACGCTTGATCTGTAACATAAAGTTCCCTTCTTTTCCTAGCCTTTCCGGTCTCGTTGATGTGGTTCGATTCACATGGTATTCACATGGTATCCGTATCCATCCAGATGGTGACGGGCCCGTCGTTGACGGAGCTGACGGCCATATCCGCCCCAAAGCTGCCGTGGGCCACGGGGAAGCCCTTGTCCTGGCAGATTTTTAAGAAGTGCTCATACAGGGGGATGGCCACATCGGGCTTGGCCGCCCCGGTGAAGCCTGGGCGGCGGCTTTTGATATCCGCATAGAGGGTGAATTGGGACACCACCAGCAGCGCCCCGCCCACAGCCTCTAGGTTTAAGTTCATCTTGCCCGCTTGGTCGGAAAAAACCCGCAGGCCGCAAATTTTATCTGCCAATTTCTCCGCCTGGGCGGGGGTATCCGTGGGGGCGATGCCCAGCAAAACCAGGAAGCCGGTGCCGATCTCCCCAGTAGCCGCCCCGTCGATCTCCACCTTGGCGGAGGATACTCTGGTCACCACTGCGCGCATCATGGGACCCTCCTTTATCTCATGGATTTCATACGAAGGTATTATAGCATGGCAGGCAAAAGCCGTCAATCAATCCAAGAAAAAACCGCCGCCCCCTCTTGACAGAGGGAGCGGCAGCGTATATACTACAGCTAGAGGGGCCGGTCAGCGGCTGGCCCATTAAGCTAGTTTTTTTGCAGTAGCCGTCTGGTGGCCGCCGGGCGGCTACTTCTCTTTTCTCCGGTCATTCCGCACTGTATGCACAAAGGCAAGCAGGTTGAGAACAACAAGAGCGATCTGACACACATCCGTGATGCTGGAAATATGGATGAGAATGGTCATAGCCCCTCCCCCTTTCCAGGGGGCAAATCGAAGGAAGTGATTTAACCCCCTTTATGTAGTGGGGGCCAACCGCCTTTGACGTGATCCTTTCGCCGTAGCCCTTGTAGTTTACCACGGTTCGACGGGAAAGGCAAGAAAAAACAAGGGGCTGTATCCACCTACTGTGTGGATACAGCCCCTTTGTGCTGTCGCAAAGCTGCCATGGAATCAGGCTGTTACTCTTCGCTGCCCTCCTGCCGGGTGACGGCAATGGACAGGTCGTCCAACTGCTTGTCGTCTACCACGTCCGGGCAGTCCATCATCAGGTCGGAGGCGTTCTGTACCTTGGGGAAGGCGATCACGTCCCGGATGGAGGTGGCCCCGGTCATGAGCATTACCAGCCGGTCCAGGCCGTAGGCCAGGCCGCCGTGGGGGGGTGCGCCGTACTGGAAGGCATTCACCAGGTGCCCGAAACGCTCCTGGATGTCCTCCTGAGCCAGCCCCAATGCCTCAAAGGCCTTGGTTTGCAGCTCCGGTGTATTGATACGGATGGAGCCACCCCCCAGCTCGGTGCCATTCAACACAATGTCATAGGCCCGGGCCCGGCAGTTTTTCTTGTCTGTGAGAAGCTTGTCCTCGTCCTCAGCCATGGGGGCGGTGAAGGGATGGTGCATGGCCTGGTAGCGGCCCTCCTCCTCAGACCACTCGAACATGGGGAACTGCGTCACCCACAGGAAACGGAAGTCCTTGGGGTCCAGCAGGCCCAGCTGCTTGGCGCACTCCACCCGCAGGGCCCCTAGGGCGGCAAACACCACCTCTTCCTTGGCGTCCCCTACGATGAGCACCAGGTCCCCGTCCTTGGCCCCGGCACGCTCCAAAATGGCGGCGTTCTCCTCATCGGTGAGGAACTTTTGATAAGAGGAGGTCACCTTGCCGTCCAGCATCCGGGCCCAGGCCAGGCCCTTGGCCTGGTAGGTTTTCACAAAGTCCCCCAGCTTGTCAATCTTCTTCCGGGGGAAGTCGGCGGCGTGGCCGTCCAGGTTGATAAGGCGCACAGTGCCCCCGGCCTCAATGGCACCGGAGAACACCCCAAAGCCACAGTGTTTCACAATGTCGCTGATGTCCTTGAGCTCAAAGCCAAAGCGCAGGTCGGGCTTGTCAGAGCCGAAGCGGTCCATGGCCTCCCGCCAGGGCATGCGCTGGAAGGGGGTCTGGACCTCCACGTCCAAGACCTCCCGGAACACCCGCTTTAGGAAGCCCTCCTGGATGGTCTGGATCTGCTCCTCGTCCAGGAAGGACATCTCAAGGTCAATCTGGGTGAACTCCGGCTGGCGGTCTGCCCGGAGGTCCTCGTCCCGGAAGCAGCGGGCGATTTGGAAATAGCGGTCGAAGCCCGAGAGCATCAACAATTGCTTATACTGTTGTGGAGACTGGGGCAGGGCGTAAAACTTCCCAGGGTGGACCCGGGAGGGCACCAGATAGTCCCGGGCCCCTTCGGGGGTGGACTTGGTGAGGATGGGGGTTTCAATCTCCAAAAAGCCCTGCTCATCGAAGTAGTCCCGGCAGATTTTGACGATCTTGTGGCGCAGGGCAAGGGTGCGCTGCATGTCTGGACGGCGCAGGTCCAGGTAGCGGTATTTCAGGCGTACCGCGTCCTTTACGTCGGAGTTTTCCACAATCTCAAAGGGCGGTGTTTCCGCCTTAGCCAGGAGGCGCAGCTCTGTGACCTGGATTTCCACAAAACCCGTGGGGAGGTCGGGGTTTTTGGACTCCCGTTCCCGGACGGTGCCGGTGGCGGCGATGACGTATTCCCCCCGGAGGCCCTCGGCCTTTTCAAAGAGGGGGCGGGGGGTGCTGTCGTCAAAGGCCAGCTGTAGGAGGCCGGTGCGGTCCCGCAGGTCGATGAAGAGCAGGCCGCCCAGGTCCCGGCGGCGCTGGACCCAGCCGCATACGGAGATGGTGCGGCCGATGTCCTCTTGGCGTAGGGTGCCGCAGTAGTCCGTGCGGCGGAAGTTTTGTAGGTTGTCCATAAGTGTGTTCCTCCAAGTTTCTATATAGAGATCACTCTGTGTCTAATATGTGTTTGATGTAGGCCCAACTTTCCGGGTCAAATTCGTAAGCGGAGAGCTTGTCCCGGAGGGTTTCCCTTTGATGGGTGAGAGTTTCCTGACATTGGGACAATTTGGCGTTCAACGCTTGGTTTTCCTCCTGTAGCTTGTGATAAGCGTAGGAATAGTTGAAAAAATACTTTGTGAAAACCAGCCATTCAATGGCCTGGTAGGTTTCGGAATGAGGGTCGATATAACCATTGTCCTGTTTATATTTGATACGTAAGAAACTCACGCTTCTCAGGTCATTCAATTTCAAGACGGAATCATGGGACAAAAAGGGGAAATCCTCTCCTTTGAGGAGAAAGAAATTGCTTTTGCTTTCCGGGTTATCCTTGGGGTGGTAGGCGTTTCTGTGGGCGTCGATCCTGTTGTTGTAGGAGCAGATAGGAAGGACATACAGTAATTTTCCCGACACACCGATGACAAGACCCCTGTGCTCATAAGACATTTCTGGGATATAGTTCTTGCCGAACTCGAACTGATAAATATTGCCTTTCCTTACCTGCCTGTTGGGAATGGGTTTGTTTTTGTTTGCGGCCCAAAAGAGATCGGATTCCGCATAGCGGTTGATTTCGTCTTGGTTGGGGTTGTTCAAGGTCAAGGTATTCAGTGCGGTCAGCGATTTGATATATTTTTTCATAATGTCGCTCCGAATAAAAAAAGGCCATAGAAAACTCCATGGCCTTAACCAAGCATAGCCTGGGTGGTCTTGCCGACCTAAATCAATTGGGAATATGCGACCTTGTCGGTCTAAAAGGAAAGTATCGCTACTTTCGTTCTTATTATATGCAGGTTTCTGTGGCTTGTCAATAGGGATTTTTTACTGCCCCGTAAAGTACCGGAACAGCAGCAGCGCCACCGCCAGCACCACGATATAGAGGATCAGCTTCACTCTGGGGTGCTTCATTCCGCCCCCTCCTTCTTCTCCCGGATGGGCTTTCCACCGTTGCGCTCCGCCAGGGCGGTTTGGATACGCTGGGTGGCTTCCTCTGGGGTTAGGCTCTCCTGGGTGCCGGTGGCCATGTCCTTTACCGCCACCACCCCTTGGGCTAGTTCATCCTCTCCCAGAAAGGCCACATAGGGGATGCCCAGCTTGTCGGCATAGCCCATCTTTGCCTTGAACTTCTTCTGTTCGGCATACACCTGGGTGCGTATCCCCGCCTGGCGCAGGCGGGTGGCAAAGGCGATGGCAGGCTGTAGGTCTGTGGTCATGGGCAGCACCAGCACCTGGGCTGGGGCGGTGGGCAGCTCTGCATTCAAGTAGCCCTGTTCCCCCAGCACGTAGAACAGCCGGGTGAGGCCGATGGAGATGCCCACGCCGGGGAGCTTTTTGTCGGTATAGTACCCCGCCAAATCGTCATAGCGCCCCCCGGAGCAGATGGAGCCAATTTCCGGGTGGTCCAGCATCACCGTCTCGTACACAGTGCCGGTGTAGTAGTCCAGCCCCCGGGCGATGGTCAGGTCCACGGCGAAGTGGTCCTCTGGCACCCCAAAGGCGGGGAGCAGCTTGGTCACCAGGGCCAATTCCTCCAAGCCCTCGTCGAAGATGGGGTCCCGGCCCCGGTAGCCCTCCAGGGCGGAGAGGACGGCGGCGTTGTCCCCGGTGATGGCGATGAAGCGCAAAATCTCCCCGGCGGCCTCCTGGGGGATGCCCCCCTCTGTCAGCAGCGCCTGGACCTTCTCCGCCCCGATCTTATCCAGCTTGTCCACGGTGCGCATAATCTCCCCCGACTGCTCCGCCAGGCCCAGCATGGTATAAAAGCCTGTGAGGAGCTTGCGGTTGTTCACCCGGATGCGGAAGCGTTCCAGCCCCAGGGAGGTAAAGGCCTGGTAGATGATGGCGGGGATCTCCGCCTCGTTGGAGATGTCCAGCTTGCCGTCGCCGATGACGTCGATGTCGCACTGGTAGAACTCCCGGAAGCGCCCCCGCTGGGCCCGTTCCCCCCGGTAGACCTTGCCGATCTGGTAGCGGCGGAAGGGGAAGGCCAGGTCATTGTAGTGCAGGGCCACGTAT
>CAJUCB010000037.1:10707-16630 GCA_910584805.1 uncultured Oscillospiraceae bacterium
AAGCGGAGGGACAGGTCGCTGTCCCCCTTGGTGAAGCGGTAGATCTGCTTTTCCGTCTCCCCGCCGCCCTTGGCCAGGAGGATGTCCGAGGATTCGATGGCCGGGGTGTCCAGGGGGGTGAAGCCGTAGCGGCTATAGGTCTCCCGGAGCCGGGAGAGCATTTCCTCAAACTGGACCTGGGCAGGGGGGAGCAGTTCCATGAAACCGGACAGGGTCCGGGGCTTGATTCGATCCATAAAAGGCGTTCCTTTCTTTTTCCATTTCTCTTTCCATTCTTTTATGCCCCTTTTTCCTCCGGCGGGGAAGAAAAAGGGGCGAAAAAAAGTACATCATAAATGGGCCATAGGCCGGGTTTTCTCACACGGTGACAGGCTTAATGGACGGGTTCACCAGCTCCCGCCAGTCCAGGTCCCCCCGTTCCAGGCCGTGGATGAGGATTTCTGCCGTGGCGGCGTTGGTGGCGAAGGGGATGTTGTACTGGTCGCACATCTGGTTGATATACTTCATGTCCTCGTCCAGCTCCCCGCTCTGGGGGTCGGAGAAGAAGAACACCATGTCGATCTCATTGTAAGCGATCCGGGCCCCGATCTGCTGGCTGCCCCCGTGGGCGTGGGAGAGGAACAGCCGCACCGGCAGGCCTGTGGCCTTGGCCACCAGGCGGCCTGTGCTGTTGGTGGCGCACACGGTGTGCTTGGACAGCACGCCGCAGTAAGCGATGCAAAACTGCACCATCAGTTCCTTCTTGTTGTCGTGACTCATTAGCGCAATATTCATTCTGGGATCATCCTTTCAGCTTGCCTCCGGAGCCCGGAAGCCCACAAAAAAACCTTCTGCTCAACGCAGTTTCATCAATGGTGTTTCCTGTCCTGTCAACCGCAGGGCGATGTTGCGGAACGCCGCCCCTGCACTGCGGGGGCCGTTGGTTGCCACCAGGCGCCCGGCCCCTGCCGAGAGCACCACCTCCACGTCCTCCGGCACCAGCCCCAGCAGGGGCAGGCCCGCGGCGTCCATGGCGTCGTCGATGGTGGCCCCCAGGCGGCGCAGCAGCTTGCCCTGCACCCGGTTCACCACCAGCTGGACCCGCGCCAACTGGGAGAGCTGGAGCACCACCCGTTGGGCGTCCCGCAGGCTGGCGGGGTCGCTGAGGGTCACCACCACCCCCCGGTCCGCCCCCCCCGCGGCCAGCCGGAAACCCGGCCCCAGGCCTGCGGGGGAGTCTAGGAGGATGGTGTCGTAGTTCTGCCGGGCCTGGTCCAGGAGCCCCAGGAAGGGCCCCAGCTCCGCCAAGGCCTCTGGCAGGCTCAGGGGTGCGGTGAGGAGAAACAGGTTTTCCACCTTGGGATGAACGGCCGCGGCCCGCTCCAAGGAGCAGCGCCCCGCCAACACGTCGCTGAAATCCATCAAGGCGGCGTCCGCCATGCCCAGGGACAGGTCCAGGTTGCGCAGGCCCACGTCGCAGTCCACGCACAGCACCCGCTGCCCCAGCCGGGCCAGGGCGGCCCCCAGACCGGCGGTGAGGGTGGTCTTCCCGGTGCCGCCTTTTCCAGATGTGATGACGATTGTTTCGCCCACGGCCATTCCTCCGATACTTCTGCTCCATTGTACCATATTTTCGGATACAATGCAACCACGTTTTGTGCAAAGGGCACGAATACCTTGGCCGAACCCCCGCCTGTTCCCAGGGGTGGGGCCAGGGTTCAGCCGTTCTTGATTTTACTCCACCGCCGGGGGTAGCCGGGGGGTGTGGGACGGGCCTTCAAGACGGTGACGATGCGCTGGTAGGTCTCGCTGCCCGGCAGGCGGTAGTCCAGGACGAAGGGGGGCTCGCCCCCCAATGTTTGAATGATGGGCGCCGCCGCCTCAATTTCCTCGTCGGTCTTGTTGCTCTTCATGGCCAGGAACAGCCCCCCGGGTTTCACCAGGGGCAGGCACAGCTCCGCCAGCACCGGCAGGGCCGCCACCGCCCGGGACACCGCCGTGTCATAGCGCTCCCGCTGCTCCTTGTCCAGGCCCACTTCCTCCGCCCGGCCTTGGAGGATGGTGACGTTGTCCAGGCCCAGTTCTCCCACCACCTCTGCCAGCCAGTCCAGGCGCTTGCCCTGGCTGTCCAGGAGGGTGATGTGGGCGCTGGGGTCCAGGATGGCCAGCACCAGGCCGGGGAAGCCTGCCCCGGTGCCCACATCCACCACGGCCTTCCCTTGGAGGGCCCGGGTGGGCAGAAGGGCGGCGCTGTCCAGGAAGTGCCGCCGCACCACCTGCGCCGGTTCCGTGACGGCGGTGAGGTTCATCACCTGGTTTTTTTCCAGCAGCAGGTCGCAGTAACGGCCCAGCTGGTCCAGGGCGGCGGGGGCAGGGGAGAGGCCCAGGGCGGTGAGCCCTGCTGCCAGGGTTTCGGTTAGTTCAGGGGACATGGGGCACCTCTCAAATTTCCATGATTTTTCCCGAGGCCAGGGAGTAGGTATACATAATCACCAGAAAGACCATGAAGGCCACGCCGATCCAGGCCAGGACCCGGGCCTTGCGGCTGTAGGGCCTGTGCTCTGGGGGCTGCTGGGGGGTGGACTCTGGCTTGTCCTGTTCCCGCTTGGGGTTCTCGTTCATCGTGTTTCCTCTCATCTCAGCGCTTGCTGATGACTTCCAGGCCGCCCAGGTACTTTTGCAGCACCTCCGGCACCTTCACGCTGCCGTCGGGGAGCTGGTTTTGCTCCACCAGGGCGGGGAAGATGCGGCTGGTGGCCAGGCCGGAACCGTTGAGGCTGTGCATCAGCTCCGGCTTCCCTGTGCTCTCCCGGCGGAAGCGGGCGTTGCCCCGGCGGCACTGGTAGTCCCGGGCGTTGGAGACAGAGGAGACCTCTTTGTACCCGCTCATGGAGGGGATCATAATCTCAATGTCGTAGGTCCGGGCCATGGAGGCGGAGCAGTCCCCGGCGGCCAGCTTTACCGTGCGGAAGTGGAAGCCAAGGCCCTTCACCAGGTTTTCCGCCTTGGTGACCAGCTCTTCAAAGGCGGCGTCGGAGTCCTCCGGGCGGGTGAACTGGAACATCTCCACCTTGTTGAACTGGTGGCCCCGGACCATGCCCCGCTCCTCCGCCCGGGCGGACCCGGCCTCCCGGCGGAAGCAGGGGGTGCAGGCAAAGAGCTTTTTGGGCAGGTCCGCCTCGGAGAGGATTTCATCCCGGTACAAGCTGGCCAGGGCGGCCTCCGCTGTGGGGAGCATATAGTGGGAGCGGCCGTCGGTGGGGTTCTGAATCTTAAAGACCTCGTCGGCGAATTTGGGGAACTGCCCCGCGGTCTCCCCGCACTGGTATTCCAGCATGTAGGGGGGCAGGATGAACTGGTAGCCGTCGGCCAGGTGGCTGTCGATGAAGTAGCTCAGCAGGGCCCATTCCAGCTGGGCCCCCAGGCCGGTGTACATCCAAAAGCCGGAGCCCGCCAGCTTCACCCCCCGGGGGTAGTCGATGAGCCCCAGGTCGGTACACAGGTCCACGTGGTGCTTGGCGGGGAAGTCAAAGGTGATGGGCTCCCCGAAGTAGCGCAGGGGTTCGTTGTTCTCCTTGCCCCCGCCCTTCAAGTCGTCGTCGGGGAGGTTGGGCAGGGCCAGCATCATGGCGTGGAACTCCGCGTCCACCCGGCGCAGCTTTTCGTCGTTGGCGGCGATGACGGCCTTGAGCTCCGCCATGCGCTTGAACACCGGCTCCGTGTCCTCCCCGGCCTTTTTCAACTGGGGGATGGTCTTGGAGACTTTATTTTGCTCCGCCTTCATCTGTTCTGTGGTGAAGATGATGTCCCGGCGCTCCTTGTCCAGCTCCAGGATGCGGTCAATCTCTTTGTCGCAGTCCACTTCCTTCTTCTTCAGGGCGGCCTTGATCCGCTCAGGGTCCTCTTTCATGCGCTTGATGTCTAACATAATCTCATACCTTTCCTGCTGTGGTTTCTATCAAATGTTTCACGTGAAACATGTTGTGCGTTAGCCTAAAATCCGGCAGAGGGCCTCATAGCTCTCCTGGGGGGAGGGGGCCCCCTCCACAGGGGAGCTGTCCGGCAGGGCCTCCACCAGGCCGCTGTCCTGGAACTGCTCCAGCAGCTCCTTGGCGCTGACGTGGGAGCTGCGCAGGGCGGTTTCCAGCTGCCGCAGCCATTCCACCGCCTCCATCTCCCGCTGGGCGGCCTCCACCTGGCCTTCCAAGACCGTCACCTGGTCTTCCAGGTTTCCCAGCTTTAGTTGGAGCTGCCCGTTGGCGGTTTTCAAGTCCTCCTGGGCGGAGGTTATGGAGTCATTGAGCTTCACCAGCACCTGGTGGTTGCGCTGCTGCATCAGGAAGGACACCAGCAGCAGCAGGAAGGCGGCGGCGAAGAGCACCAGCAAGTAGCGGGTCACCCGTTTGGCCCGGAGCTTGCTGGGTTTGTTTTCCGGCGGGGTCACTTCATGGCTCATTGGGGGGCCTCCCTTCCTGTTTTCAATTTCTTTAGGGCGTCCATGAGGACCTCCAAGTCCTCCTTGTCGTAGTATTCCAAGGTGAGCTTGCCCTTTTTCCGCCCCTGGGCAATGGTCACCCGGCGGCCCAGGCGGTCGGTGAGCTGCCGCTCCGCCTCCTGGTAGTAGATGGCAAGGGGGGCCTCCTCCTTGGGTTTCTCCCCTTGGAGCAGCCGCTTCACCCGTTCCTCGGTCTCCCGGACGGAGAGCTTTTTCTTCTGGATTTCCTCCGCCAGGGCCATCTGGGCCTCTGGGGAGGGGAGGGGCAGCAGGGCCCGTCCGTGGCCGGCGGAGAGGGTGCCCTGCTCAATGGACCACTGGATTTCCTGGGGCAGGCCCAGCAGGCGCAGGGCGTTGGCCACCGCCGGGCGGGATTTGCTCACCCGCTGGGCGGCCTCCTCCTGGGTGAGGCCGAAGTCCCGGATCAAGGTCTGGAACCCGGCGGCCTCCTCCATGGGGTTCAAGTCCTCCCGCTGGAGGTTTTCAATGAGGCCGATTTCCATGACCTTCCGGTCGTCGGCCTCGATGATCAGGGCGGGGACCTCGTGGAGGCCCGCCATCCGGGCGGCCCGCCAGCGGCGCTCCCCGGCGATGATCTGATAGTAGCCCGACGAGAGCCGCCGGACGGTGAGGGGCTGCAGGACCCCGTGCTGTTCAATGGACGCCGCCAGCTCCGCCAGGGCCTCCTCGTCGAAGTGCTTCCGGGGCTGGTTCAGCCCTGGCTCCACCTGGGAGATGGGGAGGGAGACGGAGCCGCCCTCCTGGGTGTGCAGGCTCACGTCCCCCAGCAGCGCGTCTAAGCCTTTGCCCAAGGCCATATCATATCACATGCCTTTCAAGATGTTGTTTCGTTGGTGGATGTGGGGATGGGGTTGCGCTCCAAAAATTCCTCCGCCAGCTGCCGGTAGGCCAGGGACCCCCGGGAGGAGTAGTCGTAGGCGTTCACCGGCTTGCCGTGGCTGGGGGCCTCGGAGAGGCGGACGTTCCGGGGGATCACCGTGGAGAACACCTGGCCGGGGAAGTGGCGCTTCACCTGCTCCGCCACTTGGAGGGAGAGGTTGGTGCGGCCGTCGTACATGGTGAGCAGGACGCCCTCAATGTCGATGGCGGGGTTCAGCCGCCCCTTGACGATGCGGATGGTGGAGATCAAATCGCTGAGCCCCTCCAAGGCGTAGTACTCGCACTGGACGGGGATGAGGATGCTGTCCGCGGCGCACAGGCAGTTTAGGGTGAGCATTTCCAGGGAGGGGGGGCAGTCGATGAGGATGAAGTCGTAGGCCTCCCCCAGGGGGGCCAGGGCGTCCCGGAGGAGGAACTCCCGCTTTTCCAGGTTGATCATCTCCACCGTGGCCCCAGCCAGGGCCTTGTTGGCGGGGAGGATGTCCCCATAGGGGGTGTTCACCACCGCGTTGCCCACCGGGGCGCTGCCGATGATGGCCTCGTAAACGG
>CAJUCB010000037.1:16660-18194 GCA_910584805.1 uncultured Oscillospiraceae bacterium
CCCCAGGCCGGAGGTGTCGTTGCCCTGGGGGTCGAAGTCGCACACCAGCACCCGGGCCCCGGCGGCCCGGAGGCAGGAGGCGAGATTGACGCAGCTGGTGGTTTTTCCAACGCCGCCCTTTTGGTTGACAAAGGCAATGGACTTGGCCATAGGGGTCCCCTCCTGGAATCATCCGCCGGATGCGGCGGTGGGATATGGATAGGGGTTCATTATACCGCCCTGGCCTAGCATTTGCAAGGTTTTCCATAGAACTTGCGTAAAAAAAGATGGATGTTTCACGTGAAACATCCGGAGGGCGTGGGGTTATTTTGCAGGGTTTCCTTTTGGAATGCGGATGGTCAGGAGGATGTGGTCCCCCGCCTCCTCCCGGCTGCACTGGGCGTCCACCCCGGCGGAGCGCATCACGGTGAGGCCGTGGTCCACGGTGTTGAGGAAAAAGCGCACGTCCCGGATGAACAGGGGGCGGCGGTTGGGCTTGTCCTGGGTCTGGGCCTCCTGGGCTTTGAGCTGGTCCTCCACATACTGTTCCGTCCGGGCCACCGTCCAATGCTCCTGGACGATGCGCTCCGCGGCGGCCATCTGGGCCTCCGGGGTGGGGAGGCGGAGGAGGGCGCGGCCGTGGCGTTCGGTGCCGCCGTTTTTCCGCAGCAGCTCTAGGGCGGCCTCCGGCAGCCGCAGCAGCCGCAGCTTGTTGGCCACCGCCGACTGGGATTTCCCCACCTTGGTGGCGGCCTCCTCCTGGGACAGGCCATAGACAGAGATCAGCCGTTCCAGGGCCTTGGCCTCCTCCCAGAAATCCAGGTCCCGGCGCTGGATGTTCTCAATGAGGGAGAGGAGGCAGGAGTTGGTGCGGTCGGCGGAGAGGACCAGGCAGGGGACCTCACTGAGGCCGCACAGCAGGGCGGCCCGGAGACGGCGTTCCCCGGCGATGAGCTCGTAGCGTCCGCCCCCCAGGCGGCGGACAGCCAGGGGCTGCAGGATGCCGTGGACGCGGATGCTGTCCGCCAGCTCCGCCAGCCCGTTGGGGTCGAAGGTGCGCCGGGGCTGGTCGGGGTTGGGGGCGATGACATCTGGGGAGAGCATGGTGACACGGGTGTTTTCCAATAGACCACGTTTGTATAGGACCGGCATGATGGGAGCCTCCTCTCTTTTGTTAGGCAAATTTTACCACGTCCGCTGGGGGAATCCCCCTTAATGCTGTCGAGGCCCTCAAGTTTTCCGCCCATGCACAGGCCTGGGGAGGAAAAACAGTGGACGCTGCCGGGGAGCTGTGGTACAATAATAAAAAAAGAAGGTGAGGCCCATGGATACAGAGACAACCATGGCCCAAGGGCTGTATGGGGCGGATACCAATGCCCGGTACGACGCGGCTTGTAAACGGGTGCTGTCGGAGAAGTTTATCCTGGCGTGGATTATGAAGTCCTGTTTGGAAGAGTATCGGGACTGCAATGTCCGGGAGTCTGTATGGACCCGCCCAAACGCAAAGAGAACACCATCAACCGCTACCGCTTAGTGGAAGAGCATTTGGTGGGGG
>CAJUCB010000038.1 GCA_910584805.1 uncultured Oscillospiraceae bacterium
TCACCGGCACCGACGAGCACGGCCAGAAGATCGAGGACAAGGCCAAGGAGGCCGGGGTCACCCCCCAGGCCTTCGTGGACGCCATCGTGGACGGCCCCAGAGGGGTCCGGGACCTGTGGAAGCTGATGAATATCTCCAACGACCGCTTCATCCGCACCACCGACGGCTACCACGTGGCCGCCATCCAGAAGATTTTCAAGGCCATGTACGACAAGGGGGATATCTATAAGGGCAAGTATGTGGGCAAGTACTGCAAGCCCTGCGAGTCCTTCTGGACCGAGAGCCAGCTCAAGGACGGCAAGTGCCCGGACTGCGGCCGGGACGTCCAGGACGCGGAGGAGGAGGCCTATTTCTTCCGCCTGTCCAAATACGCCGGACGGGTCCAGGACCTGCTGGAAAACACCGACTTCCTGGAGCCCCGGAGCCGGGTCCATGAGATGGTGAACAACTTTATCAAGCCCGGCTTGGAGGACTTGTGTGTCTCCCGCACCTCCTTCTCCTGGGGGGTGCCCGTGGACTTCGACGAAGGCCATGTGGTGTATGTGTGGATTGACGCCCTGTTCAACTACATGACCGCCCTGGGCTACCAGAACGGCCAATACAACGATCTGGACCACTACTGGCCTGCGGATGTCCACTTTGTGGGCAAGGAGATCGTCCGCTTCCATGCCATCATCTGGCCTGCCATGCTCATGAGCCTGGAACTGCCCCTGCCGGGCAAGGTCTACGGCCACGGCTGGCTGCTGCTGGACGGGGGCAAGATGTCCAAGTCCAAGGGCAACGTGGTGGACCCCTACCTGCTGGCGGAGAAGTTCGGGGTGGACGCCCTGCGCTTCTTCCTCCTGCGCACCTTCCCCTTCGGCGCGGACGGCAACTTTTCCAATGAGCTGTTGATCCAAACCATCAACGTGGACCTGGCCAATGACCTGGGCAACCTCCTCAGCCGCACCACCGCCATGGCGGGCAAATACTTCGGCGGCACCCTGCCGGAGGGAAAGCTGGCCGATGAGGCCCAGGACGCAGAGCTCATCGCCCTGGCCTCTGGCCTCCGGGACCGCTATGAGGCCCAGATGGAAAAATACCAGTTCCAGAACGCCCTGGCGGAGGTGTTCAAGGTCATCCAGCGGGCCAACAAGTATATCGACGAGACCGCCCCCTGGGTCCTGGGCAAGGACATTGCCGCCCATGGCCCCCGGCTGGCGGCGGTGCTGTACAACCTCTTGGAGACCACCCGCATCTGCGGCGTGCTCCTGACCCCTTTCATGCCCGAGCGCATGGAAAAGCTCCTGGACCAGCTGGGGGCCTGTGAGGATTGCCGGGGCTGGACTGCCGCCGGGACCTGGGGTTCCCTGTCCCAGACCATCACCGTCACCAAGGGGGAGAACCTCTTCCCCCGCATCGACATGGACAAGGCCCTGGAAGAGCTGGAAGCCCTGCAAGCCGCAGCCGCCGCCCCCAGCCAGCCGGAGATCGAGCTAGAGCCCTGGGAGGAGGAAGTGGACTTCGATACCTTCGCCAAGAGCGACTTCCGGGTGGTGAAGGTGAAGGACTGTGAGCCGGTGAAGAAGTCCAAAAAGCTGCTGAAATTCACCCTGGACGACGGCACAGGCACCCCGCGGCAAATCCTGTCCGGCATCGCCATGTACTATAAGCCGGAGGACTTGCTGGGGAAAACCCTGGTGGCCATCGTGAACCTGCCCTCCCGGAAGATGATGGGGTTGGAGTCCAACGGGATGCTCCTCTCTGCCGTCCATAAGGAGGCCGGGGAGGAACGGCTGAACCTGCTGATGCTGGACGACGGGATTCCCGCAGGGGCGAAGCTGTGTTGAACGCCTTGCGGGAGATCATAGCATAACGTTTTCATCCACCTTAACGAGGGACCCGCTTCTAGCCGGGTCCCTTTTCTATGCCCAAAAACCAAACAGACAAATTGTAAGCTTTTGCAAAAGGATAAGCTGTTTTGTCAGCCATAGCCCGAGAGGAGCCAACAGGACAGTCAGGATGCACAAAATTTTAGCAAGGAATTTGCCCCCACGTCTTGACAGGAAAACAAGATTAAATTAACATAAGGGGCAGACAGCGGCCCGCAATGGCCGCCGCGTTCATTGAGAAAGAAGGAGTGTAGAAAATGAAAAAGAACCGTTTCCTGGCCCTGCTGCTGGCAGGGATGATGTGCCTGGGCTTGGCCGCCTGCGGCAGTGAGCCCGCCCCTGGGGAAGGCGAGGGCAATGACGACGCTGCCGGCAACGGCGAGGCCGTGGTGCTGAAGCTGGGTACCACCGTCAACGAAGAGGACAGCTTCCAGGTGGCCGCCGAGAAGTTCGCCGAGCTGGTGGAGGAGCGCACCGAGGGCGCTTATAAAATCGAAATCCACCCCAACGGCGCCCTGGGCGACGAGCGCACCATGCTGGAGAGCATGCAGATGGGCACCGGCACCCTGGACCTGGGCATCATCACCAGCGGCCCCTTTGTGAACTTCTCCGCCGACATGGGCGTGCTGGACATGCCCTTCCTGTTCTCTAGCAACGAGGACGTGTATAAGATTCTGGACGGCGAAATCGGCAAGGACCTGCTCAAGTCTTTGGAGAGCTCCAACCTGAAGGGCTTGGCCTATGCCGAGCGGGGCTTCCGGAACCTCACCAACAGCGTCCGCCCGGTGGAAAAGGCCGACGACGTGAAAGACCTGAAAATCCGCGTGATGGAGAATGAGGTCTACACCGCCTCCTTCAAGGCTATGGGCGTAAACGCCGTCCCCATGGCTTGGAACGACGCCCTCACTGGCCTGCAGCAGAACACCATCCAGGGCCAGGAGAACCCCATCAACGTCATCTATTCCTATAAGCTCTGGGAGTCCCAGAAGTACGCCACCCTCACCCGCCACGCCTACGCCAGCGCCATCATCACCATGAGCCTGGACACCTACAACAGCCTGCCCGAGGACGTGCAGAAAATCTTTGACGAGGCCGCCCAGGAGGCCGCCGAGTACGAGCGCAACTGGACTGCCGAGCACGAGGCCGAGCAGCTCCAAGCCATGAAGGACAACGGTATGGAAGTGGTGGAGACCCCCGACCTGGAAAGCTTCCAGGCAGCGGTGCAGAGCGTGTATGACGCCTATCCTCAGTACGCTGACTACATCACCCGGATTCAGGAGGCTCTGGCCTAAGGGGCAGAGAGGACGGAACCATGCCAGTTGCAAGAGCCATCCACAAAGTTAGCAATGTTTTAGACCGGGGGTGCAGCGGGGTGCTCATCGCCGCCCTGGCCGCTATGGTGCTCCTCACCGGGGCACAGATCGTCTGCCGGCTGTTCTTCACCGCCCTGGCTTGGAGCGAGGAATTGTCCCGCTACCTGCTGATCTGGTCCACCTTCCTGGGGGCGGGCATCGTGTATAAGCACGGGGGCCACATCTCCGTGACCCTGCTCCATGGCTTCCTGCCCCCCATGGCGGGGAAGGCCGTCAAGATTTTTATCCATGTGGTCTGCGGGGCCTTCTGCGTCATCGCCATCTACTATGGCTTCCGCTACATGGGTATGCAGGGCAACCAGCTCTCTGCCGCCCTGCGCCTGCCCATGCGGTACATGTATATGAGCATCCCCATCGGCTTCGCCATCATGGAGGTCCATGTGGTGGACGCCATCCTCCAACTCCTCACCCGGAAGCACGCAGAGGGGGTGAGCCTGGAATGACCGCGATTTTATTTGTCACCTTCCTGGTTCTCCTGGTGCTGGGGGTCCCCATCGCCTTTGCCATTGCCGTGGCCGGTGTGGCGGTGATGATGGCAGGGGATGTCAACCTGCTCATCGTGGTGCAGCGGATGTTCGCCTCCACGGACTCCTTCCCCCTGATTGCCGTGCCCTTCTTCATCCTGGCTGGGGACCTGCTGGCCCGGGGTTCCATGTCCCAGGCCCTGGTGGCCTTTGCGGAATCCCTGCTGGGGCGCATCCGGGGTGGGCTGTCCGCCGTGGCAGTGGCGGCGGGGATGTTCTTCGCGGCCATCTCCGGCTCCGGCGCGGCCACCACCGCCGCCGTGGGGGCCACCCTGATCCCAGAGCTGAAGAAGCGCAACTATGACGAGAGCTCCTCTGCGGCCCTGGTGGCGGCGTCGGGCTGTATCGGCGTGGTGATCCCGCCGTCGGTGCCCATGGTGCTCTACGCGGTGATCGCCAACCAGAGCGTCACCCAGCTCTTCTCCAACGGCTTCCTGCCGGGGATTGCCATGGGCGTGGTGCTCATCGCCATCGCCCTTTACCAGGCCCATAAGCGCCACTACCCCAGGGGGGAGAAGCGTTCCCCCAGGGATACCCTGGTGAACATCGTGAAAACCTTCGCCCGGGCCATCGGGGCCATCCTCATGCCCCTCATCATCCTGGGCGGCATCTTCTCCGGCAAGTTCACCCCCTCGGAGTCGGCGGCGGTGGCGGTGATTTACGCCGCCCTCATCTCCTTCGTGATCTACCGGGACATGAGCCTCAAGGAGCTGGGGCAGATCATCCTGGGCAGCGCCCGGACCTCGTCGGTTATCATGATTATCATTGCCTGCAGCGGTATCTTTGGCTGGGCCCTTGCCAACTGGAAGATCCCGGAACACATCGCCACAGGGGTGCTCTCCATCTCCGACAACAAGTACGTGCTGCTGCTGCTCATCGCCCTCATCGTCCTTGTGGCCGGGATCTTTATGGAGACCTCCTCCGCCGTAATCCTGCTGACCCCGGTGTTCCTGCCCCTGGTGAATGCCCTGGGGGTGAGCCTGGTCCACTTTGGGATCATCTTCACCATCGGCATCTCCATCGGCATGATTACCCCGCCGGTGGCCATCAACCTGTTTGTGGCTTCCAGCACCACAGGGCTGCCCATCGAGAAGATATCCAAGTCGGTGGTGCCCTACCTGGTCGGTTTGATTTTGGTGTTCTTACTGTATACCTACCTGCCCCTGTTCATCCCCGCCTTGGTGGTGTGATTGGGCGCAGGCAAACAACAGGATGCGCGAAAGCGGCCTGTGGAGAAATCCACGGGCCGCTTTTTTCTGCCCTAAGGGGGAGGAAAACCATAGAGCGCCATAGAAAATCGGGTTTTTCTCTCGAAAATAAGAAGATTACAGTGCTTTTCTGTTAGAAAAAGGGGGACAAGACAGCGGGTATTTTGTAGAATGGGGAAGTACGCCAAACGCCAAGCAAATGAATGGAGGGATGCCCCATGGCAGAAACCACGTATGGATACATCCGCGTGTCCACCACCGAACAGAACGAGGACCGGCAGCGCATCGCCCTAGAGGGCAAGGGGGTAGCTGCTGCCCACATCTATATGGACAAGCAGTCCGGCAAGGACTTTGACCGCCCCCAGTACAAACGCCTGGTCCGCCGCCTGCGCCCCGGGGACCTCCTCTACGTACAGAGCATCGACCGCCTGGGCCGCAATTATCAGGAAATCCAAACCCAGTGGCGCATCCTCACCAAGGAGCTGGGGGTGGACCTGTGCGTGCTGGACATGCCCCTGCTGGACACCCGCAACGGCAAGGACCTCATGGGCACCTTCATTGCCGACCTGGTGCTGCAAATCCTGTCCTTTGTGGCCCAGAACGAGCGGGAGAACATCCGCCAGCGCCAGGCCGCAGGGATCGCCGCCGCCAAGGCCCGGGGGGTACGCTTTGGCCGTCCCCCCCGGCCCCTGCCGGAGAACTACCACAGTGCCTATCAAAAGTGGAAGGCCGGGACCCTCAGCGGTGCCGCCGCCGCCAAGGAATGCGGGATGCCCCTGGCCAGTTTTCGCTATCGGGCAGAGGGGTACGAAAAAGAGGGAACGCCGTGAGCGGCGTTCCCTTACAAAAACCTGTACTTTTTTGTAGCCCCAATTTTCTACTGTATCTAGTATAAGATACCATAATATCCCCCATAATACAAGAGGATTCGACAGCAAGCCACAGGGAACAAAAAAGTACAGCTTATTGTCTCGGGCAGGCCGGGGGCAAGCATGGCGTTGCGCCCCGAACCCAGGCAGCTGCTGGCATCCCCATGGTTAGTGACAGGAGGATGGCATGCGTCAAGGAGCAGCTAAGATCAGAGAAGTTTTCCGTCGGATAGAGACACCAGAGGGCTGGCTTGCCAAACGGTGGCGGCAGGTGCCGGGCTACATACGCCTGACCTACCTGGCCGCCGTGGTGCTGGGTTTGCTGACCCATCTATATATGTTCACCAATAAATTCACCAATCACGACGACTTGAACCAGATGTTTTATGCCGATTACGGCAAAGCTTCCGGCCGGTGGCTGCTGCCCTCACTGCTGCGGCTGGACGGCAACATCAGCATGCCCTGGCTCATTGGGGTGCTGAGCATCCTGTGTTTGGCGGGGGTGCCCTGCGTTGTGGTGGCACTGCTGCGAATCCGCCGCCCCCTGGGCTGCGTGGCCACGGCGGCGCTGCTGGTCACCTTCCCCGGGGTGGCGGCCACCTTTGGCTTTATGTTCTCGGCAGACGCCTATTGCGTTAGCCTGCTGCTGGCGGCGCTGGGGGCTTACCTGGCGGTGCGCCGGGGCTGGCTGGGGAGCCTTTTGGGCGCTGCTGCCATCACCCTGTCCCTGGGGATTTATCAGGCATATTTCCCCGTGGCCGCGGCGTTGATGGTGGGGGCACTGCTGTTTGAGACCTTGGATGGGACGGCATCCCTGCGGGCCCTGGTTGGGAAGGGCCTGCGGTTGGTGCTGACCTTGGCGGGGGCGCTGCTGGCCTACCTGGTGGTGGTTCAGCTCACCACCCGGGACAGCGGCCTAACGGATTACGAGGGGATTTCCGACATGGGGCGGATTTCTCTTGGGGAGCTGCCCCGGCTGGTTGCCCTGAGCTATTGGAAATATGTTGCCTTTTTCCTCCGGGACGACTGGAACTGCCATGCCGCTGTCTTGGGCAAGGCCTTTCTCCTCACGGCCCTGGTGAGCCTTGCCTTGGGGGTACTGCTGTTGCAGCGCCGGGGCCTGGGGGGCGGGAAAACTGTCCTGGCCCTCTGCCTGGGGGGGCTGTACCCCTTGGCAGCTGCCTTGATCTATGTGATGGTGCCCAAGGGCTATGTCCATATCCACATGCTGTATGGGATGGTTTTGCTCCTCGTTGCGCCCCTTGCCCTGATGGAGTACGCAGGCCCCCAGCTGCAAGACAGGGGCGGGACCAGGGCCTTCCACGCCATAGCCAGTTGGGTGATCCTCCTGACCCTGTTCCTGACGGCCTATTCCTACGGGGTCACAGACAACAACGCCTATTTGAAGGCAGACCTGGGGATGCGGCAGTGTGCGGCGTATTCCAACCGGCTGTTGGAGCGGGTGGAAGCTGCCCAGGGCTATGAGCCGGGGATGCCCGTGGTGCTGGTGGGCAGCACCACCCGGGAGGCGGGGCTCTCTCCCACGCCGGAGCTGGATACCGCAGACCTGGTGGGGATTTTCGATATGGGTGATTTGCGCAGCTTCTTTACCTACCGCCACTTCCTGCGCTACTACCTGGGCTTTTCCCAGCCGGTCTATACCGGGGAGAGTCCATTGGCCCAGCGCTTTGCCGCCACCCAGCAAGTCCAGGCGATGCCCCTCTATCCCCAGGAGGGCAGCGTGGAAGTGCTGGACGGGGCGGTGGTGGTTAAGCTGAATCCGTGAAGCGGGGGTAGCTTTCCATATCAAAAGTATTGCGTTTCGTTATACAAGTGGGTATAATATAGGGAGAAAGGCGGTGTGTGATATGGCAGCAAAGACGGCAACCATTCTTGCACGGGTAGAGCCCGGCATCAAGGAACAGGCGGAGGCAATTATGGATCAGCTTGGTGTCCCGGCTTCGGTGGTGATCAACATGCTTTACAAACAGATTATCATGACCCGGAGCATTCCCTTTTCCCTGGCGCTTCCCGCTGTGCCTGCGGCCCGGGATGAGCTGGATGCGGCTGCATTTGACGCTATGATGGCGCGGGGCTTGGAGGAGGCGAAGGCGGGGCGTGCCCGTCCTGCCCCAGAGGTTTTTTCCCAATTGCGGCGGGAGATCGGTGAGTAATGGAGGAATACGCAGTTAAGATTACACCCCAGGCGCAGAAACAGTTGGAGGAAATCACCCATTATATTGCGTTTACCCTGCAAGCACCGGAGGCAGCCTTAGATTTATTGGAAAAACTCGAGCATGAAATCGCGTCACTCTCCAACTTCCCCAGCCGCATTGCACGGACGGAGGAAGAGCCCTGGCACAGCTTAGGCATCCGCAAAATGCCGGTGAAAAATTATTTGGTTTACTTTTGGATCGACGAGGAAACCCGCAGTGTCCAGGTGACCGCTGTTGTCTATGGCCGGCGGGACCAGAGACGTCAGGTATCTCAAATGGACCTGGGGAAAGGGGAGGGATGACTTGCCAAGGGCGCAACAAAACCGGTTGACTTTCCAGGGAAAACAGGGGTACAATAGGGAAAACCCCACCCTGGTGCGGTACCACCGGGCAGGGGAATGGAGGAGAGAGAATGAAACGATTTGCCCTATTGCTTGCCGCCCTGCTTCTGCTGGTGGGGTGCAGCGGCGGGAGCCCCTCGGAGGGGACAGCCTTGGCGTCCATGTCCGCCTACCCGGAGACCTTGGAGCTGCAGCCAGGGGAGAACAGCGCCATCCAGGTGGTCCTGACCCCCGCCGACGCCAAGGAACAGGACCTGCTCTGGGTGAGCAGCAACAGCAGCGTGGCCACTGTGGACGACAGCGGCAAAGTCCAGGGGGTGGGCGCGGGGAACTGCACCATCACCGCCGCGTCCAAGGCCTACAGTGAGATTTCCTGCACAGTGAGCGTGACGGTGGGGGGCGCCCAACAACCAACCCAAGCTGAACCTGCCACCACCCCAACCCCCACCCAGGGCGGCACGGAAACGCAAGTGGTCTACGTGCGGGAGACCAACCCCGACGCCGTGTACCCGGCCTATGCCCTCACCGAGGGGGAGGTGGCCAGGATGGATGGGGAGACCTTGCAATTTACCATCAACCAGATCTATGCCAAGAACGGTTACATCTTCCGCACAGACAGCTTGCAGGCCTACTTTTCCCAAATGCCCTGGTATGCCCCGGTGTCCAATGACACCGGCAGCCTGCGGATGTCCACCCTGGACCGGAACAACCTGAACCTGCTGGTGCGCTACCGGGACCAGCTGCCCAACCGGGACAGCATCTCCCAAATGGGCTGGCTGTGGACCCGCTACGCTGTAGACGAGCGGCTCAGCGAGAGCTATGTGCGCAACCTCTCCGGGGCGGATATCCAGCTTTTGATCAATACCATCTATGCCAAGAACGGCTATATCTTCCAGGACAGCGCCCTGCAAGCCCTGTTCTCCGGCCAGTCCTGGTATCAGGGGGTCACCCGGGATGCCGCCAGCATTTCCTTCAACAGCACCGACCAGGCCAACCTGCGGCTGTTGACAGCCCACCGCTGAGGACTTGACAGCGGGGGATGAGAACCGGTATAATAGCTCAAAGGAGTGAGGCCCATGTTAGAAGAAAGAGATTTACAGGAGATCGACCGCCTGATGGCCCATCGAATGAATATCATCATTGAGTCTGATGTTATGCCTAAGTTCAATCTTCTGGCGGAGGGTATCCAGGATATTCAAGAAAAGCTCCTTCCGCGTTCTCGTGTGGATGACTTGGAGGACGAGATGAAATTCCTAAAGGTTATGATCCGCCAAATGGCAGAGAGGATCAGCGAACTGGAAAAAGCAAACTAAAACAAACCGTCCCCAAAGGCCTGTCTGGCCTCTGGGGACGGTTTTTTGTGCTCATTCGCCCTTCTTTTTCAGCTTGGTCTGGCTGCCGTCGGGCTCTTGGAAGTAGACGTTGTCCAGCTGGGCTTCCAGGCTTTCCCGGATGGCGGCCAGGTATTCCTTGCGCAGGACGGCCTGCTCGGCGGTTTCTTCCGGCGTGAGGCCCACGGACTTTTTCTTCCGGGCCAGTTCGTTGATGCGGTGGATGCGTTCTTGGGTCATAGGTTTACTCCTTTTTGCTGTTGAACACAGCGGAACAGTTTCACTAACCTTGTTTCAAAAGGTGGCGGAGCCCCGGGCAGTGCCCAGGGCAGGTCTGGGCGGTGGCCCAACAGGATGCGGTTTCTCAAGGACGCTAGAGATACCGCTCCAACTCCAAAATCAGCCGCCCCCGCTTGGAGCTGCCGCCGGCGCTGCGCAGGACGCACTTCCCCAGCCCCCGGCAGGTGAGGACGGCTTCGGGTTCTATCAGCTTGTCCGCCTTTTCACAGGGGCGGTGGTCCACCATCACCCGTCCGGCGCGGATGAGCTCCGCTGCCCGGCTGCGGGGGATGGAAAAACCCGCCGCCACCACTGCGTCCAGCCGGGGGGAGGCCACTGTGGCCCGGATGGCCTTGGTCTCCCCTGGGGTGGGGGCCAGGCCCGAGAGGGGGAGGGGGGACAGGGCCACAGGGTAGCGTCCCACCCGCTCCCATTGGCTCAGGAGGATGGGCAGGGTTTCCCGGAGGAGGAGCACTTGGGCCTCCCCCTCCAACAGGAGGATATCCCCCAGCTTTTCCCGGGTGAGCCCCAGGCCCATGAGGGAGCCCAGAAGGTCCCGGTGGCTCAGCTGGGCCCCCTTGGGGAGCTGCACCCGGAGGGCACACAGGGGGCAGTCCTCCCCCTGCCGCCAGGCCTCCTCCTCCAGCCAGTCTGGCAGGAAGGCCCAGAGCTTCCGCTCCGCCCCCTCGTAGCCGCCAAACAACAGCCCCGCCCCAGGGGCAGCGGCCATGAGGAAATCCGCGCTGGTGGCCTGCTCCGCCGGGGAGAGGAAGGCCGTGTGGGTGGGGATGCCCCGCTGCTGTGCCCGCTGCTGCTGGTCCAGGATGCGGCCCAGGAGCAGGCGGCTGCCGCTGTCCCGGGCAAAGCGGTCCAGGAGCTGTGTCTTGTTCATAAAACCCCTCCCTTCGGGGTAAGGTAGTGTATATATTATATAGTATATCCGGCGCTTGTCAACCGGCAGCCAGAGATTGCATCCCTTCCCGAGATATGGTATGATGGGAAGAAATAGGGAGCAGCATGAGCCGCAAAAAGTCTGAGAACACAGGGAGGGCTTTTTTATGAAACGTGTTTTATTTATCTACAATGCCAAAGCCGGCAAGAGCCGCACTTGGACGGAGCTGTCCACGATCATTCAGGCCATGACCCAGGAGCAATGCCTGGTCACCGCCTACCCCACCCAGTACCGGGGGGACGCCGGGGACGCCATTGTCCGTTGGAGCCGGCAGTTCGACCAGGTGGTGGTGGCCGGGGGGGACGGCACCCTCAGTGAGGCCATCTCCGGGGTGCTCCGGGCTACCCATCCCCCGGAGGTGGGGTATATCCCCGTGGGCACCACCAACGATTTTTCCAAAAACCTGAACCTGCCCCTGGGGGACCTGCACGCCCTGGCGGCCACGGCGGTGAACGGGGTGCCCCGGGCCCTGGACCTGGGGCGGTTCAACCGCAAGCCCTTCCTCTATGTGGCGGCCTTTGGGGTGTTCACGGAAGTGACCTACTCCACCCCCCAAAAGGCCAAGAACCTCCTGGGCTACAACGCCTATATCCTAGAGGCGGTGAAGGAATTGCTGAACCTGAAGCCCCACCACGTCCGCCTGGAATACGACGGGGAGGTGGTGGAGGGGGATTACCTCTTCGGCATGGTGAGCAACACCACCTCCGTGGGCCGCTTCCGCAACTTCCCCCCGGGGAACCCGGACCTCTCCGACGGCCTGTTGGAGGTGACGTTGATCGCCCCCGTCCGGGACGTGAAGGACGCGGAGGAGTTCAGCCGGGCCCTGCTGGCCACGGACCCCTCCATGCTGCGCTCCATGCTCACCAGCTTTTCCGCCTCCCGGGTGCGCATCATCGCCGGGGAGCCCCTAAACTGGACCCTGGACGGCGAGGCAGGGGGGACCCACCAGGTGGTGGATGTGGAGTCCATCCACAATGCCCTGCGGATTATGCATGGGATGTGAGGGGGCGGACTGCCCTTGACATCCCAGCACTCCCCGTATATAATTTTTACAACCCCAGACAATATGAAGGAGGGCCCTCTTATGAAAAAAGTTCTTCTGCCTGTGGACGGCAGCGCCCGCAGTAAGCGTACCGTGGAAGCGGTGAAACAGCTTTACAAGCCCGCTGACTGTGAGCTCATCATCGCCAAGGTCATTGGCGCACAGCTGTACCTAAACTCCACCGACGAGATCAAGCACAACGCCGAAAAGGCCCAGCCGGAGCTGGACGGCGTGGCCGCTATGCTCCCGGAGTACAACGTAAGCACCCAGATCCTCCTGGGCAGCGCCCCTGGCCCGGAGATTGTGGAGTACGCCAAAGAGGTGGGGATTGACACCATCGTCATGACCCGTTCCTCCCGGGGCCCCCTGCGCCGGATGGGCTCCGTGGCCGCCTACGTGGTGAAAAATGCCGGGTTCCTGGACATCGTGGTGATGCGGGAGCCCCACGAGGATGAGCTGTAAAACCAAATAACCAATGGAAGCTGCGGAGCGTTGCGCGGCGCTCTGGGCCGTGGCCCAAAGCGCCCCGGCGCTCCGCGCTTCTGTATTTTAATAAGGAGGCGTTTCCTATGAAAGAAGTTTTGCTCCCTGTGGATGGCAGCGAGCGCAGCCTGCGCTCCTTGGAGGCGGTGAAACGGATTTATCCCCCAGACCAGGCCGCCTTGACCATCCTGATGGTGGCTTCCGGTGTGGAATCCGCAGGGAAAGAGGAACGGATTTTGGGGCTGCTGGAACAGTACGCCCTGGAAATGGAGGGATATGAGGTGAAAACCGTATTCCTCCGGGGGGTGGTGGGCCCGGTGATTGTGGACTACGCCCGGGAGAAGGAGATGGACGCCATCGTCATGACCCGCTCCTCCCGGGGGCCCCTGATGCGTCTGGGTTCCGTCAGCGCCCACGTGGTCAAACACGCCGATTTTTTGAACCTCTTCGTGCTCCGGGAGAGTGGGTCGCACTGAGGGGTAGGCAAAACAAAGGAACAGCAAAAGCCGCAAGGTTTAGGGCTACGTGTAGCCCCGGCCTTGCGGTTTTTGGTTTGTGTGGCGGCTGGGGCGTTCTTTTAGCGTAACAGGCCATTGGTAAGAGCGCCCAAGTTGGCAAGTGGGGAACAGTTACTTTTTGATAGAGTATTTGTTTTTTCGAGATAAAATTACCAAGATGGTGTAATTGTGCAGAAAGAACAAAAATATCTTGATTTGCTATGGGTTTTATGATACTTATATAAATAAGTTAAAAACTATTAGTTTTATTTTGTAAGTTATTGATCTGGGTTGTGGGGAAGGAAGGGGAGTCCAATGTGGAAGTGAAAAGGCGCATGACATGGATAATCTTAATGGAGAAAGGATGAATTGATTGATGAAAAGGATGTTGTTATGTAGTGTACTAGTATTGGTACTTTTATCGACGTTAATTGTTCCTGCTAGTGCAGCGTACCCAGTTGGAACTGTTAATTCTTGGTATTCTGATGCTAGTAATGTAGGGTACGCTAAAGTTGGTGGATCGTATGCGGTCAGCAGTCAAAGTAATGACGCAAGTTTCACACAAAACTTTTTCAATTCTGTTACCTATGCGGGAGCTCAGTGGAATTCTGTGTTGCCAATTTCAATAGGAGAAACCTCGCCTAACTATGCTATAAACTATATCTATGGGGGAACACTCTCTCAAATGAAAAAAATAATCGCAGATATCTCCCCTTCAGCGGCCGGAATAACACAATCTTATTTTAATAATACAACGGACAGTGTTATGTATGGGAATACATCAAAGTTTATATATCCATATACCGGGGGAAAAGTTTGTATCATACAAGTGCCAGGCACTGCGTTACAGCATTATAAGTCCGTTACGCTACATGAGATGGGACACATGCTGGGGTGGAGAGGTCATTCACCAACAAAAAGTGATGTTATGTATGCCACCGTACAAAGTCCCCCTGTTACGACACTTACAGATAGAGATAAGAAACAGTTAACCCAAATTTACGAAATTTATTACCATTGAATGGAGATATATTTATGAAAAAATATATGGTGATTGTACTAGGCTTATTGTTCTGCGCAGCAGCCTGCTCCGCAGAACAGCCCGAAGCGGAAGCACCGGGTTCCTATGTGGAATACTCTTCGTATGTTGAACTAAATACAATAGATGAGATTGCAGAATATTCCACGAATATTGTGAAGGCAACGCTTACTTCGATGGAAGTGTTTGACGGTGGAACCTATGTGTATTTGTTTGATGTGACCGAGGATTTTACGGAAAATACACCCCAACAAATCCATGTGTATCATCGCTTTGATGCTCAGTACACAGTAGGAACTTCCTATTACCTATTTTTGCATGGGGCAGACCTTGTGCCATATCCCCATACCGTTTATTCAACAACTGTACCCGACTTGGACTTTTTGGATGCCGAGGGTGTGCAGACTCTAAGCGGTGAGGGCACTAGGCGGAGCAGCCAGGCGGAGGATGTGATATCTCGTGCAGCCCAGAAAGAGACCGTTGGTTCCGCGGTAGAAGGGATGTTCCCCAAAGTTTCCTTTACAGAGGATATCAGCCAGGTGGCGGATGAGGCGGATGTAATCGCAAGGGTTCGGTTGTCCCAGAGAGAAAACATAAACAAATATATATCGAATTATGAAGTTCAACTGCTGGAAATCGTAAAAGGGCCGGAGGGTTCTGTCGCGGCCTATATCACGCTTCCCCCAGATTTAGACCAAGGGAAGGAGTATTATATTTTCCTGGCGGAGGACCCGGAAATAAAAGGGGAATATTATACCTACTCGCAGGCTTATCCTGTTCTTGAGGTGAGCGCGGAGGCAACGGCAGAGATTGCTGCGGAGTAAAATGATTTGCCCCGGAGCCGCGTTATGCGGCTCCGGGGTTTGCAAAGAATTACGGTTCCAAGGATGAATGAGCACCCGAGGCATCGCTTGGAGAAGGTGGTTGCTTCGTGGGTGTGTCGTTTCTCTTTGGGCGCCCCATTGACCACCCTGCCCCCATCCTGTATAATATAGACAAAACAGGGGGGAAAGGGAGGGGAGTCCGATGTGGAAGTGAAAAGGGTCTTCCAGTGAGAACAGGCAGAAAAGAAGAGTCTGAAGCTATGACAGTACATTTCACTGGATATAGAAAAAGACAGGAGTAAACATTAAAAATACAATATCACCATACAAAATAGTAGAATGATGAAAAGAATATCCTCAATAGTATTTATTGTGTGCCTTTGTCTACTGAGTGCCTGCGGCGACGAGTATTGTGTGACAGGGACCATTGCGGAATGCTCGGAGGAGCGGGTGGCAGTTGAGGTAACACGCATGACAGACGTGAACGACACAACGGATGTTTCAGGCACTAGGGTGACCTTCCCTCTGTCGGAAACTGGTGTCCCGCCGATTGACGGGGCTGTTGTGGGGGATGTGGTGGAGGTCATTTACCGGGGGAAATTGACCCCCGCTGACAAGGGGGACCTGGATGCCCTGGGGTTCAACTTGGCAACAAAGGAGCTCAGGGCAACGCTTCAAGCCTTTGAGCCGGACTATTTGCTGGTCAGCCCCCTGGAATCAGACCCACTAGCCCAGGAAACCGAGGTTATTAAAGTGCAAATTGATCGAGACGCTCCCCTCAAGGTTCGTGGGGCAGACAAGGGTGATACCCTTCTGATTCCTTACGTTCGGGAATTGGTTCCCGGTTCTCCGCCGCAAGTGGAGGCAATAGACTGGATGATTGAAGTGATTGGATAAAAGATACCCAGGGGTCGCGCTGTGCGGCCCCTGGGCGTGATGTTTCAGTGTTACATGATCTAAAAATATAAACGAATGGATAAAATGCGCCCTTTGAAAGGGCGGGGAGTCCGATGTGGAAGTACCCAGTACATCTACAAATCACAACTTGATGTAATCGGTTAAGGAGACGACGATGGCAAGAATTTTTTCTATGGCGCTTATTCTGATCCACTGTTTTTGTCCCAGCTTGTACGCGAGCAATTCTAACCATGCCAACGATTTCATAGGAACTGTTGTAGAAGTTTCTGGCGATCGCGTTGTCGTTGCGGTGCCAGATAATCTCTTGGTCCGTCAGATGGCCTTTTCCTTGGAACGGAACAAGCTGAGTAACTACGACGGCGCTGTTGCTGGGGACAGTGTTGTGATTACCTATATGGGGCCGTTGCTTCCTGATTCCGTAGGAGATACCGACGTGCGGTCTTGGGGGGTGGCCAAGAAGGAGATGAATGGAATCTTGCTCTCCCTGGATGAAAGCCAAGTCGTTGTCCAGCCCATGCCGGATGATCCCTTGGCTGGGCAGGTGGAAGAATTGATGTTTTTGCGGAATAACGAGGATTTGAAAAGGGATATTGGGGTTAGTGTAGGGGATTCCGTTTCCGTTACCTATGTCCGCGATGTGATTCCTGGAAATCCACCGCAGATTGAAGCAAAAAACTGGGGTGTTTATGTAGACTTGGATGCTTGGGAAGAAGAACTAATAAAAAACATGGAGGAATCATGATGAAAAAGAAATGAGAATCCCAGAAAATGTTGCAGAAATTATTGCATCATTTTTCGTGAGGGATTTTCAATCTATGCCTGATACCATGTGGACATCAGAAACAGAGATTGCTAATGTTGTAACCATGTATGATGTGGATGGTAGTGTTTCAGCATACTCATGTGAGCTGGAAACGGCAGGAGATGAAACAGGATATGTTGTTATATCTGCATACCCCGACAGCGAGAATGTTATCTTAGAATTTTCTGATACTGCTGCTCCTTTTTTGGCCCCGTTCGGCGATATGTAAGTAGAAGGTTTTTAAGGCCTGCAACGCGTAAGGAGGATTCTTATGATCGATCTGGTTACTTTTGTGAGTGCAGTGCTCTTTCTGGCCACTGGCTATATTCCCGGAGGAAATTCGGAATGTGCAACAGGAACGGTTGTGGCGATTTCGGAGGAAATGGCTGTGGTTGAGATCACGGACCATCCTCTGATATCGGACATCCGGTTTCCCTTCGAGAACACCCTCATGGACCCCAACGACGTCGTCGTGGGGGATCAGGTCAACCTGACCTATGTGCGCAAACTGGTTCCCGCTGACGTCGGGGAGACCGATGTGGGCAGTTGGTGCCTTACACGGAAGTATTTGGACGGCACCGTGGTTTCCATGGACGAAAACCAGGTGGTGGTGCGACCTCTGCCGGAGGACCCTTTGGCGGGACAAGTTGAAACGCTTCGGTTCCTGCGCAACAACAGGGATTTACAGCGGGATATTGGCGTTCAGCCGGGGGATGTGGTTGGCATCTCCTATGTCCGCGATGTGATCCCCGGGAACCCACCGCAGATCGAAGCGGTGAGCTGGGGTGAGGATAAATGAAAAAATATATGGCGATTGTACTAGGCTTATTGTTCTGCGCAGCATCTTGCTCCGCGGAACAGCCCGAAGTGGAAGCACCGGGTTCCTATGTGGAATACTCTTCGTATGTTGAACTAAATACAATGGATGAGATTGTAGAATATTCCACGAATATTGTGAAGGCAACGCTTACTTCGATGGAAGGGTTTGACGGTGGAACCTATGTGTATTTGTTTGACGTGACTGAGGATTTTACGGGAAATACCCCCCAACAAATCCATGTATATCATGGCTTTGATGCTCAGTACACAGTAGGAACTTCCTATTACCTATTTTTGCAAGGGACAGACCTTGCGCTATATCCCCATACCGTTTATTCAACGCCTGAACACAACTTGGGCTTTTTGGATGCCGAGGGTGTGCAGACTCTAAGTGGTGAGGGCACTAGACGGGGCAGCCAAGCGGAGGATGTGATATCTCAGGCGGCCCAGAAAGGGACGGTTGGTTCTGCAGTGGAAGGGATGCTCCCCAAAATTTCCTTTACAGAGGATATCAGCCAAGTGGCGGATGAGGCGGATGTAATCGCAAGGGTTCGGTTGTCTCAGAGAGAAAACATCAATCAATATGTATCGAATTACGAAGTCCAGTTGTTAGAAATCGTAAAAGGGCCGGAGGGTT
>CAJUCB010000039.1:0-6692 GCA_910584805.1 uncultured Oscillospiraceae bacterium
GAATCATTCCGTTTTTTCCTCGGTTTTTGTGTCCGTTTTATTGGGAAGGGCTCAGCCACTGGTAACTGGGTAATAAGCGATCTGGCTGACCATCTGGTAGCATGCGGCCTTACTACCCGAGCTACCCCTAAAATTCCCTCTGAGCCTATTGATAAGAATGCACTTAATCGTACCCTGATCAATCCATACTACAAGGGTATCGTAACCTATAAAGGTGTCGAGTATCCAGGCTCTCATCCTGCTATCATTGACGCCGAAACTTGGCAAAAAGTACAGGACATCTTAGCATCTCATGTCAATGGTGAACGAACTCGCGAACATCCGCATTTCCTCAAAGGGAGCTTGTATTGCCGAAGTTGCGGGGCGCGTATGATTATCACTTATGCAAGATCAGGGTCAGGCGTTCGTTATCCCTATTTTGTATGCGCTGGGCGTCATAGCAAAAGAACAGACTGTAAGCAAAAGGCAACATTGATTGATGAGATTGAGAGACACGTAGAGGCACTCTATGACCGTTACTCTTTTCCGCCTGTCATTCGCACGTATTTGGAGAAATTTCTTCAGGATGGCATCCAAAAGGAACGGGCGAAATACGAAACAGAACTGGATGGATTGCGTCGGGAAAGAGACAGGTTAGAGCGTAAACGCAAGAAGCTACTAGAAGCCCACTATGACGATGCAATTCCCCTTGACCTTCTGAAAGAGGAGCAGCAGAAAATTTCCAAGCAGCTGGCAGCGATTGAGCATCAGGAAAAAGCGCATGAAGCCACCTTTGAGGAAATATCCGAAAGGCTGACGGATGCGCTGGAGTTAGTGGAAGATTGCGGCAATGCTTACCGCTTAGCCGAAGACCCTCTCAAAAGGATGATGAATCAGGTGATTTTCTCAAAATTGTGGATTGAGGAAGACGGACACGTTACGGCTGAGTTTGCAAGACCATTCAATGCTATCATTGAGCCACTCACGGACATGATTATTAAATGCAATCAAGAAAAAATCCGCGGCACCGAAGTGCGCACGGATTTCTGGTCGATAATTTCAAACCACGTCCAAAAATTTTTTGGACGTGGTTTGAATAACGAACTTATGGTGGACCTGAAGGGGATCGAACCCTCGAACCTCACGGATGCGAACCGTGCGCTCTCCCAGCTGAGCTACAGGCCCATATCTTACCTGGAATATCCATCAGTATAGCAGAAAATTGAAAAAAGTAAAGCCTTTTTTCAAAAGTCCAGAAAATTTCTGCGCAAATTCTTGATTATTTCTTGAAAATGTTATATGATATCATTCATGAGTCTGCCAGGCACCTTTTTCGGTGTCGGGCATGGTCGCACTAGTCGGGGAGATAGCGGTGCCCTGTACCTGCAATCCGCTATAGCAGGGATGAATTCCGACCCCCGGAGGCCCCTTGTTCCGTTAGTTGCCGGTAAGCGGTGATGATAGATCGGTCCTGCGCAACGCAGCATTGTGAACCGTGTCAGGCGGGGAACCGAGCAGCACTAAGCAAAAGGCTGCGTGTGCCGCGGGTCCGCCGGTCTTGAGCTGGCTGCCGGTGAGACAGGGATAAGAGGTCCTTCAAAGGCCGGTGTGCGGCCCTGCCGGATACCGAAGGAACTGGCAGACCCATTTTTGACAGAGGGGGGAGAGCAGTTGTATCAGGCGCTTTACCGCAAATGGCGGCCCCGCACCTTTGATGATGTGGCAGGCCAGGAACATATCACCGAGACCTTAAAGGGGCAGTTGGCCGCTGGCCGTCTGTCTCATGCCTATCTCTTCACCGGGACCCGGGGAACCGGTAAGACCACCTGCGCCAAGCTCCTGGCACGGGCGGTGAACTGTGAGCACCCTGTGGATGGCAACCCCTGCAATCAGTGTCCCTCTTGTCTGGGGATTGAGGATGGTAGCATCCTGGATGTGCTGGAACTGGACGCGGCCTCTAACAATGGTGTGGATCAGATCCGCGCCCTGCGGGATGAGGCAATCTATACCCCAGCGGCAGTGCACAAACGGGTGTATATTGTGGACGAGGTCCATATGTTGTCCACCCCGGCGTTCAACGCCCTGCTAAAGATATTGGAGGAGCCGCCGGCGCACCTGATGTTCATTTTGGCCACCACGGAGTTACACAAAGTTCCGGCCACCATCAAGTCCCGCTGCCAGCAGTTTGCGTTTAAGCGTATCGCCCCTCAGACCATCGCCCAGCGTTTAATCTATGTAGCCCAGCAGGAGGGGATTCCCCTTACCGCCCCGGCGGCAGAGCTATTGGCCCGTCTGGCGGATGGCGGCTTGCGGGATGCCCTGTCCCTATTGGACCAGTGCAGCGGGACCCAGGGGGAGGTCACAGAAGCGGTTGTGCTGGATATCCTGGGCCTTGCAGGGAACCGACGGACGGGGAAGCTGCTGGACTGCGTAGCCCATGAAGATACTGCTGGGGCTCTGCAAGAACTGGATAGCCTATATCAGGACGGCAAGGATATGGGAGCCCTCCTGGGAGAGCTCTCCGCCTTAGTGCGGGATTTGCTGATTTGCAAGACTGCCCAGGCGGGAGGGAGTGGGCTACTTACCGGTGGTTATGATGGGGAGACCTTGCGCCGCCTCACCGATGCTTTTACCGCAGCAGAGCTGGTACAGATGATGACCATCCTGCAAACGGCCCAGGCGGAACTGTACCGCAGCAGCAAGCGGAGGCTGGACGTGGAGCTGTGCTTGGTCCGGCTCTGTGACCGGAGGCTTTCGGAGAGCATGGAAGGGCTGTCCGCCCGGCTCAGCCGCCTAGAACAAGGCGGGGTAGCTGTTGTGGCCCAGCCAGCAGTACAAACACCGCTGCAGGAGCAGTCAGAGCCAAAAGAAGCAGCACCTCCGCCGCCCACGAAAGAGCAAACTTCACCACCGCCTGCTGTGGAGGATTTGCCACCCTGGGAGGTAGAGCCTGCACAGCCCCCTCCACCGTCCCATACCAAGGCGGCACAACCACCAGTGGCAAAGATGCCTCCACCAGCGGCAGGGGATTGGGCCAGTTTTTTACATACCATCCAAGACCTGCCCCCAATGGCCAGCTCTTTCCTGCGCAAGGGGGACAGCGTAACCGGGGTATTTGGGGAGGGGACCTTGACCCTATGGGTAGATTCGGAGCTTACCAAGGGCGTCCTCAGCCGGGGTGATACTCTGGAACTGCTGCAAAAGGCAGCGGCGTCCTATACCGGCCAAGCCTGCCGGGTGGTCATTAAGCTGGGGGAACCGGAACCTACACCGGCTCAAACGACACCGGCCCAGCCTGGGGAAGCCCCACCAGACGACGGCTTCCATGATCTTTTGGACTTGGGACAGAAGTTTGGAAACTTCACCGTAAAATAATCTGCTGTAAAGGAGAATGTGATATGGCAAAAGGATATGGACGCCCCCCCATGGGCAGAGGCGGCGGCAAGGGTAAGGGCATGGGCATGCCCGGTGGCCTGAACATGGACATGATCAAGCAGGCCCAGAAGATGCAAGCCGAAATGGAAAAGACTCAGGCAGAGCTCTTGGAAAAGGAGTATAGCGCCACCGCCGGGGGTGGTGTAATCTCTGCTACTGTGGATGGCCACCATACCCTTAAGGCTTTGACCATCGACCCGGAGGCCGTAGATCCCGACGACGTGGAGATGCTCCAGGATATGGTCATTGCTGCAGTGAATGAGGCGGTTCGGTCGGCCATTGAGGATATGAGCACCAGTATGAATAAGATCACTGGCGGCATGAATCTGCCGATTTGAATGTGTCCTATGATTTCTTATCCACTGTTTTTACTTGTTAATGCGTTCCCAGCCAGTTCAAATCTCTGGCTGGGAACTTATTTTTTGCTGGAATTTTCCGATATAATACACATAGTATATTGCGATTCTGACAGGAGGCGTTTTATGACAGATTTGGCTGTGAGATTTCTTTCCAGTGCCGCAACCGTCACAGGCAGCAATCCCCAAGGGCAGGAGACGCAGGATACAGAGTCTGCCCCAGAGGTATTGTTGACCACAGCGGATATGCTGGAATTTTCTTCCCATGGGCTCTCTAGCCTCTCGGACCCAGCCAGCCTCAGCAAGCCCCTGGGAGCACAGATTTTGGGCTTTGGCAGTGTTACGGCCCGGCAGTCTGCCTCTGCTGTGGGGGGCAATGGAAGTACCGTTACCCATTTTACAACGGAATATGAATTTTCTTACTTTGATTTGGTCAACGGGACCATCACCAAAACAGTGTCCTCTGGGGTGGGGGTCTTTGCCTCCGATGGGAATAGCATGGCCACCAGTTCTGCTTACCAGGGGCACACCACCTGCGTGACTTTTGATGCAGCAAGCTACCGGGCAGGTGACTTGGAAAAGACCTTGGACAGTATGTCCGTTGCCTACGAGGCAAAGTATGTGGGGCTGGGGAGCAGCTATGCGGAAAATGACTTGGACAGCCAACGCGCCCAGTGGCAGGCGCTGTATGGAGCCGGTAAGGAGGCGGCAGCCCATTCTTTTGCCAAAATGTTGGGCAGGTTTTTGGGCCAAGAGAGCCAGGCCGCCCAGGGCAAGAAGGTCTATCGCAGTGTGCAGGGGCTTTTTGCTGCTTACGAGGCCAAGTACCGTGCCTTGACAACCAGCTTGGGGACGAAGGAGTGGATGCAGGCAGACCTGTATGAGGCATCCATCAGCCTGAAACAGTTGGGGGCCTCTGTGGAGTTGAAGGAAGCAGAGGGGCCTGGCCTGTATACCCAGAGGGAGCTGGAATTTGCTGCGGTGAGTCTATCGGCCTACCAGTCTGCCATCAACGCAGCAACCCTAGGTGGCGGGGGCAGTGAAGCCCGGCAAGCGCTGCGGATGAGTATGGTTTCCATGAAAGTGGAGACGATGGCATACCGGGGACATATCGGCAGAGATATGGTGAAGCTGCTACATACGTCTGGGCAGAATGCCCGGCAGGAGATGTTGGACGCTCTGGACAACTATCTGGCAAAGCGCCGAGAGGAGAGGGAGGAGGCCAACCAGCTGTTCCCCGCTGTTGACCGGGAGCTGTTTGACAAGGTGTATGACAGTGTCATGGGTGCATTTCACAAGAATGGAGACACGATGAATGCGATCCGGGAAGGAGCCGCGGTGGCCCGTGTGGAGCTGTCCTCTGCTTCGGAAAAAGCCGCTGCCCCACGTTGGACTGGGGAATTGGGGACAAAGGGCTTTTGGGAGACCTTCGATAACGCATCTTATCAAGGGGGAATCCATGCTTTCAAGGCGGACTGGCATGAATTTTTAGCAGAGATCGACAGCAGCAATCGTGATTTGAATATGTTGGCTTGATGGCTTGGTTGGATTGAGAACGGGGTGGTAGGACTGCACTGCCGCCCTGTTTTTTATGCATTCTCATAATATCTAATGTTTCATATTATGTTTTAAGGGAGAAAAGGGGATCCGATATGGGTTGCTATGGAAGAATTTGGGATACCTCAATGGGATAATCAATCTTGCGTGACAGAATACGTGCAAAATAATTGACAGAGCGCGATTGGATTGATAAAATACGATAGAATAACTAAATCAAACAGAGGGCCGCTCCCCCCCACGGTATGGGGAGTAGGGGGGATTCCCCCTTGCACAGGTGCCCTCATTGCTTGCGAGAGAAACGTTGGGTCTAGGTATCGCAGCTTATTAGGTCCGTTCAAGCGGGAGGAAAGAGCTATGTATCACTGTCATATCCGGTTGTATTTGATTGGCCGTCACCGGGGGCTGTTCCAGCGTATCAAAGACCTGCCACCACTGGCAGGCTTTCACCATACTTTCATAGAGAGCGACACCCCAGAGGAGCAGCTACTGGAGAAGGCGGATGTGATCTTGGCAGATATCTCTGGGGCGGAGCCACAGATGCTGCGGGGGCTGATCGCGGGCAAGCGGGACAAGGCGGAGCTGATCGTCCTGGTGGACGGGGAACAGCGGTCGCTGCCGTTGGATAGCCTGTCTGCTCTGAAGGATATTTGGGTCACGCCCTTATCGGAAGAGGAGCTGTACTTCCGCTTCCAGCGCTTGCAGCAGGAGTGGAAGTGGCGGATGGATGCCTGGCAGACCAACCAATACTTGGAGGCCACCATCAACAGTGTGCCGAACCTGATTTGGTATAAGGATAAGAATGGTATCCACGAAAAGGTGAACGACAGCTTCTGCAAAACGGTGAAAAAGACCAAGGAGCAGGTAGAGGGCCAGGGCCATGCGTATATCTGGGACGTGGAAGAGGACGACCCGGCCTGTATTGAATCAGAGAATGAGGTCATGCGCAAGCAGCAGACCTGCATATCGGAGGAGACGATCCAGACCGGGGAGGGGGAACGTCTGCTGACCACCTATAAGTCCCCCCTGTATAATATAGATGGCAACGTTATGGGAACGGTAGGTGTCGCCATCGACGTGACCCAGGAACGGGCCTATAAGAAAGAGATCACCACGAAGAACCAGGTCCTAGAGATGATCTTTACCTCCATGGACTGCGGCGTGATGTGCCACTCCTTGGACGGCTCCCGTATCCTCAGCGTCAACCGGGCTGCCTTGAAGCTCCTGGGCTATCAGACCCAGGAGGAATTGTTGTCGGATGGCTTCCATATGATCGCCTGTACTGTCCTTGAAGAGGATAAACCCAAGCTTCTCAACAGCATACAGATGCTGAAGAATGTGGAGGATTCGGTGAGCGTGGAGTAT
>CAJUCB010000039.1:6702-17077 GCA_910584805.1 uncultured Oscillospiraceae bacterium
TATCGGGTGCAGCACAAGGACGGCAAGATATTCCATGTCATGGGCAACATCAAGCTGATCGAGGAGAACGGAGAGTTGTTCTACCAGCGCTTCCTTCTGGACTACACGGATCAAAAGCTCCGGGAACAGCAGGAGCGGATGGAGAGCGAACGGCGCCAGATGGAATTGGTCTATGCCCTGAGCGTGGACTATAATCTGGTCTGCTTCTTTGACTTGGATTCGGGCAAGGGCTCCCCCTTGAGCAGCGCCGACAGCCAGAAAGAAGTGGACACGGTATTCAGCGAAGAGATGTCTTTCCGGGAGAGTATGGAGAGCTATATACAGAACTTCGTCCACCCAGATGACCAGGAAATGCTTCGAAACGCCTGTTCCCAAGAGAAATTGAAGGAAGAGCTGTCCAAAAAGAAGACCTATTATGTGAACTATCGCATCGTGATTGATGGGGAAGTCAAATTTTATCAAATCAAAGCAGTACGTGCCGGAACCTGGGAGGGGCGGCAGGGCATTGTCCTGGGCTTCCGCAATGTGGACGATGAGACCCGCAGTGAGATGGAGAAGAAGGTTCTGCTAGAGGAGGCCTTGTCCCAGGCAAACCGCGCCAGCAAGGCCAAGAGCGTCTTCTTATCCAATATGTCCCATGACATCCGTACCCCGATGAACGCCATTGTGGGCTTTACGAATCTTGCGATGAACAACATCAGCAATCAGGACCAGGTGGAGGAGTATCTAAAAAAGATCATGACCTCTGGGAACCATCTGGTGAGCTTGATCAATGACGTCCTGGACATGAGCCGAATTGAAAGTGGGAAAATGCGCCTGGATGAGACCTTGTGTAGCTTGCCGGATATCCTTCACGGACTGCGCAGCATCATCCAAGCGGATATCCGTGCCAAACAGTTGGAGTTGTTCATCGACACAGTGGATATCCTAGATGAGGATATTTATTGCGATAAGCTGCGGCTGAATCAAGTTCTGCTGAACCTACTGAGCAATTCCATCAAATATACTGGGGCTGGCGGCAGGGTCAGTATGCGTATCACCGAAAAACCTGGTGCGCCAGAGGGCTATGCTAGCTATGTGTTCAGTATCAAGGACACAGGCATTGGCATGAGCCAGGAGTTTGTGGCCCATATTTTTGAACCCTTTGAACGGGAACGCAATTCCACCATCAGCGGCATCCAGGGCACAGGCCTTGGCATGGCTATCACGAAAAACATCGTGGACATGATGAGTGGTTCCATCCAGGTATTCAGCGAACAGGGGGTAGGCACCGAGTTTGTGGTCTCCTTTACCTTCCGCCTGCGTTCGGGGCCCAAGGAGATTCAGACCATACCGACACTGAAAAACTGCCGGGCACTGGTGGTGGATGATGATTTCAACACCTGCGACAGCGTGTCCTACATGCTTCAGCAGTTTGGGATGCGGGCAGAATGGACCCTTTCCGGCCGGGAGGCGGTGTTGCGTACCCGGCAAGCAGTGATGCGCAACGACAGCTACAGTGTCTATGTCATTGATTGGCTGATGCCAGACATGAATGGCGTGGAGGTCGCCCGGCGGATACGCAAAGAGATGGGGGAGGATGTTCCTATCATCGTGCTCACCGCCTATGACTGGTCAGACATTGAGGAAGAGGCAAAGGAGGCAGGGGTCAACGCATTTTGCAGCAAGCCCTTGTTCCTGTCAGAGCTGAGAAATTGCCTGAGCTCCTTGGTGGAGGGAGACGAGGAACCGGTGGAGGTCTGTGCATGCCAAGAGGAGAAGCCCCCCAGGCTCCACTCCGGCCGCATCCTGCTGGCAGAGGACAATGAATTGAACCAGGAGATCGCGGTGGCCCTGCTGGAAGAGGCGGGCTTCACAACGGACGTGGCAGACAATGGAAGCATTGCCGTGGATATGCTCAAGGGCGCTGAGCCAGGTTACTACTGCTTGGTGTTGATGGATGTCCAGATGCCAGTGATGGATGGCTACACGGCAGCCCGGGAGATCCGGGCGTTGGAGAACCAGGAATTGGCAAAAATCCCGATTTTCGCCATCACCGCCAACGCCTTTGAAGAGGACCGTCAGGCGGCGTTGAGTTGTGGGATGAACGGGCATATTGCAAAGCCCATCAACATTGAGGCATTGTCTAAAATGCTCAATGAAGAATTGGGCTGACAGGAAGCGGCAGAAAGGAAGTGAGCCATCATCATGTGCAGGCAGGACGGAAATTACCTGGGTGGAAATATCCTAGGCTTTTTGAAGCTGTTAAGAGATAACCAGTTGGATATCAACCACATCATGGAGCAGAAGGAGCGCGAGGCCTTTTTGGCCTTGCCGGAGGCAAAGGAGTACCTGACCAGCTATGAGTTGGTGAACTTCATGGAGCGGATGCCTGGCGGCTTTTTGATTTATTATGCCGACGGAGATGAGGAAATCATCTATGCCAACCGGGCCACGCGCCAGATGTTTCAATGCGAGAACATTGAGGAATTCCGGGAGATGACAGGCAATTCCTTCCGGGGTATGGTACACCCGCAGGCCGTGCAGGAGAGCATCCACGCGCAGATTCGGGAGAACCAGGAGGATTTGGACTATGTGGAGTACCGGATCGTCCGAAAGGATGGGTCAACCTGCTGGGTGGAAGACTATGGGCACTATGTTCCCAGTGAGACCTCCCGGGATATCTTCTATGTGTTCTTGAGCGATGCTACGGAAAAACGAAAACTTCGGGACAAAGAGGCCCAGAAGCTGCAAAACCTGATGGAGGCCTATGACAAGCAGTGGACGCTGATCAACCAGGAGCATCTTCGCCGCTTGGAGGTGATTGAGGGGCTCAGCGTCACCTATGAAACAATCTTTTATGTAGATCTGGAAAAAGGGCTGATTATGCCATACCGGCTGAGTGCCCGCAGTGGCCCCATCTTTGATGATACGCTCCAACCCCTGTCTTTTCCAGCCGTCATGTCCAATTATATTGACAACTGGGTCCATCCAGAGGATCGTGGCATGGTTGCCAAAGCCACAGATCCGGATAGTATCCAGAAAAAGCTAGAGGACAGTAAGTCCTATTACAGCAATTACCGGGTGCTGAACGGGGAGGACGCACAGTATTTGCAGATGCAGGTGGTCAATGTGGGCCATCAGGATCAGGCATCCCAAATCGTTATGGGGTTCCGTCGGGTGGACGAAGAAATCCAGAACGAGATGAAGCAAAAGCAGCTCCTGGCAGAGGCGTTGGATAATGCCAACCGGGCCATCGGGGCCAAGAGTACCTTCCTGTCCAATATGTCCCACGATATGCGCACGCCGCTGAACGCCATCTTTGGCTTTTCTACCTTGGCAAAGCGTAACTACAAGAGCCCAGAAATTGTGCTGGAATATTTGGAACGGATTGAGGCGTCCAGCCGGCAGCTGTTGGATCTCATCAACAAGGTTTTGGAGCTGTCCCAGACGGAATCTGGGGATATGCGCACAGTGGAGGAGGAGTGCGACCTTTGTGATATCCTACAAGAGGTCTATGAATTCCTCCTACCCCAAAGTGTGGAGAAGGACATGGAGTTTATCCTAGACTTTTCCAAGGTAACCCACAGGGGGATCTATGCGGATGAGGAAAAGCTGCGGCAGCTGGTGATGTATCTGGTCAACAACGCGGTGACTTATACTAAGCCGGGGGGAAAGGTTTCCATCACCGCCTCAGAGTTGGAAGAGCTGCCCAATCAGTTTGCAGTTTACCAGCTGGTGGTGGAGGACAACGGCATTGGCATCAGCCAGGAGTTTATCGAACACATTTTTGAGCCCTTCTCCCGGGAGAAAAACACCACCCTCAGTGGGATACACGGCATTGGTCTTGGGCTGACCATTGTCAAAAATATCGTAGATATGATGGATGGGACCATTGAGGTCAAAAGCCAGGTGGGCAAAGGCAGCACCTTTGTGATTCACATCCAGTTCCGCTACCAGAGCCAGGAAACCGCCCCTGATCAAGATGCAGCCCAGGACGAGTTCGTCCATGGAAATGGGCAAAAGATACTCGTGGTGGAGGACAACGAGATCAATCTGGAAATTGAGACGGAGCTTTTGGAGGAGATGGGCTTTGTGGTGGAGCCGGCAGAGAACGGCAGCATTGCGGTGGAAAAGCTTCAGCAGGCCCCGCCTGGCACCTATGATCTGGTTTTGATGGACATCCAAATGCCAGTGATGGACGGCTGGCAGGCGGCCAGGGCCATCCGCAAGATGGCGGACCCGGTGCTGGCCCGTATCCCCATCATTGCCCTGTCGGCCAATGTTTTTGAAAGTGATATGCGAAAGTCCGAGGAGAGCGGTATGGATGCCCATCTGCCCAAGCCCCTAGATATCATGCGCCTGCTAGAGACCATCAAAGAGGTTCTCAGGCGGCGGCTCAGCTGACCCATAGGAGAGAATGTATTTCATGGATGCGCTGCAGCACCACGGGTTCTCTGTGCATGTTTAGGGTCATATGCTTCCCAGCAATCAATATGTTCAACGAAACCCCGGCGGCTTTGCACAAGCAAAGCCGCCGGGGTTTTCGGGGTATGGGATTCAATGGGTGTGGCAGCTCCCGTGACAATTTCCACAGTTACAGCCACAAATGGATTTGCCATGCTTCCGTTGACGGCGCAGGTGGACGATACTACCTGCCGCCGCCGCTGCTACCAGCAGCAGGGCAACAATTGTGCCTGCGTGGATTGCGAAGAAAGATAACATGGGGGTGGCCTCCTTTGGGTCAAATTTATTGGGGATCAGGACTTGGCGGCTTGGTCCGCCTGGATTTTTTGGGATTTTATTGCCGGATTGGGACGAAATAGCATGTATAGGATGAGGACGATGCAGGCCAAGGCTACGGCTACACCTATGGGGGTTCCGTTTCCAGCAATAAGGCTGCCCAACTGGTAGATAATCAGCGCCACCACATATCCTAGGGCACACTGATAGCCGATGGCGAACCAGGTCCACTTGGCGGAATTCATCTCCCGCTTGATAGCGCCCATGGCAGCGAAGCAGGGGGCGCAGAGGAGATTGAATGCCAGGAAAGCGTAACCGGCCAGGGGGGTGAGGCCCTCAAAGTCCAGCACACCAAAGACGCCTACAATCTCCTCCTTGGCCACCAGGCCCATGATAGTGGCCACAGCGGCCTTGATGTTGCCAAAGCCTAGGGGAGAGAAGATCCAGCAGATGGCGCTGCCAACGATCCCCAGAAGGCTGTTTTCCAGGGCCATATCCAGACTGAAGGAGAAGGCGCCGTCCACAATGCCAAAGTGTGAGCCAGCCCAGATGACGATGGAGGCCAGGAGGATGACAGTTCCGGCTTTTTTGATGAAGGACCAGCCCCGTTCCCACATGGAGCGCAGGACATTGGTGACGGTAGGCCAGTGGTAGGCGGGCAGTTCCATCACAAAGGGCGCGGGGTCTCCGGCAAACGGGCGGGTCTTTTTCAGCATGATGCCGGAGATCACGATGGCTGTTATGCCCAGGAAATAGGCACTGGGGGCAACCCACCAGGCTCCGCCAAACAGGGCAGTGGCGATGAGGGCAATGATGGGCATTTTTGCCCCACAGGGGATGAAGGTGGTGGTCATGATCGTCATGCGGCGATCCCGCTCATGTTCAATGGTTCGGGAGGCCATGATCCCGGGGACACCACAGCCGGTGCCGATGAGGATGGGGATGAAGGACTTGCCGGAGAGGCCGAAGCGGCGGAAAATCCGGTCCATGACGAAAGCGACACGGGCCATATAGCCGCAGGCCTCTAGGAAAGCCAGCATGATGAAAAGCACCAGAAGCTGAGGCACAAAGCCCAGTACAGCGCCTACCCCGCCCACGATACCGTCCAGGATTAGGCTTTTTACACTGTCTGCACAGCCAATGGCGTCCAGTCCATGTTCCAAGACCACGGGAATACCGGGGATCCAGATTCCAAATCCAGCGGTATCTGGTGCATTTTCCATGGCAGCCTCGTAGGCTGTAGAGACATCAAAGCCTTCTGCTATCAAAGCATCAGCATAGAACCCATAGGCTTCGTCGAACGCGGCAAAATCTTCCTCGTCAATGGCGTCCAGGAGATTTTCGGCGCCAACGATACCGGCCTCTGCCGCATCCTCTATGGTGGATACATAGGGATCCGTCCAGAGGGTTTCCTCAGCGTATTCGTTGATGGCCTCCGTATAGGCGGCACTGCCGGTTCCAAAGAGGTGGAAGCCCTCCCCGAACAGGCCATCGTTGGCCCAGTCTGTGGCCCAGGTGCCAACTGTGCTCACGGCGATGAAGTAAACTAGAACCATGATAGCGGCGAAGATGGGCAGGGCCAGGACACGGTGGGTGACGATGCGGTCGATCTTGTCGGAGATGGTCAGCTGACCGGCTGCTTTCCGTTTATAGGTACCCTCAAGGATCGAACCAATGTAGTTGTAGCGCTCGTTGGTAATGATGCTCTCGGCGTCGTCGTCCAACTCCTTCTCTGTGGAGCGGATATCCTCTTCGATGTGATCCAGGAGTGGTTGGGGGATGTTGATCTTTTCCAAGGCCTTTTCGTCCCGTTCAAAGATCTTGATGGAATACCAGCGCTGTTGCTCGGGGGGCATGTCGTGGAGGACTGCTTCCTCAATGTGGGCTAAGGCGTGTTCCACTGGGCCGGAAAAGTTATGGGTTGGGACCGTCTTGGTGGAGCGGGTAGCGTGGATGGCTGCCTCAGCGGCTTCCATGACGCCAGTGGCTTTGAGAGCAGATATCTCCATCACCTGGCAGCCTAGAGAGCGGGAGAGCGCTGGGAAGTTGATGCTGTCACCATTCTTTTTCACCAAGTCCATCATGTTCACAGCGATGACCACAGGGATGCCGAGCTCTGTGAGTTGAGTGGTGAGGTAGAGATTGCGTTCTAGGTTGGTGCCGTCCACGATGTTCAGGATGGCATCTGGCCGCTCTTCAATGAGATAATTTCTGGCTACCACTTCCTCCATGGTGTAGGGGGAGAGGGAATAGATGCCGGGGAGGTCCATGATGACCACGTTTTTATGGCCCTTTAATTGCCCTTCCTTCTTCTCCACTGTAACACCCGGCCAGTTGCCCACGAACTGGTTGGAGCCGGTCAAGGCGTTGAACAGGGTGGTTTTGCCACAGTTGGGGTTGCCAGCCAGGGCAATTTTTATTTGCTGCTCCATAGTTTCACTCCGTTCATTTTATCAATTAGTTTCGCCTAACTTTTTGAGCAAAAACGGGAGGGAATCCCGTTTTTGCACCTGAGAATGCTTCACTCCACCTCGACCATTTCCGCATCTGCTTTGCGCAGGGAGAGCTCATAGCCGCGCAGGGAGATTTCCATGGGGTCGCCCAGAGGTGCGACTTTTCGTACAAAGACCTCAACGCCTTTGGTGATGCCCATGTCCATGATACGGCGCTTAATAGCACCCTCGCCATGGAGCTTTACTACCCGGGCAGATTTGCCCACAGGGACTTCTTTCAGAGTGTTCATGCCTGCTTCTCCTTATGAAATCATGATTCTGGCCACCGGTTCCTAAAGGAGCACAGCCTGGAATCCATTATTTTTTAAGATTAGCAGTTGCTAATCCTCTGTTATTGTAGCTTGTTTTATAGCGGTTTTCAACGGCTAACTGGAACTTCTGATGACTCCTATCGCTTTTTGTTGTTTTGCACAAAAGAGGGGGAGTATATCATCTGGAACTGGTCAACCATCCAATGCTTGCTGCTCTTGAAAACTTGCAGCAAGTATGGTATCTTATAAATAAGTTTTATGTGAGAGGGGATGGTCCTATGATCTTACAGGAGTCCGGCGAAATGTATTTGGAGACCATACTGATCCTATCCAAACGAGGAAAAGTGGTCCGCTCCATTGATGTGAGCGAATACATGGGCTTTTCCAAGCCCAGCGTCAGCCGTGCCATCGGTTTGCTGAAAACTGGCGGCTATGTGGTCATGGATGGCCATGACGGGCACCTGACTCTCACGGAAACAGGACGGGCTGTGGCAGAGAATATTTATGAAAAACACACGATACTCTCCCGCTTTCTCATGGATTTGGGGGTGGATGAGGCCACTGCCACAGAAGATGCCTGCAAGATGGAGCATGTTATCAGTGATACTTCCTTTGCTGCCCTGAAAAAGCATGCGGGACTTTGATCCTGCTGGACAAATCGTACAAAACGCCCCTTGTGTCCCAGCACAAAGGGCGTTTTGCCGTTCATTCAATGGTATAGCCCACACCCCAGACAGTTTTGATGAACCGTGGCTTCCTGCTGGGTTCTTTCATCTTCTCCCGGAGGCGGGCGATGTGGGCCATGACGGTATTGTTGCTCTCCATATATTTTTCCTTCCAAACAGCCTCGAAGAGCTCTTCGGAGGAGACCACTTTACCCCGGTGCTCGCAGAGATACCATAGGATACTGAACTCAATGGGGGTCAGGGGGACGTCCTGGCCATTGACGGAACAATGGCGGCTGTCCTGACGGATCACCAGGTATAGCGCCGCAGTTGGGTGTTGACCCTGGCCACCAGCTCCGGGGGGCTGAAGGGCTTTGTCACATAGTCGTCTGCACCCAAGGTCAGCCCCATAATTTTGTCCATATCCTCCACCTTTGCGCTGAGCATCAGGATTGGGAAGAGGTATTTTTCCCGGATCCGCTGGCAGAGGGTGAAGCCGTCGATGTCTGGCAGCATCACGTCTAAAATGGCCAAGCTCAGAGATTCTCGTGTTACGATTTCCAGCGCTTCCGCGCCGGTATATGCTTTGAAAACAGGATAGCCCTCATTTTTTAGGTAGGCCTCTACCAGGTCGGCAATTTCCCGCTCGTCATCCACAACAAGGATTTTGTGCTCCATATCAAACCCCGCCTTCCCAGGAGCCCAACTGCGATCATGAATCGTGTGAAGCTATGGTATCACATTTCGTTTCAGGAATCGTGCAAAATCTCATACAAAATTATTACAATTTGGGGATGGGGAAAAAGGGGCTGTCAGTGGAAAGTTTTCGTTGACGGGAGGCAGATTTGCCAGTATAATAGAGGAGAAACGACTATAGGTATGACAAGTGAATAGGGAGGTGTATCGAAGTGGTCATAACGAGCCTGACTCGAAATCAGGTAGCCCGCAAGGGCTCGTGGGTTCGAATCCCACCGCCTCCGCCAGCCTGTGTTGATGAAAAAGATGCAGGAGAAAAAGCCACACTTTTGTGTGGCTTTTTCGCGTATTTTGCAACAAAACAGGCCGAAATCACGAAAAAGAGTCAAGTTTTCCAGAAATAGGGAACGCGATTCAAAAATCACACAAAAAAAGATGCCAGCAAGCCGTTTCCGCAGCTGCAGGGACTCAAACTCTTTCGTACAGCTAAAAAAGAAAAGTGATTGCCAGACGCCGTCTGCAGCCTGCCGAAATCCTGGCAGGCCGCAGGCGGCGTTTTTGCGTTCCCGGGGTTGTTTGAATTGGTAGTTCTGCCTGCATTGTCTATCATTCCTTGGTGGTCTTGGTCATCGCTTTCCTGCTTGCTTTCGAGTATACTTGCCTCAAGATCAAACAAGGAGGATATCCCATGGAAGAACGAAAAAACCTCTGCGCTCTCATCCCCATCGAGCTCCACAACCAAGTGGCGGAAGCCAGAGAACAGCTGGGCCAGACCACCAGCGAGTACATCACCGCGATCCTAACTGAATACTACAAATTAAAAGAAAATGGAGGAAAGACGATTATGGCAAACAACAGAACAATGGCATTCCAAATCTCAGAGGAACTTTTCCATCGGATCAAAGCCCACCTGGAACGGGAGACCGCCCGCACCAGAAAGAAACTCACCCAGAAGGAATTCGTCCTCGGCCTGATCGAGGCGGCTCTGGACGAAGCAGAACGGGACCTCGAAGCAGATGCCACGTCCGCCCCCTGTGAGGCCGGGGACACCCAGGAGGACACCCTGCCCCAGGAGGAAGCCCTGGAAGCCACGTCGGCCAGCGTGTGGGCCGTGTAAGGCCACACCGCAAAACAACAGAATAAACGAAGGAAACAGCCCGGCAGGGTATCCCAAAACAATGGGATGCCCTGCCGGGCTGTTTTGCGTTTTCAGGAAAAGAGGTGAAGATTTTTGCAAGCAAACACAGCTCATCGCGTTACGAGTGCGGAGATCGCCATCGCCAAGGAAACGGACCTGCCGGATTTGCTGTCCTCCCTGGGATACCAAGTCAAGCGGATCGGCAGCTACCATACCACCAAGGAGATAGACAGTCTCCACATCAAGAACCGCCGCACCTGGTTCCGCTATTCGGAGGGCATCGGCGGGGACACCATTTCCTTCCTCCAGCGGTTCGAAAACAAGAGCTTCCCGGAGGCGGTGGAGTACCTGCTGGCCTATCAGGGCAGGTCCAGGGACCCGCCTGAACAG
>CAJUCB010000040.1:0-3914 GCA_910584805.1 uncultured Oscillospiraceae bacterium
CCCATCACCCCCCAGTGGAACTGCCCCATAAAGAGGATGTCCAGGGCGATGTTGCAGGCGGCAGTCACCGCCACGCAGTAAAAGGGCTGCCGGGAGTTCCCCACCGCCCGGAGCATGGAGGACAGGGCATTGTAGCCAAAGATGGGCAGCAGGCCCAGAGCACAGAGCTGGAGGTACACCGTGGCCTCCTCCAAGGCCGGGGCCTTTAGGCCAATCAAGATGGGGCGGCTGAGGACATAGAGGGCCACAGTCATCACCGCCCCCGCCAAGAGGGCCAGGGTGAACAGGGTCACGTTGGTTTTATGGCGGTTGTCCGTATCTTTCCCCCCATAATACTGGCTCATGAGGATGTTCCCGCCTGTGGTGATGCCCATGATAATCTGGGTGAGCACCACCATCACCTGGCTGGAATTGTTGATGGCGGAAATGCCATTGTCCCCGATGAACCACCCGGCCACAATCAAGTCGGTGATGGAATACGCCGATTGAAGCAGGGAGGACAACATCACCGGGGCAGCATAGATCAGCAGCTTCTTCCAAATGACACCCTCTGTCAGATCCATTTGTTGTCCCATCCTGTGCCCTCCTTTGCCGATATCAGTCCGAACCATTGAATTTCTGCCCATTTTATCACATTACCTACGCCGCTTCAAGATTCCTATTGACAAAATAAAAAAGCGATCCCTCCATTTTCCCCATAAACTGTGCTATGATGGAAAAAATTTTCTCAAACGCTAAGAGAAAACCCATCCCAGCTTGTTTAAGGGATGAACCCGTGAGAAAGGAGGGATCAGTGTGGACAGCGGCGCCAGCAACTACCAGCGCTACCTTGCCGGGGATGACGACGCCCTGGTGGCCCTGGTCCGGGACTACAAAGACGGGCTGCTCCTCTTCCTAAACCGCTATGTGCGCAACCTCTCCCTGGCAGAGGAGCTAACAGAGGACACCTTTTTCCGCCTGGTCACCAAACGGCCCCGCTTCTCTCCCCACTACAGCTTCAAGACTTGGCTCTACACCATCGGGCGCAACACCGCCCTGAACCATTTGAAGCGGGCGGGGCGGCATCCGGCCCTCCCCCTGGACTCCCTGGAACTGCTCCGCCGGGAGGAGGAGAGCTTGGAGCTTGGCTACCTCCGGGAAGAGCAAAAGATACAAGTCCACCGGGCCTTGTCCCAGCTCAAGCCGGACTACAGCCATGTGTTGTACCTGAAATTCTTCGCGGAGCTATCCAACCAGGAGAGTGCCAAGGTGATGGGAAAGAGTAAACGGCAAATTGAAAACCTGCTCTATCAGGCCAAACAGGCCCTGCGGGCAGAACTGGAACAGGAGGGCTTCGACTATGATGGACTATCATGAGATGGCGGCGCGGGTCTTGCAGCGCCGGGACGACTATGTAACCCAGCAGAAGCGGCGGCGGAAGCGGGCGGTCCCCGCCCTGGCTGGCCTTTGCCTGGTGGCCCTAGTGGGGGTGGGCATCTGGCAGGCAGACCCCAGCGGCCCAGACAGAGGTGGAACAGACGCCACCATGGATGGCGCCCCCAGCCAGTATAGCAGCCAAAGGGACACCCCGTCCACCCACGTGGAGGAGGTTGACCCGCAAGGGGAAGTGGGGGAACAGGACCCTGCCAGTCTCCCCTCCCACACCCGGGACGTCCCTGCCCAGGAACCCTGCCTGGAAACCCAACGCATCCCCGCCAGCCTGAAAGACCTCTGGGGGGGCATCTACTGGGAGGCAGGACACACGGTGGTCCTGCTCACCCAGGACACGCCGGAGAACCGGGCCCTGGTCCTCCGGGAGCGCCCAGATTTGGACGCGGCTTCGGTGGTGTTCCAGACGGCGGACCACTCCCTGGCCTATTTAACAGAGCTACAAGACCGCATCTCCCAAAGCATGATGGACGGGAAGCTCCCCTTCGTCACCACCGCCTCCCTGATGGAGTCGGAAAATCTCATCCGGGTGACGGTGACCACCAAGGACGAGACAAAGCTGAAACAGCTTCAGGACCTTGACCCCACAGGGACCGCCTTGGATATCCAATCTGCCCAGGCCAGCTATGACCTGGCGTATTGGGAGCCGGAATGAACCACACAATGGCCCATAGCGCTCATCCTTGGAGCGCCGCCTGGATGAGCCGGACATTCTTTTGAATCCGCGCATCCTCCGGGGCAAAGGACAGGGCGGTCTCCGCCGCCGCCAGGGCCTGGTCCAACTGGCCCGTGTAGTAATATCCCAGACTGGCCAGGTCCCAGGGGCCCTCCCCCCAGGCAGTGGGCTCGGTGATGTAGGTCCGGGGCCGCTCCTGGATGGCCAGGGCCCGGCCTGTGAGCCACAATACCCCCTGCCAGTCCTCCTTCTGGCGGCAGTGCTCCGCCAAATCCAGCCAGGGCTCCCGGAGATGGGGCGCCTCCCCAATGGCCCGGAACAGCCACTGTTCCGCCTCCTCTTCCCGGTCCAAGGCCAGGCAGTCCTTGGCCAACAGGCGCATGGAAGCACAGCGCTCGTCGCCCCAGGTGGCAGTGGGTAAGGCCAGGTGGCGCTTCAGGGTGGCAATGCTCTCCTGCCAGCGCTGGTAGAAGAAGTATTCCCGGCCTAGGTAGTGGACGTTCCGGTCGTTGTCCGGCTCCTCCGCCACCGCCTGTTCCAGCAGGGGCAGGTATTGGCTCCGGGGCTTGCTGTGGTCGGGGTAGTGCTCCAACGTCACCGCTGGGGCATACACCCGCGCCCCCTCTCCCCCATCAAAGCGCAGCACCTCATGGACAGGCCCCACCCAGCGGCAGCCCTCCCGGCGGTGGATCTTATCCGCCCAAAAGCTGATGCCCGGCCGGCCATCGGGGAGAAAGCTCCAAACATAGTGGTAGTGGAGACGGGTCTTGGCCTGACCCCAGGCGGTCTCCACCGCCTCCCGCCAGCCAGGACGGAACACCTCGTCCAGGTCCGTACACACACAGATATCCGCATCCTCTGGCACCAAAGCCAGGGAGCGGTTGCGGGCCTCATCGAAACGCCAGGGGACCACCCGCTCTACCTCCACCCTGGCCCCCAGCTCCCCCAGGCGCTGGGGGGTGCCGTCGTCGGAGCCAGTGTCCAATACGTAAACCCCGTCGGCCTCCCCCATGGACTCCATCCACCGCTGGGCAAACTGCGCCTCATTTTTGCAGATGGCATACACATAGACCTTGTACTTACCCATGCGTCCCCCTCCTTATCGTTCAAGATATGTCATGATGTAGACCGTATCCCTTCGTCAAAAAAGGCTTCGCCTTTTTTGACGCCCTGTAGCTCCCTCCCCCGCCCGAAGGCAGGGGAGGGGATTCTCTCTACGGCCGCGTCAGACTGTCCTCTCAGTCCAGCCGCTTTACCGTCAGCATAGCGTTCACACCGTTGCCCATCGTCACGGTTTCCGCTGCAATAGAAGTCACCGCCAAGTCCAAAACGTCGTTGGCAGCCAACGTCACAATCGCGTCTCCACTAAAGACATCCACACCCGCAGGGGTCGTCGTCCTCGTGATGGGCGTGCTGGGAATATCCGTGCCATTCTGCCGCACCGACAAGGTCAACTGCCCATTGCTGGCCGGAGAGAGGATGGCGTTGTAGCTGAGCTCATAGGTCCCCGCCTCTGTGACGGTCACACTGTTGGCCGGGGTATTGGTCATGCCGCTCCCCGGCATGGTGGAAGCTAGGGCCACCTGGGTGGGGGTGTTGGCCGCCAGGGTCAGGGTCTGGGGTGCCGCGCTGTACGCCCCGCCATAGGCATTCAAGCCATTGGCAGGTCCAGTGGGGCCTGCGGGGCCAGTGGGGCCCTCCGCGCCTGCCGCACCGGCAGGGCCTGCGGGGCCAGTGGGGCCCTCCGCACCTGCTGCACCGGCAGGGCCTGCGGGGCCAGTGGGGCCCTCCGCACCTGCTGCACCGGCAG
>CAJUCB010000040.1:4014-16833 GCA_910584805.1 uncultured Oscillospiraceae bacterium
GCACCGGCAGGGCCTGCGGGGCCAGTGGGGCCCTCCGCACCTGCTGCACCGGCAGGGCCTGCGGGGCCGGTGGGGCCCTCCGCGCCTGCCGCACCGGCAGGGCCTGCAGGGCCGGTGGGGCCCATGGGACCGGCCGGGCCGGTCGCGCCCGTGGCACCTGTTGCACCGGTGGCGCCAGCAGGGCCAGTGGGACCCATAGCGCCCACAGCACCCGTGGCACCGGTAGCACCAGCAGGCCCGGTGGGGCCTACAGCCCCCGTTGCACCGGTGGCACCCGTCGGCCCAGTGGGGCCAGCAGCTCCGGTGGCACCTGTGGCACCAGCGGGGCCAGTGGGGCCCATAGCACCGGTGGCGCCGGTAGCGCCCGTCGGCCCAGTGGGGCCAGCAGCTCCGGTGGCACCGGTTGCACCGGCAGGGCCAGTGGGACCCATAGCGCCGGTGGCACCCGTTGCACCAACAGGGCCGGTGGGACCCACAGCGCCAGTGGCACCGGTAGCACCGGTGGCACCTGTCATACCCATAGGCCCGGTGGGACCCATGGGGCCAGGTGCGCCGGTGGCACCTGTGGCGCCCGTGGCACCGGTGGAAGCCGTCCTCCCTGCGCCACCACAACGAAAAAAGCGCTGCCTCCCACGCCTGGAACGGTCGTGAGAGGCAGCGCCTTTTGCATGTGTTGTTGTCAAGAGGTAAATCAGACCAGCGGCTGCTCGTTGATGATGAGCTTGAATTGCAGCCCCAAGGTTTCCGCCGCCCGGCGGCAGAGGATCATCCGGTTGAGGAATATCTCAAAATAATCCATCACAGAGCCATAGCGGGTATCGATGTGCAGCTTGAGCTTGATGAGGGTCTTGCTCTCGTTGATTTTCATCTCCGCCTTGGTGACGGAGTAGTTTACCCGGTCATGGATGTCAAAGCTGGATATGTCCTCATTGCGCACCCGGCTCCGGCGGACGTCTGACTTATCTGCCAGGATCAAGGCCGCCGCCAAGGGGCTCACCGGGGTACCGGTGCCCTCATCGTGGTTGCCGATGGCGGTGACGATCTCCGCAATCTCCGCGGGGTCCATATGTAAGTGGTCCAGCAGGCGAAACGCCATCACCGCTCCGCTCTGGGAGTGGTCGATGCGGTTGACCAGATTACCTATGTCGTGGAGGTACGCGGCAATCTGCACCAGCTCCACCTGGCGGGGCTCATAGCCCAGGGTCTCTAAAATATACTTGCTGTTGGCGGCCACCAGGCCCACATGGGCAAGGCTATGCTCCGTGAAGCCCAGGGCCCGCAAGGATTCGTCTGCCTTCTGTATGTACGTGCGAATACTGGCGTCTTGTTTGATGCTTTCAAATGTTACCAATGAAGTCCTCCTTTTTTCGATGGCCCAAAGCGAGTGGCCTCTCTAGGCCGTCGTTCCTATCCAGGGGTTGGCTTTGGGGCACTGGCTTTTCTGCACCCCGACCTGAACAATGCTATATTACCACGGTTTTGTAACGAAATGTTCCATATTCTGTTAACAGTTTGTAAAGACTTCCCTAGTGCCGCAGCAGCTCCACCCCGCCCCCCTCGTGGATCAGGATGCCCTCTAGCTGGGCAAAGAGCAGGGGGCGGCTCAGCTCTGGCACCCCCAACGCCGCAGCCGTCTCCCGGCACAAAACATCCTCTCGGATGGTGTGCTTGGTGCAGGCGGCCTTGGACTTGCGGCGGTAGGTGGAGCAGTGGTAGTACACCGTCCCCCTGGCTCGCCGCCGGGTCATAGCCTTGCCACAGTCGGCGCAGCGGAGAAGGCCTGCAAAGAGGTGGGGCCCCTCCCCCCCAGGGGCGCAGCGGACCCCCTCCCCCAAAGCCTGAACCCGCTGGAAGTCCTCCGGGGAGACCAAGGGCGCATGGGTCCCCTCCACCCGGTACCAGTCCTCTGGGGGCACCGATACCGTCTGGTGGACCTTATAACTCACCACCCGCTGCCGCCCCTGAACCAGGGTTCCCCCATAGACCGGGTTTTTCAAAAGCCGGGCCACGGTGGTGGGGGTCCAAAGGCCGTCATTGCCAGGACCTGGGCGGGCATAGCGGGAGCCCTGCCGGGCCTTATAGGCGGTGGGATTGGGGACCTGGGCGGCGTTCAGGGCAGCGGCAATGGCCCCCTTGCTCTCCCCCTGGAGGCAGCGGCGGAAGATATCCCGCACCACCGCCGCCGCCTCTGGGTCTGGGACCAGGGCGTTTTTGTCCGCCGGGTCCTTGGCGTAGCCGTAGGGGGCAAAGGAGCCGATGAACTCCCCCCGGCGGCGCTTCATGTCCAGGGTCCGGCGGACATCGGCGGAGGTCTTGGCGGCATAGCGGTCGTTCAAAATGCCGTTGATGGGAATCTCCAAGCCCAGCTGCACCGCCTCCGGGTCCAAATAGCTGTCCACCCGCGGGCTGCCTAAGGCAATGAAGCGGGTGCGGCAGCGGGGGAAAAACTCTTCCAAAAAGTAGCCCTGGTCAGCGTAGTTGCGAAAGGCCCGGGAGAGGGTTTTGCACAGCACACAGTTCACCGCCCCCCGCTTCACCTGGGCGATGAGGCGTTGGAAGCTCTCCCGGGTGTCGTCTGTCCCAGAGCTCCCGTCGTCAATATACTGGCCCTCTAGGACCCACGCCCCCTGGAACTCATGCTCTAAAAAATCCAATAAAATTTTTCGCTGGTTCTGGACGCTTAAGCTCTCCTTATGCCCGTCGTCCTTGGACAAACGGATATACAGCCCCACCCGCCACAGCGTTTGCTTCCTGCCCACGGGTTCCCCTCCCCTCCTGCATTTCCTTATCCTTACGCCGGGAGCGGGGGTGTTATGAATCTCGAACTGCTGTATGGGGGCAAAACGGGGATGCCGTCCCTCCACGGCATCCCCATTCCCTTACTGTTTTTCCTTCGGCTCCGGCTCTCGGTCGTCCAGTCTGTGCAGCGCCCCCCCCGTGGGCTCCGCCCAGGAGTAGTTGCTCATGTACTCCCCCCGGAACGCATTCACCGCCGTCATATCCCCCGCCAGGAAGCGATAGTAGTCGCAGTCCACCCGCTCGGGGTCAATGGCAATCAAATCCCGACGCTTGATGATGATGGACTTCTCCTCCAACTGCCGCAGGGTGGTACGCAGGTCGGTAATGAGGCTGCGCAGCTGGCTGCGGACACTGCCCGTGTCCGGCCGTCCCTCCCAGAGGACGGAGATCAGCTCCCCCATGGTGCTCCCCGCCCCCCGGCGGTCAATGAGGTAGGCAAAGAGCTCCTTGGTGCGGCTGCGGCTGAAATGGATGGGCTTGCCGTCACAGAACACCTCGAAGTTCCCAAAGGTCTGCACCCGCAGCCGGTGGGGCCGGGCCTGGGGCAGCGGGCGGCGGAGGTTGTCCAATTCCTCCTCCACCGCTTTCACACTCACCGGCTTCATGATATAGCCGCTGGCGTGGAGCTGGAACGCCTCCGCCATATATTGGGAAAACCCCGTGACGAAGATGATATTCCCGTCGGGGCTCAGCTCCTTAATTCGCTGGGCCAGGGCGATGCCGCTGATTCCCGGCATCTCAATGTCCAGGAACGCGGCATCGAAGGGGGCGCCGGTATCCTCCAACCACGCCAACAGGGCACGGGAGCTGCCAAAGGGCAGCACCTCCGCCTGGGGACGGGCCTGGCGGATGCGGTCCACCAGCATGTCCAGCATGAGCTGCTCGTCATCCACCGCCAAAACGCGCATGGCTCTCCCTCCTTCCCCGCTTCCGCGCCTTGGGGATACACACCTCCACCCGGGTGCCCACTCCCGGCTGGCTGTCCACGGTCAGGCTCCCCCCGCACTGGGCTTCCAGGCGGCTGCGGACGTTCTCAATCCCCAGGTGGCTGCCCTCCTGGGGGGCAGCGGGGTCAAAGCCCACGCCGTCGTCCTCAATGACCACCAGATAGGCCCACTGGGTCTGGCAGGTACGGATGCTGACGGTGCCCCCCTCCTCCCGCTTGGTGACCCCGTGGCGCACGGCGTTCTCCACCAGGGGCTGCAGCCCCAGGGCGGGGACGAAGAAGTCCTCCGTCTCAATGTCGTAGACCGTGTGGAGCTTCTCCCCAAAGCGGATGCCCTCCAAGCTCAGATAGCAGCGGATATGTTCCAGCTCCCGGGCAGCGGGGATGGTGGTGACGCTTTGCAGGCTGTCCATATTCCCCCGGAGGAAGCGGGAGAGCTGTTCTGTGGCCTCCTGGGCCTTCTTGGGGTCTGTCTCGCACAGCCATTCGATGCTACCTAAAATATTATAGAGGAAATGGGGCTGGATCTGGCTGAGGAGCAGGGCAATCTTCTTCTCCGCCAGCACCCGGTCCTTCTCTTTTAGTCGGTATTCCCGGTACAGCACCACCCCCAACAGGGCCAGGGCCAGCACCAGGAGGGCCACAGCAATTTGTATAGGGGTCATGATCCTCCCCCCTTATTGCAGCCAAGCGGAGTTGGTATCCGTCACCAGGTTGTCAATCCCATAGAGATAGAGGATGCGGTCCACCGGATGCTCCGCCAAAAACTCCGACAGGGCGCTGCGGTAGTAACGCAGGTCCACCAGGTAGATGGTCTGGTAGTGCTCCGCCAGGAAGGGGGCCAGGCAGTGGCCATAGGAGTCCCGGATCACCAAAAGGCTCCCCCCCTGGGCCTGGGGGTTCTGGATGGTCACCAAGCTGTGGTTGCCGTCCAGATACACCGGGTACTTATCCAGCCCCTCCAATTTCTCCCGATAGAACAAGCGGTCCTCTGTTTTCTGCTCCGCGCCGTCGTCAAACTGTACCGTCACCGGGAAGTCCCGGCACCACAGCTCCACATTGTCTGGGGGGGTAAACCAGCAGCCGCTGCCGGACCAGGTGGTACCGTAAAAGCCCCCGTAGACCTCCATGGTATACTCCGTCTGGGCAGTGAACGGCTGCCCCAAGGCCTGCTGGTAGGCCTGGTAGATCAGGTAGTTGCCATAGGCGGTGAGGTGGTGGTCCGTGCGGTAGCACACCTGCCGCTGGGCTGCCGCTGTTTTCAAAGACTCCCTTACATCCAGGAGGCGGATATGCTGCAAAGCCCCCTGGGCCTGGGCAAAGAGAGCGTCATCATCGTAATGGCCGTGGAACGCCGGGAGCACCGGCTCCATGAGATAGCCCGTAGAGGGGATAATCACCATATCCGCCGGCAGGCCCGTGGACTGGGCAAACTCGTCAAAGCGGGTCAGGTTGCTTTGATATATCTCCGGCTTCGCCTGCTTGGGGGCATTGATGAGATAGTCCTCCCGGCACAGGTAGATATCCTGGGCGGCGTTGCGCCCGGTGGCCAGGTTCCAATAGGCATTGACGCCCACAAAGAAGTCCCGGCCGGGGAGCTGGTCCGCGGTGTAGTCCTCCAACTTCTCCTGGGTTTTCCCCTCCATAATCTCAGAAACGCTGAGCTCTGGCGGCTTTGCCAGGTAGCGTTTTTCGTTCTCGGAATACTCCTTCGTGGGCAAAAACAGCAGCCCCAAGGCCATCACGGCCAGAAATAGCACGAATACCAGGCCCGGCAGGGCCTTCCACAAGGTTTTCATAGGTTCCTCCCTTATGTCGGTGTCAAACACACATCAGCCTCTATATCCTGCGCTGTAAAGGAAAAATACTTTTCAGCAAAAACCGGGCCATTCCGCCCTCCTTCCCCCTTAAAAACGGAAGTAAAGGAAGGGATTATAGCTGTCGCTGACCAGGCTGGCGGTACACAGCAGCAGCGCCGCCAAACACAGCACCGCCTCCACCAGAGGCATGGCCTTCCGGTCCTGGAACCGCTCCCAGAGCCCTTTTGCCAAGGGCGTGGAGGCCAGGATACCCAGAATGGCCATCCCGATCCAAGGGCCCACAAGGGTCATGGTCCCCGTGGTCCCAGGGTTCAGGGAGAACATCACGCCCAGGTAGCTCAGGGCAATGGACAGGTTCGGGGAGGCGAAAAACACCCAGCCAATGATGACAATCACCATGGTGTAAAGGTGCTGGATCAGCGCCGGGGCTTTCCGCAGGTATCTCCCCAAAACCAGCTTTTCCACCAGCAGCAGCACGCCATAGTAGAAGCCCCAGAAGAGGAAGTTCCATCCGGCCCCGTGCCAGAACCCGGTCAGGGCCCACACCACCAGGATGTTCACGCACTGGCGCAGCTTCCCGCAGCGGTTGCCCCCCAGGGGGATGTACACATAGTCCCGGAACCAAGTGGACAGGGAGATGTGCCACCGCCGCCAAAACTCCGTGACGCTTTTGGAGATGTAGGGGTAGTTGAAGTTGATGCAAAACTCAAAGCCCAGCATCCGCCCCAGGCCCCGGGCCATGTCGGAATACCCGGCAAAGTCGAAATAGATCTGTAAGGTGTAGGCGCAGGCCCCCCACCAGGCGCCCACAGCCCCCGCCGCCACGGGGTCGGCAGATATGGCGTCCCACACCAGGCCGAACTGGTTGGCCAGGAGTACCTTCTTGGCCATACCCACCACGAAGAGCCGGGCCCCGGAGCTGAACAGCATTGGGGTCTCCTTCCGGGAGACCAGCTGTTCATTCACATCCCGGTAGCGGACGATGGGGCCAGCGATGAGCTGAGGGAAGAGGGAGATGTAGCAGGCAAAGTTGATGAAATTCCCCGAAGGCTTGCAGTCCTTCCAATACACGTCGATGAGGTAGGACACCGCCTGGAAGGTGTAGAAGGAGATGCCGATGGGCAGGGAGATGTCTACCTCCGGCAGGCCTGCGAGGGCGGGGATCTGCCTTAAGGTCCCCACGAACAGCCCCGCGTATTTGAACACACCCAGGGCCGCCAGGTTCAGCACAATGCCCACCACCAGCACCGCCCGCCGGCCCCCCTGGCTTCTCTGCCGGCCCATGAGCACCCCGGCAAAGAAATTCACCAGGATGGAGCCCAGCATGATGAGGATGTACACCGGCTCCCCGTAGGCGTAGAATACCAGGTTGGCCAGCAGCAGAAAACCGTTGCGCAGGCGGAAGGGCAGGAGGTGGCTCAGCAGCAGCACCACCGTCAAAAATAGGAACAGGAAGGGTAAACTTGAAAAAACCATGGTCAATTCTCCCAAAACTGCCGGGCAGTCAAAACGATTGCCCGGCAGTCAAAACGGTCATATTGGGTTGGGGGCTCAGGACACGGCAGCCGCGAAATCCTCCGTCATATCCTTGCAGTTCTCGGTGAAGAACATCCCCACGTAAGTATCATAGGCCACCACGCCGCAGGACTTTGCCAAAGCCTCACTGGCCGGGTCATAGGAGGCTGCCTGCTGGGCGATGTCGGCCAAGTGGTTTGTCAGGAGCGTTTGCATCTCCTTGGCAGCCGCCTCGTCCGTGGCTTGGATCATCACCACCTCGTGGGGGAACGCCCCACCCTTGGTGGCATTGAATGCGGCGGAAGCCGCCACCTTGCTGGTGTCGATGCCATAGACCGCGCCTAGGCCAGCGGTGTCCACGTCCACGTAGTCCTTATAGTCAAAATCGCTGAGGAACTGGCTCTTGATTGCCGCCAGGTCCACTGTGCCGCCCTCGCCTTCCGGTGGGGTCTGGGCATCGACCTGGGTGCTCTGGCCATCAGACGGGGGCGTGTCTCCCTGCCCCTCCTCCGGCGCCTTGTCGCCACAGGCGCACAGGGTCATGCTCAGTGCCAATAGGAGCGCTGCAAGAGAAATCAACCGTTTCACTACTCATTACTTCCTTCCCAAAAATTCTCCGGGCCCGCGCCGCATTGGGCAGGCCTGTTTTTTTAATCTTACCAAATGCCCACAGGCCCTGTCAACACCCTTGGGGCGATATTTGGAGAATCCGGTGGAAATCTCTCATCTGCCCAGCAGCGCTTCGGGCACGTGGGTCTTGAGATAGTTCACCCAGATCTCTGCACCGGCGTAGGTGAAGTGCATGCCCATCTTGCCATAGTCGCTGCAATAGTCCTTGATCAGGCAGCCGTTTTCGTCCTTGAACACCTCGGCCACGTTGAGGTAGTACCACCGGTGTTCCTCACACAGCTCCTGCATCCGCTGGTTGTAGGCGTTGATGAGGTTGTTGTTCAACTTGTCGGAATAGCTGGTGCTGGAATCCGCCATGGGGGTCACTGACTGGATGATGATCTGGGCCTTGGGGTTGCGCTCGGTGATGTTGGTAAGGATCTTGACCATGTCCCCAGTGGCCCGGTCCACGCCGTAGGCGATGTTGTCCATGCCCAGCATGACATATACCACATCCGCGCCGCAGGCGGCCACGCTCTCCTCAATGGCGGGCTTCTGCCCTGACCCCTTGGGGTACTCCGGCAGGATGATGCCGCTGAGCATATTGGAGGCGCTCATGCTCCCGGCGCAGAGGAACTTGGCCCCGCCCAGGGCTCCGTTGGCCTTGCAATAGCTCTCCAAGGTCAGGGACACAGAATCCCCAATGAACACCGCCCGGTCGAAGAAGCTCAGATCCACCGCCGGCCCCTGGGGCACCAGGACAGTGAAGGGGATGTCCACATAGTTCTCATACAGGCTGTCATAGGCCCCGGCGGACAGGTTCACCAGCTCCGTCCCCTTGTGGGGCTTCTCCTGGGCCACGTTCATCAGGCGGCACAGGACGGTGATGCACTCCTGGCGGGTCATGCTGTCCTCTGGGTAGAAATAGCCGTTTTCATAGCCGTTCACCAGCCCCGAAATCTGGCAGGCGGTGACGCTGCTGCGGGCGTAGTCCTGGATATACAGGGAGTCCACGAACTGGTCCGGCTCCTTGATTTTGGGCAGGGACAGATCCTTCAAGGCCGCAAAACGGGCCAGGATGGTACACACCTGCTCCCGGGTGAGCAGCTCCCCGGGGCCGAACTTCCCCTCCCCGATGCCGCTGACCAGGCCCTTTTCCTTGGCCCAGAGCACCGCGTCATAGTATTCATCCTCGGGGGCCACATCGGAAAACACAGGGGTCTCCTGCTCCTCCCGCTTCTTGTCCTTCTTTTTCTTCTTCTCCGGGAAGACGGCTTGGTCCATATTATATAGGTAAAGAACCAGCTTTCCCCGGGTCTCATCCTCCGCGGGTTCCAGCGTCTCCCAGCTGGGCAGGACCCCAGCCTGGTTCAGAGCCTTGATGTTGCCATAGCTCCACAGTGAGTCCGTCACGTCGGAATAGGGGTTCTCCCAGGGCCGGTTTTTTTCAATTTTTTTGCGGATCAATGAGGCCGCAGAAAACAAGACAACGAATACCAGAAACCAGCAGAGTGTCTGCTTGATCCACTTCCCTTTCAACCCAATCACCTTCCAGTCCCCAAGCTGTCGATCCCTGTTCCCAAGCCATGGGATAAGTCTGATTATTATACTGAATTTTCTGCACCAATAGTGCACCAAAATTCCCGGTTTTCCCCCTCTTTTCGCCCCGATCCCCAGAGTTCACAGAAATGTCAGAAATCCGTGGAATTTATCCCAGCGCCTAGCCCTGGTGGCGCAGAATTTCCTGCCGCCGTAGCCCCCGTGGGGCCCATAGGGCCGGTGGGGCCTGCGGGGCCAGCTGCGCCTGCGGGCCCCTGGGGACCTTGGGGACCCATGGGACCGGTGGGGCCTACGGGCCCCCAGTCGGACACCCGGAGGAACTCGTCAGACATACCTGGGATACCCCGGGGATTATCCACCAGCACCTGGTAGAGCTGTCCCTGGTATGTGACCAATTGCCCGGCGTAATAGGTGCCACCCTCCACAAAGGGCACCGGCACGGGCCGGGGCGGTGGGCAAGGGGATGGCGGACACACTGGCCGGCAAGGCGGCGGACAGACCGGCGGGCAAGTGGGCTGGCAGGGATGGCAGCAAGGACGCTGGGAACCGAAGTCACCACATTGGTAACGCTTCATAGTACTTCCTTTCTCCGCATGAGCGGTTCTGCTTCGTTGGAGGGCACGCTGCCCTCGTTCCACTGTATGCGCCTGCCGCCCCCTTCGCGCCTGTTTCGACCCCAAACAGAAAAAAAGATGGCGCACAGCGGGAAAACGTGGTAAACTATACCCCAGAACTATAGCCGCCCCTTGCCAGGGCGGCCCAAATGCAGAGAGGAGGAGATCCATGGACAAGCCCACCCGCCCCATCGGCGTATTCGATTCCGGCCTGGGGGGGATCAGCGTCCTGCGGGCCTGCACCGCCCTGCTCCCCCAGGAAGATTTCCTCTTTTTCGGGGACTCCGCCAACGCCCCCTATGGGGAAAAGCCCCTCCCCCAGGTCCAGGAACTGACCATGGCCGGGGTACAGCGGCTGCTGGAACAGGGGGTCAAGGCAGTGGTGGTGGCCTGCAACACCGCCACCAGCGCAGCCATCACCCGCCTGCGGGAGACCTATCCCCAGCTGCCCATCATCGGCATCGAGCCGGCGGTGAAGCCCGCTGCCCAGGCCCGGAGCAACTCCTTTGTGGTGGTCATGGCCACCCCCCTGACCATCCATGAGGACAAGTACCAAAAGCTGGCCTCCACCTTCCGGGGTCAGGCCAACGTCATCTCCCTGCCCTGCCGGGGGCTGGCAGAGCTGGTGGAGCAGGGCCAGTGGTCCGGGCCGGTGCTGGACGCCTACCTCCAAGAGCTGCTCCTGCCCCTGCGCCATTGCAGCGTGGACTACATCGTCCTGGGCTGCACCCACTACCCCTTCATCCGCCGGGCCATCCGGGCCAATTTCGGCCGGCCGGTGGAGATCATCGACGGCAGCGACGGCACCGCCCGGCAGCTCAAGCGGCAGCTAGAGCAGGCGGGCCTGCTGCGCCCGCCGGGGACGAGCGGCCACGTCACCTTCCAAAACAGCCGCCCGGACCGGCTGCCCATGAGCGCAGCCCTGTTTGACATGGACTATTGACCCCGACGTAATCCCCTGAGAGACCAGACCAACCGCCTCGTTTCCCAAGTATTAAGGAGGGATTCCCTTGCCACAGAAAGTCATCACTCCCCAGCGCTCCCTGGCCATTGAACTCATCCTTTTCCTGGCCTACTCCTTCTTCAGCGCCTCCTGGATGGTGGGCTCCATCATCACCCCGGACATGACCGCAGAGTTCGGCATCGCGCACCTCCCCTCGTCGGTCAACAACGCCATCTCCGCGGCAAAGATCGCAGGCAACTTCGTTGCCGCCTGGATTCTCGTAAAGCTGGGGCCAAAGAAAACGGTCTTTTTCTCCTGCCTGCTCATCACCGCAGTGGTGGTGGGGGCCGTGGCCCCCAACCTGTCTGTCTTTGTCATCACCCGCTTCCTGCTGGGCTTTGGCGGGGCTGTGCTGATGATCTGCATGACCCCCTATGTGGTCTACTGCTTTGAGACAAAGCGCCAGTCCCTGTTCATCGGCATCAACAACGCCGGACCCAACACAGGCAACCTCATTGCCCTGTTGAGCATCACGGCTGTCCGGGGCTGGCTGGGCTCTTGGCGGCAGGTGATCCTCTTCTATGGCATCTTCAGCGCCGTGCTGTTGATCCTCTGGATGGCGGTGGGCGAGGACTATCCCCTTGCGGAGTCCCCCAAGGAAGACCCCTCCAAGGGTTCTGTAACCTACCGCTACCGGGATGGCTTGAAAGAGCCCTTCCTCTACCAATTCCTCTTCACCATGACCGGGCGGCTGGTGATGTACACGGTGATGCTCTACCTCTTCCCCCTGAACCCAGACTTCACAGTGGATGCCCAATTCATCTCCCTGATGATTGCCCTAACGGGCATCCCAGGCACCGTCATCGGCATCATCCTGGCCCGGAAGCTCAAGCGGCAAATCCAACTCTTCCGCTTCTCCGGCATCGCCCAGTCCCTGTTGTTCTTCGTCATGATCCTCTGTGACAACGCCGTGCTGGCCACGGTGTGCGCCATCCTGCTGGGGTTTGTAATCTTCATCTCCACCCCCTCCCTTTTCACCCTGCCCACCCGGCTCCCCGGTGCCACCCCACAAAAAGTGGCCGTGGTGCTCACCCTCTACTGGACGGGGGCCTACACCCTGCAAATGATCATTTACGCCGTGATCGTGCGCATGGTCAATCACTACGGCTGGTACATCGGGATGCTGGTCACCGCCCTCTACTCCCTCACCTTCCTGGTGGGCACTTTCCTTCTGCCAGACTTCGACCGTCCCCAAGGCACGAAACCCGTCCCCGCCGCTGACAGCCCCGACGGGCCGTCAGAGTAAAAAGGCCTTCCCTCAAACGCCCACCCTTCCACGGCACGCAAGGGTGGGCTTCGCCTTATGTTCCCCCGATGCAACCACCGGTTGACAGCCCTGCCCACCTCTGTTGGTGGACTGCAACCCGCCTGTTACAGTATCATCCCGGTAGGAAACACTTCCTGTTCATCGCCCTCTGCCTGCTGGCGGTGCTGCTGTCCTTTTGGGATGGGTTGCCCAAAAAGGGACCAAAGAGGGAAGAGACATCATAGGGAATTTTAAATTCATTCTTGCATACACTGGGGAAGCGTGGTATAATAACCATGTGAAAAGCGCTATGAAGTTACCCATAAATTCACAAAAAGGCGCCCCCGGAAAGAATGGCTCTCTTTCCGGGGGCATTTTTTCTAGGGCAGGCTTACTGGACCCCTACTTACGCTTGCGCCGGTCAAGCCATTTGCAGATATAGTGGCTCGCTATACCTGCTACGACCGACACAATAAACGCTATGAAGATAGCCATAAATTCACCCCCTCCTGTGGCCGGTGTGGGGTGGGCCAGCGAGTTTAGTATACCAGGCTTCGGCAGGCTCCGCAACAAAAACCAGAACTCCCCCTCAAAAAACGGTCCCATCCAGTGTCATCTGGGTGGGGCCGTTTTTTCTGTCCCAGCACGGCAGGGAAAAAATTTCATTTCCCTGGAAATTCCCCCTTGACAAGCCGCACTTATCTGCC
>CAJUCB010000041.1:0-15006 GCA_910584805.1 uncultured Oscillospiraceae bacterium
TATCTTTTTCCACCTTCCTTCATTTTGGGGCTTGACTTCTAATAGTTAATCTTTCATTTGCTTGGCTTCTTTGGCTAACCGTTCCCGCTCCGCCTGGGACAGGCGGTGGTATACTGGCACCAAGCGGTTGGGGGAGACGGTCTGGCCTGTTCGGGCCAGAGTCAGGGCCTCCCGTGCCACGCCCCAAGCGCTTTGCAAGCGTAGGTTTGCAGGGGCCAGCTGGGTGGGAATGCCCGCCTCTCGCAGGGCTTCGTAGCAGAGCGCTGCGCCGTCTCCCACCACAAGCTGGGGAGCCTGGGTACCCCGCAGCTCTGCCACCAGCGCTTCCAAGGAAATGGCTCGGTCAGGGGTTAGGCGCTGGGGTTGCTGGTTTACCCCGCGAAAGCGGGCGTTGTAGACCTGTTTCCGCCGGGCATCCATGGCGGCGCAGATTTCACCCTCAAAACCAGCTGCGTTCCAGGCCATGGAGGCCAGGGTGGAGCAGCCGGCGCAGGGCAGCTCTGCCGCCCAGGCAAGGCCCTTGGCGGTGGAGACCCCGATGCGCAGCCCGGTGAAAGAGCCTGGCCCTGCCGCTACGGCGATGAGGTCTAGCTCCGACACCCGGCAGCCATAGGAGGCCAGAAGCTGCTGGGCCATGGGAAGAAGGGTCTGGCTGTGGGTGAGGCCGCTGTTTTGAAAGCTCTGGGCCAGCAGGGTTTCATCCTCACATAGGGCGACGGAAGCTGCGGTGGCGGAGGACTCCAAGGCCAAAATTTTCACGGCAACTCCACCCCCTCAATGGTAATGATACGCGCTTGCTCCCCGTCGCCCCGGCGGATATCCACGAAAATGGTGCCGGGTTCCAGGGCATCCCGGATGTTCTCGCTCCACTCCACGGCGCAGATGCCCCCCCGGCTGAGGAAGTCCTCCCAACCGATGTCGAAGAGCTCTTCGGCGCTGGTGAGGCGGTACATATCGAAGTGGAACAGGGGGAGAGTTCCCCCCTCATATTCATTGACGATGGTAAAAGTGGGGCTGACTACCCGGCTTTGGATGCCCAGGCCCTGGGCCATCCCCCGGACAAAGGCGGTCTTGCCTGCCCCTAAGTCCCCGGTGAACGCCACCACGCTGCCAGGAGGACAGGCCCGGGTCAGGGCTGCTCCAAGGGCCTCGGTGGCCTGGGGGCTGTTGGAAAAGTGCTCCACAATGCGCCTCCTCTCCTGTTGTCCCGTATGGGGACGATTTTATTGCCTATTGTAGCACATATTTTCCGGACTTGCACCCCTCTGTGACAAAATTTGTGGGCTGGGACGGGTATTCTTAAAAGAGAATAGGAAAAAGGGGGCGAAGTGCGGTGAGGAAGTCATTGAAAACACAGCGGGAAGAGTGGCCGCTGTTTTTCCTCTGCCTGTCTGCCGCCCTTTGGGGCCTGGCGTTGATCTTTTCTGCCACCCGCTACAATGCGGAGCTCCACAGCTTGCCGGGGAAACAGGCTATCGCCCTGGCAGTGGGGGTGGGGGCATGTCTGGTGTTGTCCCGGCTGGATATCCTGGACCTTATGGACAAGCTCTGGTGGCTCCTGCCGGTGGTGAATGTGGGCCTGCTGTTGCTGTTGGTCCCCTTGGGCAACGACGACGGCACGGGGAACAAGAGCTGGGTGGCCCTGCCGGGGGGCTTCAATTTCCAACCGGCGGAGGTGGTGAAGCTCTGCTTCCTGTTGCTGCTGGCCCTTCAGCTCAGCCGCCTCCGGGAACGGGGGCTGAACCGACCGGTAGCCATCCTCCTGCTGGGTGGGCACACCCTGGCCCTGTGCGGCTTGCTTTACGCCGTCTCCGGGGACATCGGTATGGTGGCGGTGTATCTGGCTATGTATTTGGTAATGCTCTGGGCAGCGGGGGTTCACCCCCTGTGGCTGCTGGGTCAGGTGGCGGCGGGGGTGGGGGTGGTGGCCCTGCTGTGGTCCCGGCTGCCGGAGTATGTACGCCTGCGCTTCCAGGTGGTGGTGGACCATGAGCTGGACCCCTTGGGCAAGGGCTTCCAGCAGGAGCGGAGCTTGCTGGCCATCGGTTCTGGGCAGATCACTGGACAGGGTTACCTTCATGGGACCCAGACCCAGAATCCCTCCGCCTCGGCCTTGCCTGCCCGGCATACGGATTTTATTTTCTCTGTGGCAGGGGAAGAGTTGGGGTTGGTGGGCTGTGTGCTCCTGTTGGCGTTGCTGGGGGCCATCGTGCTGCGTTGTGTGGCCCTGGCCCGGCGGCAGGGGAGCTTTTTGGCTGCCAGCATCTGCGCCGGGGTGGGGGGGATGCTGGGGGTGCAAACCATCCTCAACATCGCCATGTGTCTATATACCGCCCCGGTGGTGGGGGTGACACTGCCCTTTTTCAGTTACGGCGGTTCCTCCCTTATCAGCGCCTTTGTTGGGGTGGGGCTGGTGATGGCCCTGGCCCGGCGGGGGCTGGAAGGAAGCGGAAGGTGGCGGTAGGAATGATGGCGGGGAAAGGGGGAAAGATAGGATTACTTTTTTCCAAAGGAGGCGTATCTTATGAGAGAGAACCGATTTCCCTGGGGAGGGCGCTTTGTCCTGCTGCTGGCGATGCTGACCATGCTGATGACCATGCCTGCCCTGGCCCTCTTTGACCACGACGACCTGGCCACTGGCGCGGGGGTCACCCCCATTGCGGAAAACCTGAGCCTGACCACCTATAAAAATGTGGCGGTGAACGGCAGTTTCACAGCAGTGGACCCCGACGGGGGCAGCGTGACCTTCCGGGTGACCAAGAACCCCGCCCGGGGAGAGATCACCCAGGGGGAGGAGGGGGCTGCCAGCTTCACCTATACCCCCTATGAGAACAAGACCGGTAAAGATAGCTTCACCTATGTGGCGGAGGATGGGGACGGGAATGTCTCCCAGCCGGCCACCGTCTCTGTGAAGATCAGCAAGCAGAAGAGTGAGGTGACCTACAGCGACATGGCGGGGCATCCTGCCCAGAAAGCTGCCGTGACGTTGGCGGAGCGGGGCGTCTTTGTAGGGGAACAGGTGGGGGAGACCTGGCTGTTCCACCCAGAGGACATGGTGAGCCGGGAGGAATTCCTGGCCATGGCTATGGACCTGGTGGGGGCGGAGACCCTGCCTGTGGAGAACACCGGTTTTTCAGATGATGACAGTATTTCCACCTGGGCCAAGCCCTATGTGGCCTCGGCCCTTCAAACAGGGGCCATCCAGGGCAGTGGGGAGGGGGCGCAAGGCCCTGCCTTTGCCCCAGACCGGGTGATTTCCCAGACCGAGGCGGCGGTGATGCTGGACCGCCTGCTGCGGGTGTCTGACGTGGCCTTCCGGGACTTGGCGGAGGATGGCGCCCCGGCCTGGGCCTATCAGTCTGTGGCCAACCTGGAAGCGGTGGGGGTGCTCAGCACCGGCACCGACGGTGCCCTGAATCTCTCGGATACCCTCACCCGGGCTGAGGCGGCGGAGATGCTCCTCTGCGCCCAGGAGGTGTTGGACTTCCGGGCAGGGCAGTGAGCAAACCGTTGTCAATAAGAATGAAGAAGCCCTGGAAGCGTGACGTGCGCTTCCAGGGCTTTTTTTGTGTGATCTGTGAGAGGGAAAAGGCGTGGGGGGATTACTTGTGGCTCAAGAACATGATGATGATCCCCACAATGATGGGCAGGATGATGATACCGCAGATGATGACCGCCAAAAGTGTATTCATAGTGTGCCGCCTCCTTCCATTTTTCCATGATACCAGAGGCCGTGGGGGCTGTCAACTGCCGCAAATTGGGCGGGGAGGTGGGGGAATCCCGCAGTTTTTTCCAGCCAGGTGAAACCCGCGGCGGGGTTTCTGTGATATTATTGGTGAAAGCAGCTTTCAAAAACCAAGAAGGAGCGACACTGCATGAGAGAAGCAGTCATGGTGGAAAAAATGCAGGAGGGCGACGCCTCCGGCCTGGAGGCCCTGATGGACCGGTACATCCCCTATGTCTCCACAGTGGTATGGAATATCCTCCGGGGAGCCATGCCCGCGGAGGATGGAGAGGAGGTCGTATCAGACGTATTCCTGGCCGCCTGGAAACAGGCCGGTGATTTGGCTCCCGGACACCTCAAGGGATGGCTGGGGGCGGTGGCCAGGAACAAGGCCAAGAACAAGCTGCGCCAGCGAGGGTTGACCCTGTCCCTAGAGGACGACGCCTTGGACATCCCTGGCCTGGAGGAACCAGCCAACGATATAGAGCGGGCGGAAGAGCGTTTTTTGGTCCGCCAGGCCCTCAATAGCCTGTCTGCCCAGGAGAAAGAGATTTTTCTCCGCTATTATTACTACACCCAAAGCGTAAAGGAGGTGGCCCAGAGCATGGGCTTGAAGGAAGGGACCGTCAAGACCAAGCTGAAGCGGGGCCGCGTGAAGCTGAAGGAAACACTGATGAGGGAGGGATTCGCATATGAAGCGTAATATTTCCGACTTACTGGATACATACCTGGAAGAAGACGTGGAGCTAGAGGCGGAGACTGTCCTCTCTCCCACACGGATCAAGGAGTTGACTATGAATAAATTGGATCAGAAGAACCATACAGAGAAGAAGACGGGTAAGCGGTTCCCCGTTCGTGTGTTCATTGCGGCGGCGGCGGTTGCGGCTATGTCTGTCACCGCCCTGGCGGCGGATATCGGCGGTGTGGGCTCCACCCTTCAGAGCTATTTTGCCAAGGACGGCGACAGCTTGAGCGCTGGACAGATCCAGGTGATCGACCAACTGGGGGCTACCTTCTCCGGCGGTGTCACCAGCCAGGGCGCTACCCTGACGCCCCTGGCCGCGGTGGCAGACGAGAACGTCTATTACCTGCGCCTGCGGGTGGAGGCTCCCCAGGGGACTGTCCTGCCGGATCTGGACGAGGAGACTGGATATTACCAGCTCTTCGGGGGAGAGACCAAGAACAGCTTGGATTTGGACCTGAGCGCTTACGACGGGGCCTACTCTCCCGGCTATAGTGTGGATTACACCTGGATGCCTGACCAGGACCCCGCGGACAACATGAAGGAAGTGGTGCTGCGGTATCAGGTGCTCCCGGAGGACGGCGAGGAATCCGGCGCGTTGAAGTTTAACGACGGCGTTTCTAAGGTCCTGACCATCCGTGGCCTGTGGGTGCAGGCGCCGGACAAGGAGTATACCCAGGTGTTCGGCGGGACCTTCACCTTTGACATCGGCAAGAATTTTGAGAGCCAGAGTGTGGCCTTGGACTGTGCGGGTCTGAGCTACCACGACGAGACCTTTGACATCACCAGCGCACCGGATACCATGACCCTGTCCCCCCTGAGCCTGTCCTGCGAGTATAAGTGTACCTTGCAGGAAAACCAGTGGGTGGGCTGGGGGGTCGGCCCCATCAAGATCGTCCTGAAGGATGGCACGGCGTTCTTTGATGACACGGAGGGGTACTCCTTCACCGGGAACCAAATTTCGGACATTCCCATCGCGGATCTGCCCCGGAGCCAGGAGCCCAGCAGTGTACACAGAATGATGATCCCCTTCGACGAGCCCCTGGATTTGACCCAGGTGGACTATGTGGAATACGGGGGAGAGAAGATTCCTGTGAATGTAGAGTGACCGGAACAACGGGATCAAAGCTCATTGTAACTGCATATAGAAAACACCAGGCCGGCGCTGAGAGGTTCAGCGCCGGCCTGGTGTTATGTTTCTTTCTCTTTGCGGAAGGCAAAGAACCGCTGGCCCAGATAGTTCAGGGCCACGAAGAGCACCATGCCAAAGAGCATGGCTACGTTCTCTCGGAACTGCTGGGACTGCCCAGAGAGCAGGTGCAGCATGAGGGGCTTGGAGATGCCGTAGGCCAGGAGATAGCACACGGCAATGTTGATGATAAAGCGACCCACCTCGCCCCAGGAGCGTTTTTTGCTGCGGAAGGTGAAGTACTTGTTGAGAAAGAAGCTTAAAATACTGCCGAAGAAGTAGTTGGCAAAGGAGGACTGCCAATAGGTGCAGTGAAGTATATTGTAGAGCACGAACATAATGGTGGTGCCCACCACGGTATTCAGCACCCCCACCAGGCCAAAACGGACCAGGGAGCTCTGCCATAAACGGTCCCAATTGTGTTTCATACCGGCCCCCTTATCCCAGAATGCCGTAGCTGATGAGGGTGACGATGAGCCCGGCAATCATGCAGCCTGCGCCGATGGCGGAGATGGCGTCCCGCAGGCGCATTTGCAGGACAGAGGCCACCAGGGCGCCGGTCCAGGCGCCGGTGCCGGGCAGGGGAATGGCCACCAGGAAGCACAGCCCCAGCCAGCGGAAGCGTTCCAGCTTCTTGCTGTTCCGGTGGGCCTTCTGTTCCAGCCTGTGGGCGAGGGCGCGGAGCTTCTCCCAGCGCTTCATCCAGTTGATGATCTTTCGGGCGAAGAGGATGATGAAGGGGACTGGCACCATGTTCCCCACCACCGTGACCAGATAGGCCACTTCCCAAGGGAAGTCATAGAGCATTGCCGCAGGGACTGCGCCCCGGAGCTCGATCACCGGGACCATAGAGAGGAGAAAGACTGCGGCCAGCTGTTTGAAGGGTGTATCCAGTATCAAAGTTTATGCCTCCTGAGTTTGGGAAAAGCTTCCCTCATATACGTAGGTGTCGGTTTCTGGGTCGTAAGCCAGGGTGATGCCGAAGCAGCGCTCTAGGTCCTGGGCGGAGAGGTACAGCAGGGTGTAGGTATAGGAATGGGGCATCCGGGGGACGCAGTAGCCCACCGGCTCCACGCCGCCGTCAGGAAGGTGCCGCAGGAGGCTGCCGTCGCTGTAGAGGGCGTAGTCGCTTCCGCCGTAGCTGAGCTCAAAGTGGAGGTCCGTCCAGTAGAACACACAGGGATGGCCGGATTCCTGGAAGAGGAACTCCAGGGGGACCAGAAGCTCCCCGTCCTTCTCCAAGGTGGGGAAGGTACTCACTGCGTCCCCCACCTGTAGGTTGCTGACGTCCCATTCCTCACTGGTGAAGCGCAGGGGGATGTCCTGGGGGAGGTGGTAGTATTGCAGGAAGTTTTCCAGGAAGTAGGTTCCCTCATAGAACATGGTAAAGCGGTAGTCTGGGTCCAGGTCGATGCTCAATTCCAGCACCCCACTGCTGCGGCTGTCCTCAATGGCCTGAAGGTTTTTCTGTACCACAGCCTGGTTGGCGGCATAGCCCTGGTAGATGGGCACATAGCGCAGGAAGAACACCGCCGCCAGCATAGCGCAAATGGCCACGGCAGGGAGGCGGGGGCAGTGTTCCAGCAATCGGAACAGCAGGCTCCAACACACGGTGAGGAACAGCAGCAGGCAGGGGAAGAAGGTTCGGGCGTAATAGAGGGTGGTGATAATGAGCATCATCACCGAGGCCCCGGCCCCCAAAAGGAGAAGTCCCGTCTGCCGGTAAGTGGGGTGGAGCAGGAGGGTGACGGCGCTGTACAGGGTGAACACCACTGTCAGAATGGCCAGGGGTTTTTCCAGGCCGGTGAGGGCCAGGATGAGCACCAATGCCGCCACCGGGAATCCGCAGAGCAGTACCCGGGGCAGGCTGCGGTCTGTCCAGTACAGCAGGGCCAGGAACAGGCAGAAGCAGGCAAACAGCACATTCCAGAAGGGGAAGCCGCAGAGGTAGTGCATTACGTCAAAGAAGCGGGACAGGAATACCGAGGGGTCCAATACGCTGAAAATCCCGCCGTCAATCCCCCGGCCCATCCGGGCGTGGCTGCCGGGGGCGGTGAGGATGGTGAGGTAGCCCAGGCTGGTGCACAGGGGAGCCAGCCAGAGGCGGGCTTCCTTAGGGGCGTCCTTCCGGGCAAAGAACCAGGTGCCCCACACCAGCACCAGGGAGACCAGGCCACATTGCTCCGTCCCCGCCCCAGCCAGTAGGGCACACAGGCCCAGGGCCACCAGTCCCCGCCGCCTGGGGGCCTTGGCCTGGAAGCGGTCCATAAGCCATAGGACCAGCAGAGGGAAGAGCAGGGGGAAGGCATAGTTGAAGAAGGCGGAGAGCCAGTAAAGGGCCATGCGCAGGTACTGGATTTCGCTGCCCAGCAGGGACAGCAGGGCAAGCCCCCCTGCTAGAAGCAGGCTCCCCCGACGCATCGACTTGTTCTGCACCCGCAGCCCCAGCAGCAGGATCAGCGCTGTGAGGATGGGGCTGAGGAGGGCGAAGAGTTTGGTGTCCGCCAAGAGCAGGATGGGAATCAAAAGGTGTACATACACCCGGCCGTTGGTGTTCTGGTAGTGGTTCCAGCTGTGGCGCAGGAAGCCCTTGAAGCCGTCCTGGAAGAAGGTGCCGTACCAGTAGTCGTCGGAGTAGACGGTGAGATGGGCGTTCACTGCCAGCTGCAACAGCATGGCCAGGAGCAGGACTGCGGCTCCACCCCAGAACAGGCCCCGGTCCAGGGGTTTTTGCAGGGTACGGGTTGTCATGATGGCAGTTCCTCCTGCTGGATGTAATAGATGTTTTCCACCGGGTCGTAGCGGGTGGTGATCCCGAAGAACTGTTGAAACAGCTCTGCCGGGGCATAATAGGTGTAGAAGGAGCGTACATCAGAGTAGATGGCCTGGCCGACGGGACGTTGGGTGGCCAGATCCCAGCGGTAGACTTCCCCACTGGGCAGGAAGAGATAGCTGCGCTGGCCCAGCCAGATCACGGTGCCGTGGTACACATAGTTCCATTCCCCGTCCCCGCCGCACAGTTGGGCGATATCCTGGATGGGGAGGAAGAGGGTGTCGCCATCCCGGAAAGCGGGCAGGCCAGCCCTTTGGCCGTTGTAGAGGCCGGAGAGTTCCAGGTTGCTGCTGGTGTAGCTGATTTTCTCCGAGGTGACGCCGTAGTATTCCAGGGCGTAATCCATATAGGCCCGGCTTTCAAAGAACATTAAATGACGGTAATCCTGGCTCAGGTCCAGGTTTAGGACGATGGGCTCCTGGTCGTGCTGCCGCAGGGCCTGTTCGTTGGCTAGGTTCACCACCTGGTTGGCGGCATAGCCCTGGTAGGTGGTGAGGTAGAGGGGGCACAGCGCTGCCATAGCTGCTGCGGCCAGAAGAGGGACACCCCACGAGGGCAGGCCCTTCAGGCATTCCAGGCACTCCGCCAGCAGGGAGATACATACGATGAGCAGCAGTAAAATGGCGGGTACCGCCGTCCGGGGGGCGGCGGAGGAGTTCAGGATCATCACCAGCTGGGAGGCCAGCATCCCCAGCATCAGCAGGCCCCGGAGGGTGGTTTGGTGCCAGAGAAGAGAGACCAGAGCGGCGAAGAGCAGGAACAGCACCGCCAGGAGGTTAGCCACGAGAGGGTGCCCGCCCTGGCGCAACAGGAGATAGGCCACCGCCACCACGCCTCCTGAGAGCAGAACCTTCGGGGCGCGGCGGGTCAGCAGGGCGTGGGCGGCCAGCAGCAGGCAGAGCGACAGGATCAACAGGGGGACCCCCTGCTCCCCGGTGAAAAAGCTGGTGGCGAGGCGGAAGCGGGCAAGAAGCTCCGCCGGGTCCGCCAGGAAGGAGAGGAAACCGTCCCCCCGCTCATTCCCAACCCGCACCCAGGTGCCGGGGGCGAAGATCACGGAGGCATAGCCTGCCCCAGAGAGAAGGATGGGCAGAAAGCCCTGCCAGAGGGGGATTTTTTTCCGCAGATAGCACAGGAAGCTCCATCCGCCCAGGCAGACAATGGCGGCCAGGCCGCTCTGCTCTGTGGTGGCCCCGGCCAGGAAGATGAGCAACATGGTAAGAGGATGAAGCCGCCCCTTCTCCGTGTCCCTCTGGTGCCGCCAGAGGACCAGCATCAAAAAGAAAATGGGGAAGAGGTAGTTGAAGGCGGCGGAAATCCACAGCAGGGAGGTGTTCAGGAACTGGATGGGTAGGGCCATTACCACCATCATCCCCACAGCGCTGGTGGAGAGCAGGATGCGCCAGGGGGTCTCGCCGGACTGTAGGCGGCTGCCCAACAGAAAGGCCACTGCCAGCATCAGGGGGTTGAGGAGGATGAATAGCTTGGTGTCGAAGATCAGGGCCACCTGTGCCATGAAGTGGACGAAAGCCCGGCCGTTGAAGTTCAGGTAGTGCCAGACTGTCAGGTCCCAGAAGCCGTTCCAGCCGTCCCGGAAAAAGAGGCCGTAGAAATAGTCGTCACAGTAAATGGTGATCTTGGCGGTGAGCAGCAAAAGGGCCAGGAAAGCCACCGCCAGCAGGAGAGGGCTCACCCACTGCCCCAGGGAACGGCGTTGGAGCTTTCCTTTGGATAAGCGGTTCATGGGTTCGGATCACTCCAATTCAGATGTTCTTTCAACAGGTAGGGGGGACGCTGCTTCACCTGGATATAGATCCGGCCGATATACTCCCCTAAGATGCCCAGGAAAAAGAGCTGTAGGCCCCCCAGGAACAAGATGAGGCAGACGATGGTGGCATAGCCGGGGACGGCGATGGAGAAAGCAAGCTTCTGTACCAGCACCACCACCAGGTAGATGGCGGAGAGCAGGGCACAGATCAGCCCCAGGTAGATGGCGATTTTGATGGGGGCGGTGGAAAAGCTGAGGATACCGTCCCAGGCGTAGCGGAACAGCTTGACCAGGGACCACTTGGTGCTCCCTTCCGTCCGGGCCCGGGCCTGGTAGGGAATATACTTTGTGGAAAAGCCCACCCAGGAGAACAGGCCCTTGGAGAAACGGTGGGACTCCCCCATGGACAGCAAAGCTTCCGCCACCGGGCGGCGCATGGTGCGGAAGTCGCTGGCGTTTTCTACAAAGTCCACGTCAGAGAAGCGGTTGATGAGGCGGTAAAAGGTCTTTTTCAAAAAGCCCTGGACGGCCCCCTCCCGGCGTTTTTCCTGAAAGGCTGCCACGCAGTCATATTGGGGTTCCGCCTGGAGGATGCGCACCATGTCCAGCACCCGCTCTGGGGGCTGCTGAAGGTCGGCGTCGATGAGGGCGATAAGCTCTCCCCGGGCCGCCCCCAGCCCCGCCAGCATGGCGGCCTCCTTGCCGAAGTTCCGGGAGAAGCTGAGCACCTGGACAGGGCAGGCGGCGGCTTGATATACTGTGCGCAGGGCGGATAGGGTGCCGTCCCGGCTGCCGTCATCTACAAACACCAACTCGTAAGACAGGCCGCTGGAAGCGAAGGTGGCCATGACCTCTTCCTGAAACCGCTGCACGTTTCCCGCCTCGTTGAAGCAGGGGACCACCAGGGAAAGGTCCACCGTTTTTTCCATGTTATCGTGCTCCAATAATACCACCAGTTCCTTTCCGTTCTGGGTTCCATGTCAAGATGATTCTTAAAATTATACCAAATCCTTCCCCCTTTTGCAACCGGATGGCGCCCCTTTTTCCCCAGAGGGAAACACAGCGGTGGGAAGTTGGGGGGGAAAATTCCTGCGCTTTCCACTGGAATTTATAAATCCAAACTTGTCTTTCTGTGGGAGACTGTGGTATAATCTAAGCTGTATGAATATGCTGCCCTTTTCCACGGGCTGTGAAACATAGAGAAATGGAACGGCCCTTGCTCCTGGCACAATGCGGCGGAATGGGTCGTAACTTTAGGATATTAGGGGGTGTATGCGATGGAAAGACTCTCAGATAAGCAGAAGATCTTGATCGTAGATGACTCAGAAATGAACCGCTCAATCCTGGCAGATATGCTGGGGGAGGAGTATGAGATCATGGAGGCAGAGGACGGCAACGAGGGTGTGGCTATGCTGCAGCAGCACAGCAGTGAGATTGCCCTGGTGCTGCTGGACATTGTGATGCCCAACCTGGACGGCTTTGGCGTACTATCTATGATGAACCGCTATCGCTGGATCGAAGAGGTCCCGGTGATTATGATTTCTGCCGAACGGGGGTCCTCCCATGTAGAGCGGGCCTTTGAGATGGGGGTCACGGACTTTATCAGCCGGCCCTTCGACGCACTGCTGGTCCACCGCCGGGTGGTGAACACCATCCTGCTCTATACCAAGCAGAAAAAGCTGGTGTCCTTGGTGGCGGATCAGATCTATGAGAAGGAACACCGCAGCAGCTTGATGATCGATATTCTCAGCAACATTGTGGAATTCCGGAACGGGGAAAGCGGACTGCATGTGCGCCATGTCCACACGCTGACAGAAATGCTGCTGAAGGTGCTGATTCATAAAACAGACCGATACCATCTGAGCCAGACGGATATCTCCATCATCAGCACGGCCTCCGCGCTCCACGATGTGGGGAAGATTTCCATTGATGAGAATGTGCTCAATAAGCCAGGGCGGCTTACGAAAGAGGAATTCGAGATCATGAAGACCCACTCCATGATCGGGGCGGAAATGCTGGCGGGGCTGCCCATCCATCAGGATGAACCGCTGGTGAAAGCGGCCTATGAAATCTGCCGCTGGCACCACGAGCGCTACGACGGCCGGGGGTATCCCGATGGGCTGAAGGGGGATGAAATCCCCATCTCTGCCCAGATTGTGGCCCTGGCGGATGTGTATGACGCCCTGACCAGTGAGCGGGTGTATAAAAAGGCCTTTTCCCATGAAAAGGCTGTGACAATGATCCTCAATGGCGAGTGCGGGACCTTTAATCCCCTGCTGATGGAGTGCTTGGAGGAGTGTGCCGACGGCATCCAGGAAGAGCTGCGGGATGACAACGCCTTCCGCCGCAACCAACGGGAGATGCAGAACATTGCCCGGGAAATGCATAAGTATGAGGAGCTTACCGCCTCCGAGCGCACCTTGCAGCTGTTGGAGCACGAGCGGATGAAGTATAACTTCTTCGCGGACCTGAGCAAGGAGATCCAGTTTGAGTTTACCCTTCAGCCGCCCATGGTTACCCTGTCTGCCTGGGGGGCGGAGACCTTGGGCTTGGAGGAAATCGTCATGGAGCCGGAGACAGACCCCCGGGTGATGGAGCTCATCGGCAAGGATAGCTGGCGGGGCTTGGCGGATGCCCTCCGGGCCACCACCCCTGGTCAGCCTACCGTCACCTTTGACTGCTTGATCCATTACAAAGAGAGCGCCGCCCGCTGGACGCGGATTCTGGCCCGGGCCATTTGGTCCCCCGACGAGCCGCCCCGCTACACCGGGGCCATCGGCAAGGCCATTGATGTCCACGACTCCCGGATGCACTTGGATAACCTGGAACGCATGGCGACCCACGACGCCATGACGGGGCTCTTGAATCACGCCACCGCCAAGAAGCGCATCCAGGAGCGCTTGGAGGAGCGGCCGGAGGGGCGGTATGCCCTGGCTATCCTGGATTTGGATCACTTCAAATCCGCCAACGATAATTATGGACACAGCTTTGGGGACCAGGTGCTTATCTACATGGCCGATAAGCTGCGCCAGAACACCCGGGGGGGAGATATTGCGGCCCGGGTGGGGGGCGACGAGATGGTGGTGTTCCTGGAATGCAAGATAGAGGTAGAACCTGCCATTGAGCGTATTTTTAACGCAGTGACCGGGATGTATGAGCAGTTCCCCCTCTCTGTGAGCATCGGTGTGGCCACCACGGAGAAGGTGGGGACGGACTATGAAACCCTCTTCCACGCAGCGGACCAGGCCCTTTACACCGTGAAACGCTCTGGGCGGGGACATTACCGTTTTTATGACGAGAGTATGGATAAGACCCTCTCGGCGATCTCGCCCATCGACAGCGATGGGGAAGAAGGATAATAACTAGAAGGAGAGTGCTGGAAATGACGCTGAAAGAATGCTATGACGCCCTAGGCGGAGACTATGAGGAAGCCATTGGACGGTTGCGCAGTGAACGCCTGGTGCAGAAGTTCGTGTTGAAATTCCTCAGCGACGGTAGCTACGACCTGCTCAACAGCTCCTTTGAAAAGGAAGACTGGGGGGAGGCATTCCGGGCAGCACATACCATCAAGGGTGTGTGCCAGAATTTGAGCTTTGTTGCCCTGGGTGATTCCAGCAGCGAACTGTGTGAAGCGCTGCGGGGGGGGCATACTCCTGAGGCGGACAGCCTGGCAGAACGGATGCGTGGGGATTACCAGCGTACCATTCAGGCTATCCAGGCGTTTCAGGAGGAAAACGGGGCATGAAAAACAAAACGACACGCTTCCTGATTTCTAGTTTGGTGGCTGTGGCGCTTCTTTGTGTATTCGTCTTTTCCTTCTTGGCGTTTCATATGCGTGCCCAAAGTACACGTACCATCAATGAGGTGGGTGCGCTTTACATGTCCAGTATGAGCCAGCAGATTTCCAAGCATTTTGAGACGACCATTGGACTGCGCCTAAACCAGCTGGATGCGCTGGTGCAAATGATAGAGGCGGACCGTATCCACGATGACGCGGCGATGCAGGAGGAACTGGTGGCCAATGCGCAGACTATGGATTTTAGCCATCTTGCGTTTTTCACCAAGAGCGGGACGTTTCAAATGCTCTATGGCTCATCCTTGAAGATCACCGACCCGGACCCGTTCATAGAGTCTATTATTGAGGGAGAGAAAAAGGTGGCCATCGGCACGGATCAGTCGGGCAACAATGTGGTGCTGCTGGGGATTCCCAGCAAGCATAGAGCCTCGGACGGGCAGCCCTGTGTTGCCCTGGTGGCGGGCCTGCCAGTGTCGTACATCAACAATACCTTGTCCTTGGATGAGAACGACGAGCACGTCTATTCCTTCATTATACGGCGGGATGGCTCCTACATCATTCGTAGCTCTGACGCCTACCGGGAAAACTATTTTGACCGGGTCAACGACATTTATCAGGAGGTAGACGGGCAATCCCCGGAGGAGTACCTAAATGAACTGCGGGAGGCCATGAATAAGGACGAGGAATATTCTGGGGAAGCCACCATAGAAGGGGAGCGGCGGCACCTGTACTGCACCCGGCTGGCCCACTCGGAGTGGTACCTCATTACCTTTATGCCCTATGGGACCATCGACACCATTGTCAACGGCCTGAGCCACCAGTGGGTGATGATGGCTATGATAGGGGGCGGCGCAATCATCGTGGCGCTGCTGCTGGTATTTTCCAAATATTTCGGCCTGACCCGGCAGCAAATGAAGGAGCTGGACGAGGCGCGGAAGGATGCGGAGCATGCCA
>CAJUCB010000041.1:15036-16382 GCA_910584805.1 uncultured Oscillospiraceae bacterium
GATATCCGCACGCCAATGAATGCCATTGTGGGAATGACGGCCATCGCCACCGCGAATATCGACAGCAAGCAACAGGTACAAAACTGCCTGCGAAAAATCACCTTATCCAGCAAACATCTCCTAGGGCTCATCAACGACGTGTTGGACATGTCGAAGATCGAAAGCGGGAAGATGAGCCTGAATATGGATCAGGTCTCCCTGCGGGAAGTAATCGAGGGGATTGTGAGCATCTGCCAGCCCCAGGTGAAGGCGAAGAAGCAGGAATTTGATGTATACATCCACGATATTACCACAGAGAACGTCTGCTGTGACAGTGTACGTTTGAATCAAGTCCTGCTCAACCTCCTCTCCAATGCCATTAAGTTTACCCCGGAGGGGGGCGTTATTGAGATGTCCCTCTATGAAACCGACTCCCCTAAGGGGGAGGGGTATGTCCGTGTGCATATCAATGTAAAGGACAATGGCATCGGCATGTCGGAGGAGTTCCGGGCCCACATTTTCGACTCCTTTGCACGGGAGGACAGGCGGCGGGTCCACCGCACAGAAGGCACCGGCCTGGGAATGGCCATCACCAAGCACATTGTGGTGGACGCCATGGGCGGCACCATCGACGTGAAGAGCCAGAAGGGTGTGGGGTCGGAGTTTGGGATTGTCCTCGACCTGGAAAAAACGACGGTGACAGAAGAGGAGATGATCCTCCCCAACTGGAACATGCTGGTGGTAGACGACGACCAACCCCTGTGTGAGAGCACGACTGCGGCCTTGCAGTCCATCGGCATCAATGCGGAATGGACCTTGGATGGGGAGAGTGCTATAAAAATGGTCCATAACCGCCACCAGAGGCGGGACGACTACCATGTTATCCTGCTGGATTGGAAGCTGCCAGATCAGGACGGCATTTCGGTTGCCCGCCGCCTCCGACAGGAGATGGGAATGAATGTACCCATCCTTCTGATCTCCGCCTATGATTGGGGGGAGATCGAGGAGGAGGCGCGAGCGGCGGGAATCACTGGATTCATCTCCAAACCCTTGTTTAAGTCCACCCTCTTCAACAGCCTGCGGAAGTTCGCGGAGGATCCTGAGTTGGTGCAGGAACAGCCGAAGGAGGGGAAACGGGAGCTGGAAGGCTGCCGGATTCTCCTGGCGGAGGACAACGAGCTCAACTGGGAGATCGCCTCGGAGCTGCTTAGTGCAGAAGGGCTGGTGTTGGATTGGGCAGAAAACGGAAGGATCTGTGTGGACAAGTTCAGGGCTTCCCCAGTGGGCTACTATGACGCGGTGCTCATGGATATCCGTATGCCCATCATGGGAGGATATGAGGCCACTAAGGCCATTCGAGAGATGGG
>CAJUCB010000042.1 GCA_910584805.1 uncultured Oscillospiraceae bacterium
ACTCTACGAATCATTCCGTTTTTTCCTCGGTTTTTGTGTCCGTTTTATTGGGAAGAGCTCAAAATATCGTGTCCTTGTTCTGGGGTACATTTTAATGCACATCCCCCGGCAAGGCCGGGGGATGCTTGCTGTCTATTCAACAAAGATTACTCATACATAGGATACTTGGAAGTGATGGCCGCCACACCAGCGCGGATCTCGTCCTGCTTGGTATCAAATTCTGTGGCAGTCTGCCAAATCAGCTTGCCCAAAGCCTCCATATCCTCCTCCCGCAGGCCACGGCTGGTGGCGGCGGGGACACCCACGCGAATTCCGCTGGTGACGAAGGGAGACTGGGGGTCGTCGGGGATGGTGTTCTTGTTGACGGTGATGTTCACCTGATCCAGGCGTTTTTCCATCTCCTTGCCGGTGATGTTGGCCGGGCGCAGGTCTACCAGCATCAGATGGTTGTCAGTACCACCGGACACCAGCTGGAACCCAGCATCCATCAGGCTCTGGGCCAAGGCAGAAGCATTCTTGATTACCTGCTCCTGGTAAGTCTTGAACTCCGGCTTCAGCGCTTCTCCGAAGGCCACGGCCTTGGCAGTGATGATGTGCATCAGAGGACCACCCTGGGAGCCGGGGAAGATGGCCTTGTCAATCTGCTTTGCCAAATCCTCGGTGCAGAGAATCACGCCGCCTCTGGGACCCCGGAGCGTCTTATGGGTGGTAGTGGTGACCACGTGTGCATAGGGCACGGGTGAGGGATGCAGGCCCGCAGCCACCAAGCCAGCAATATGGGCCATATCCACGAAGAGGTAAGCCCCCACCTCGTCGGCAATCTCCCGGAATGCCTTAAAGTCAATGATGCGGGGATAAGCGGAGGCACCGGCCACAATCATCTTGGGCTTGTTCTTCTTAGCCAGGTCCCGAACCTGGTCGTAGTCGATGCGGTGGGTCTTGGGGTCCACACCGTAGGGGACGATGTTATAGTTGAGGCCAGAGTAGTTCACGGGGCTGCCATGGGTCAGGTGTCCACCGTTGTCCAGGTTCATGCCCATCACAGTGTCGCCGATCTTGCACAGGGCCTGATACACTGCGAAGTTGGCGGAAGCACCGCTGTGGGGCTGGACGTTGGCATGGTCCGCGCCGAAAAGCTTTTTGGCCCGCTCCCGGGCCAGCTCCTCCACCACGTCCACGCACTCACAGCCGCCATAGTAGCGCTTGCCGGGATAACCCTCGGCATACTTGTTGGTCAGGACGGTGGAAGCCGCCGCCAGGACTGCTTCGCTGACGAAGTTCTCCGAGGCGATGAGCTCAATATTCCGCCGCTGGCGGTCGTACTCCGCCTTGACGGCGTTGCCCACCTCGGGGTCCTGCTGGATTAGGAAATCAATGACATTTTTGACCACGATATTCTCTCCTTTTGTTTGGTTGCCGCCTCCCCACCGGAGCAGTGAAAGCGGGGCGTTCCTTGTTCTCCTGGATATATTATACTCTAAATCTCTGAAAAATCAAATGACGAATTTCCAGGTTTATGGTATAATCGTGTTGTAAACACAGCGATTTTGCTGAATCTATCCAGAAGGAAGCTATCCTATGAAAACATCGGAAGAGATCTGTGCCATCATTGAAGAATTGAAAGCCCTCTATCCCCTGGGGATCTGCTCCCTGGAGTATGAAAAGGATTACGAGCTGCTCTTTGCTACCCGCCTCTCTGCCCAATGCACCGACGAGCGGGTCAATCAGGTCACCCCTGCCCTTTTCGCCGCTTTCCCCACCTTAGAGTCCCTAGCCCAGGCAGAGCCAACCGACGTGGAACCCTACATCCACTCCTGCGGCTTTTTCCGGGCCAAAGCCAAGGACATCGTTCTGGCCTCCCGGATGCTGATTGCAGAGTATGGCGGGAAGGTCCCCGCCACCATGGAAGAACTGCTGCGCCTGCCTGGCGTGGGCCGTAAAACAGCCAATCTGATCCTGGGGGATGTACACAACACGCCCGGTGTGGTGGTGGCGGACACCCACTGCATCCGCATCACGGGCCTCTTGGGGCTCACTGACGGCACCAAGGATCCAGGCAAAACGGAGAAGCAACTGCGCGCCTGCCTGCCTCCTGAGGAGTCCAACGACTTCTGCCACCGGATGGTGCTCCACGGTCGTGCCGTCTGCCGGGCCCGTCGCCCAGATTGCCCCAGCTGTACCCTGCGGCCTTGGTGCGACCACTTCTCCACCAGTGGAGAAGATTGATTGCAACGTCCTAAAACCCTAAATGCGCCGGCAAGAGAAGCTCTCTTCCGGCGCATTCCTTTTATTCTTGTTCCTGATTTTTATACCGTTCATAGATAATCCGCAGGCCATCCAAAATGAGCTGGCTGTCTACTACGTCGATGAGGTCCGTATTATCGGCAATGAGCCTTGCCAGCCCCCCAGTGGCCACCACCTTAATGTCCGGCCCGTAGCCCATCTCCTCTTTGGTCTGGCGGATGAGATACTCAATGGCCCCGATATAGCCCACCACAGAGCCCGCCTGAATCTGGCTGACTGTGTTCTGCCCCAAAACGGTGCCTGGATGATCCAGCTCGATTCTAGGAAGCATGGCCGCCCGTTGGAATAGGGCGTCAGTGGAAACCCGCAGCCCCGCCAGGATACATCCCCCCAAGTAAGTTCCTTGGTGATTCACAGCATCCACAGTGGTGGCAGTGCCGAAGTCCAGCACCACCAAGGGCTTTCCATACTTGGCAATGGCCGCCACACAGGCCACTGCCCGGTCAGAGCCCAAGCGCTCATCCCCCTCATAGTGGATATCCGAGGAAACATCCTCATCTACGATGATAGGCCGCTTGCCAAAATATTTCGCAATGGCGTTGGTCAGGGTGTACATCACCTGGGGCACCACAGAGGCAACGATGATGTCACAGACCTGGTCCATGTCCAGGTCGAAGCGCCGGAAATATTCGCAGACCGTCAACCCGATCTCATCAGAGGTTTTGTTGGCATCCGTCATCAACCGGAAGCTGCCCAGCAGCTTGTCCCCTTCCAAAAGTCCAAACACCATGTTGGTGTTTCCCACGTCAATCGCCAGCAGCACAGCCGTTTCCTCCCCGTCCCCAAATCAATTCCGGCTTTTAGGCAAGCCGAAAGCCTGTTTATCATAGCATATTCCAAGGGGTTTTTCCAGCCCAATTTTTTCGACGGATTCTCCCCCTGGCTTATCTCTTTTTGATGGGATGGCGGATCACCGTCTTCCACTTCTCTGGTGCAGCCCTTCGGGGGTCAGAGAGGTAAATCTCATGGTGCCGGCGCGTCTGAGACAAATCGTTCTCATACCCTTGCTCTGCCAGGTATGCATCCATCTGGGCCACCGTCTCTGGTTCGCTGTCGTAGGGCCCCAGGTGCATGATCTGGGCGCACAGGCCTTCTTCCACTGTCAAAAACTCTGCGGAAGAGCAGTCCAGCTTCTTCTTTCGTTCCGCTTCTGCCACAGCCCACGTGAAATTCTCACGGGTCACAAAATCCGGCAAACGGATCATGGCAATCCATTGGAAGCCAGACTTGTCGGCATAATCCACTCCCGTTTTGTCCTCCTGCCACCAAAAGCCCTCTAGGGGCGGGACCACATATTCAAAAAAACCTTCAATTTGGTAACCGCTCTTTTTACTCATTTTCAAAGTATATGCCACCCCATAGAGCACTCCTACCGCCCGCTTGTAGGCACCGTCCTCCTGATTGGGATCGCCGCTGCCCCTCACCGCAATGTAGTTCATGGGTGGCACCTCTACAATTTCCGGCTTGCGTTTAGGCAGGTAAAATTCCTTATATTCCTTTTTGAAATCAAATGGCATGGAAGCCCCTCCTTTTTATGGCCGAATTTTTCCGTCCATTACAAATCCAGGGTAGTTTCTCTTGTCACACAGCGGCGGCGGCACACATATACTGTGGTAACCCAAATAGGAGGAAAGCGACTATGCGCCAACCATCTACCCCCCATGATGCGGCCAAAGAGGCCCAAAAGCTCATCAACAGCAACGCATCCCTTCGCCAGGCGTTGAACAGTCCAGATGCCCAGCAGATCTTAAAGGTATTGCAGTCCAAGGACGCCAACCGGCTCCAGGCTGCGGCCCAATCTGCGCTCAAGGGTGACCCCAGTGCCCTCAGTGGGATCCTGGCGGAGCTGTCCCAAAATGCTGACGCAGGAAAGGCCATGGACCGGCTGAACCATATCATGAACAGACAGTAAGTTTCCACAACTTTGGGGGAAAGGAGGGAACGTTCCCATGGCCGACTTTGAAGAAGCATTGAACAGCCTATTGGCTGATCCCGACGCCATGGGCCAGATCATGGCCCTGGCGGGTAAGCTTGGGGGCGATCTCGCCCCCTCTCCCCCTTCTGAAGGTTCGGAGGAAGCAACAGAGCCCGAAGTCCTCCCCCCTCTGATGAACATGGAATTGCTGGGCCACCTGGGCACACTGTTGGAGCTGTTCCAGTCCAGTGGGCAGAGCAAGCAGGAGGCGATTGCCCTGCTTACCGCACTGCGGCCCTTCCTGCGGAGCGCACAGCAGCGCAAGCTAGACCGGGCCATCCGTCTGGCTGGGATGTCCTCCGCCGCCCGGCAGGCCTACCTGCTTTGGAAGGAGGGGGAACTCCATGTATAACGCCTACATCCCCGGTTGCGAACCCTATGAAAAGATCCCGGAGGAAACAACCCCGGGATCAGAACAAGTCCAAAAGCCACCCCCTAAGGAAACGGGCGTGCTGGGGGGCTTGAGCGGTTTGTTGCAAAAGCTGGGGTTGGGCAAGCTGGAATCCGGGGACCTGCTGCTTCTGCTGATCCTCTTTCTTTTGCTGCGGGAGGGAGACAAGTTCGACTCCGTTCTCCTCTTGGCCCTGGCCGCCATCTTCCTATTGCCCGACGGCAGCGCTGGTGTGGAGGACGGTCCCATCGGGTAACGCAAAGCGCACGCCCTCTTCCAATGGCTGAAGGCTTGTCTGCACCATCTCGTAGGCCAAGGCCCCCCCCTCCCAGGTCTCTGCCCGGTAGAGCAAGCCTGTGGCCGTTTCGATCCAATAGCAGTCCAACGTATCCAGCCCCGCCGGACAGACCTGTACATAAATACAATCTATATTGTCCTTGGTTTCATACCCCGCCGCAGTAATCTCCGTGGGGTCCAACTGCAAGACATCTTCGTAGGTGGGCAAGCGCTGGGCAAGGTCACCGCCGCCCTCTGGCGCAGCCATCTCCTTCCAGTTGTTGTCCCCTGCATACCAGATGCAGAGCTTCCCGTTCCCCACCAGCCGGTGTTCCACGCTGCCGTTGGTGGGGCGTAGCTCTGTCTTGACATAGCTGCCATCTGCCCAAATCTCCACAGCGCAGGTGGTACTGCCACTCTGGTTGCCAGAATGCCAATAATAGTTGATCTGGGTCTCCCGGTGGTAAGCCTCTGGGCGGGAGAGAGTCCCGATCACGCTCTGTACCGTCTCTGGCGTGACCTCCACCGGAAGAAATTCCGTCTCCCCTGCGGCATCCTGACTGATATCTGGCAGGGTCACTTTCGGGGTCCCCCCCAGGGCAGGCAAGCCAAAGCTCACAAAGACCGCGGCAAACACCGTAAGGGCGATGGCGGTAATCAGAACCGTTTGATATTTCTTTTCCATCTACACCCTCCCGCCTTGCTCTGCCCATACAATGCTTTAGACTTTACACCGAAAATTCCTCTGGTTTTTCCTCCCGCAGTCCAGCAGACCACAAGATTGCGTCTACAATCCGGCGGCAGGCATGGCCATCCCCGTAGGGGTTCACTGCCTGGGCCATTTGCTTGTACGCCTCTTGGTCAGTGAGCAAACGGGCTGCGTGTTGATAAACCGCTGCCTCCTCAGTCCCGGCCAGTAAAACGGTCCCGGCATCCACAGCCTCCGGGCGCTCTGTCTCCCGGCGCAGGACCAGCACAGGACGGCCCAAAGCGGGGGCCTCCTCCTGGAGCCCGCCGGAATCCGTCATCACAAAACTGGCCCGGGCCATTAAATTGTGCATCTCGTCTGGGGTAAGGGGATCAATAAGGTGGATGCGCTCGTGTCCTCCCAGATAGGTCTGGGCCGCCTGGCTCACCACCGGGGACAAATGCACCGGATAGACCAGTTCCACCTGGGGAAAGTCCTCCGCCACCCGGCGCAAGGCCTGCATGATGTTGGTCATGGGTTGGCCATAGTTTTCCCTGCGGTGGCAGGTCACCAGGATGATCTGTTTCCCCTTGTAATCCAGGGTATTCAATAGCTCTGTGCGGAAACGATATGTTTCCTGGACGGTGGTTTTCAGGGCATCGATGACAGTATTCCCTGTGACGAACACTCCGTCTCGGATTCCCTCTACCGCCAGATTTTTCCGGTTGGAGACTGTGGGACAAAAGTGGAACTTTGCCAAGTCCCCCACCAGGGTACGGTTCATCTCCTCCGGAAAGGGCGAGTAGCGGTCCCAGGTACGCAGGCCAGCCTCCACATGACCCACAGGGATTTTTTGATAAAAGGCCGCCAAGGCTCCGGAAAAGGTGGTAGAGGTATCCCCATGGACCAGCACCAAATCCGGTTTCTCTTGGGAAAACACCGTCTCTAACCCCAACAGGCATTTGCTGGTAATGGTGTACAAGCTCTGGCGGGCTTCCATAATGTTCAGGTCGTGGTCTGGTGTGATGGAAAACAGGTGCAGCACATCGTCCAGCATCTCCCGGTGTTGGGCAGTGATGCAGCAGCGGCTCTCAATCTCCGTCCTGCTCTCCAGCTCCTTCACCAGGGGCGCCATCTTCACTGCCTCCGGGCGTGTCCCGAAGATCGTCATGACTTTCAACTGCCTGCACCTCCTTTTCTTCCTCTTTTTCTGCATGGCCGATGGATATTTTGGCAGCAATAGCCCCGGCAAAGCACAGGGCACACAGCAACGCCATGGCCTTTAAGGCCCCGCTGGTGGTGAGTACCACAGCAGATAAGCCTAGGATCGCACTGATGATATATAGAATCGCCACCGCTTGCTTTTGATTAAAGCCCACATCAATGAGCCGGTGGTGGACGTGGCTTCTATCCGGGGACATGGGGTTCTGCCCCTTGGCCACCCGGCGCAGGATGGCAAAACAGGTGTCAAACAACGGCAGGCCCAGCATGAGGAAGGGCACCGCAAAGGACACGATAGTGTAAAACTTAAACAGGCCTTGAATGGAAGCCGTAGCCAGGATAAAACCCAAGAAAGTCGAGCCCGTATCCCCCATGAATATCTTGGCGGGGTTTAAGTTATAGGGCATGAACCCAATGCATCCCCCAGCCAGTGCCGCCATCATCAGGGCCACCAGGCCGTCACTGACCAGCATCGCTATCACCAGCATGGTCAGGGAACTGATGGTAGCCACCCCCACCGCCAAGCCGTCCAGCCCATCAATGAGATTGACGGCGTTGGTGATGGCCACGATCCAAATCACTGTCACCGGGATGGCCCAAATTCCAAGGGTCCAATAGGGGTTGCTGCTAAAAATATTGGGGTTGGAAAGCACCTGGATCACGTTCCCATGAAGCACCGCCACCAGCGCCGCGAAGATCTGCACCAACAGCTTGGGCAGCGCCGGGAGGGCATAGATATCATCCAGCATCCCCAAGATCACGATGATGATACCCCCCAGCAGCATCCCCCGCAGGGATTGGGACATGGGCACAAACAGTAAGGTACTGAGAAGGAATCCAAAGAAGATGGCCAAGCCGCCCATCCGGGGGATGGGATGGTCGTGCATCCTGCGGCCATCTTTGGGGACATCCACAGCCCCCATCTTTTGGGCCAGGGCTTTTACAACAGGCGTGGCGATAAAAGAGATCAGCAGCGCAACCCCAAGGGCCGCTGCGATCCGCGTAATCACCGGCAGTTCGATTAACATGATTGAAACTCCTTTGCGCTATGCTCTCTCCCGGAGTCATCGGGAGACAAAACCCACCTTCTTGTGGACCTTACGGAGTGTCCGGGCCGCCATGGCTGCCGCCTTCTCCGCACCCTGACGGTAGAGGCTTTCCAGATAAGCCTTATCCTTGAGCAGTCGCTCCGTCTCCTCCCGGATGGGGCGCAGGGCCTCTACCACAGCCTCGCCCACAGCGGGCTTGAAAGCGCCATAGCCTTGGCCGGAGAAGCTCTCCTCCACCTTTTCCGGGCTCTCCCCTGTCACCGCAGCGTAAATCTCAATGAGGTTGGAAACGCCAGGCTTTTCCGGGGAACGGTAGACGCCGCCCTCGCTGTCGGTCACGGCCCGTTTGAACTTACGCATGATATCTTCCGGCTTGTCCATCACCAAGATGTAAGAGTTCTCATTCTCACTGGACTTGCTCATCTTCTTTTCCGGTTCACTCAAAGACATGACCCGGGCCCCCACCGGCGGGATGTAGGCCTCTGGCATAGCGAACACATCCCCATACACACCGTTGAAACGCTGGGCGATGTTCCGGGCCAGTTCCACATGCTGGCGCTGGTCCTCCCCCACCGGCACAAGATTCGCCTGATAGAGCAGGATATCCGCCGCCATCAGGACGGGATAGGTAAAGAGCCCCCCGTTGATATTGTCCGCATGGGTGGCGGATTTATCCTTAAATTGGGTCATCCGGCTCAATTCCCCGAACATGGTATAACAGTTCAGCACCCAGGCGAGCTCCGCATGCTGGGTCACATGGGACTGGATGAAGATGGTGCTCTTCTCCGGGTCCAGGCCGCAGGCAATGAGCTGGGCATAGAGCTCCAAGGTCTGCCGCCGCAGCTCAGCGGGGTTTTGCCGCACGGTGATGGAGTGCTCATCCACCACGCTATAGATCGCATTGTAGGCATCCTGAAACGTGGGCCAGTTGCGCAGCGCCCCTAAGTAGTTGCCCAAGGTGATTTTTCCGCTGGGCTGAATTCCACTGAAAATGGTCTTTTTGTTCTGTTCCATAAAACCCTCCAGGCGCAGGGCCCTGCGCCGATAACCATGTAAGTATAAAAGTTCAGGCAAACATTGTATTTCTCGTATTTTACCACAAGTTACACCTCTGTGCAATGATTATAGCCAATCGCCGGGAAAAGAAAAGCTGTCCCCTAAAATCTGTTGAATTTTTCATCAATATATGTTAATCTTACTCTATTAAAATTGGTGAAAGTAGGGATTTCCATGAATTTCTCCCTCATATCCCAGTGGAATCACAACGAAAAGAGGACCGCCTTGGCAACCCTATGTGCATCCATCGGCTTTTCGTTGTTGTTCCACGGCTTTTTATTTATGAACGAGATGTTTTCTCACGATTCTCTCAACATTGAGATGGTTTTTAGCCGTGAGCTTCTCAGTTACTATGCCGAACGAGGCCGCTTTGCTATCCCACTGTATGATATCATCAAAGGAGGCGTATGCGTTCCCTGGGTGGTGGGCGTACTCTACATTTTCTGGATGTGCTTGACCTCCCTGCTCCTAGTTCGCCTGTTCCGGGTCCGCACGATCTCTGGCGCGGTGCTCATCAGTGCGCTTCAATGTGCAAACCTGTCTCTCACGTTAACCGGCGCCAGTTATATCTATTGCATGGACACCTATGCTTTCGCCCTGTTTACCGCCGTACTGGCAGCGTATCTTTTCGACCGGGGCGGGAAGCAGGCCTTGCTTGGCCTAATCCCCTTGGTGGTTTCCCTGTCTATCTACCAGTCCTATTTCACCGTAGCGGTAGCCCTGTGTTTTCTGTCCGTATTCCAGCGCCTTTTGGAGAAGGAACCTGTCCCCACTGTGATCCGCTGGGGGCTAATCCAGATAGCCTTGCTGGCGGCAGCCTTTGTTTTATACTATATCATTTGGCATATCTTCTGCATCGCCTTTCAGGTGACAATGGCACGCCTGGAAGAGTCCGTCCTTGGCCAGGGACTGGGCATGTTGTTCCAAATGGTTTGGGACGCAAACCGCGACTATTTCCATGATCTATTTTTCAGCAACTATATCCTATCGACCCTGATGGTTGCCGTCCACGCTGCGGTTCTGCTTCTGCTGGCTTGGCGGTTGATTGGACTGCTGCGGGACCCTACTTGCTCCATAGGTGGGAAAGTTTTACTGGTGGGAATGGTCCTGCTCCTTCCCACCGTCTTTCAACTGGACCGCATCCTCTTCCCCTCAGGTTCCACACGGCTGACAGGCTACGGCTTTGAACTGCTGTACGTCCTTCTGGTGATTTTCCGGGAGCCACGCTTCCACTTGCCCTGGGGAACAGTGCTGCGCAGTGCAGCAGCCCTCTCCCTTTGCCTGGTTCTGTGGCAGCATTTTGTCTTTGCCAACCAGGCATATCTAAAAAAGGACTTGGAGAAAAGTGCCACCATCGCCTTGGCCTCCCGCGTGATCGACCGCATTGAGCGCACAGAAGGTTATATACCCGGCGAAACCTCTGTTACCTTTGTCGGGATGCTCTGTGACAACAGCTATCTCAACCACGGTTCTGCCCTCTTCCCAGAGCTGCAAAATTCTACAGGCCTATGGAAAAATTACGCCGCCACCTATAGCCTGAGCCATTATCTGACCCAATACCTCAACTACCCCTTGTTGCTGACAGACTCCGACCGATTTGAGGACATGCCAGAGGTACAGGCCATGCCCAACTTCCCCAACGAGGGCGCTATCCAGATGATTGACAATGTTGTAGTGGTCAAACTGGCAGACCCCTCCAATGGATTCCCTTCGTAACGCACTTCCGCGCTGTTGGCTTTTGCCCGCAGCGCGGAAACTTTTCTCCCCCCTTCCCCATGAATCAGGGATAAGCCTTGACATTTCCAGCTGTAAATTTTAGAATGTGTAGGAAAGAAAACGACAAGTTGAAATGGAGGGCATTCCCTATGGATATGACCTGGTTTGACGAAATGGAGGCACGCATCCCCACCGGGACCGTCCGCACCCGCTTCGCACCTTCGCCCACCGGCTACATGCATGTGGGCAATCTACGCACCGCACTCTACACCTGGCTCATCGCCCGGAAAAACAAGGGCGTCTTTATCTTCCGCCTGGAAGATACCGACCAATCCCGTCAAGTGGAGGGCGCAACAGAGCTCATCTACCGCACCATGAACGAGTGTGGCCTCACCCACGATGAGGGCCCCGATGTAGGCGGCCCTGTGGGCCCTTACATCCAAACTGAGCGCCGGGGCTTTTATGGCAAGTATGCACAGCTTCTGGTGGAAAAAGGCCATGCCTACCACTGTTTTTGTGAGAAAACGGAGGAGGACGGCGACGCTTTCCAGCGGACAGAGGACCCCTGCCGTTCCCTGACTCCCCAGGAGATAACGGCCAAGCTTTCCGCTGGTATGCCCTATGTCATCCGTCAAAAAATCCCCCTGGAGGGAAACACCAGCTTCCAGGACGTGTGCTTCGGCGAGATCACCGTGGAGAACAGCACCCTGGACGACCAAGTCCTGCTGAAGCGGGACGGCTTGCCCACCTATAACTTCGCCAACGTGGTGGACGACCATCTCATGGGCATCACCCACGTGGTCCGTGGCAGCGAATACCTGGCCTCCTCCCCGAAGTACAACCTGTTGTATGAGGCCTTCGGCTGGGAGATCCCCACCTATATCCACTGTTCCCCTGTGATGCGGGACGCCCAGAATAAAATGTCCAAGCGCCACGGCGACCCCTCCTACGAGGACTTGCGCAGCCAGGGCTATCTCACCGACGCAATCCTCAACTATGTGGCCCTCTTGGGCTGGTCCCCCCGGGGAGAGCTGGCAGAACAGGAGTTTTTCTCCCTGGATGAACTGGTAGCCGCCTTTGATATCACCGGCATTTCCAAGTCCCCCGCCATCTTCGACTTGGAAAAGTTGAAGTATTTCAACAGCAGCTATATCAAGAACCTCTCCCCCGAAGCATTCCTGGCTGTGGCGGAGCCCTATCTCAAGGAAGGCATCCACACCCCCAGCATTGACCTTTCCCTGGTGGCCCCTCTGCTTCAGACCCGTCTGGATACCCTGACAGAAATCCCCCCCATGGTGGACTTCTTCGACACCCTCCCAGCCTACTCCAACGAGCTTTACACCCACAAAAAGATGAAGACCAATCCGGAGAACTCCTTGGAAGCCTTGGAGTTGACCCTCCCCGTCCTAGAAGCCCTGGACAACTGGACCTTTGACCACATCCACGATACCCTCATCAAACTGGCCGAGGACAACGGCCTGAAAAACGGGCGGATTATGTGGCCTGTCCGGGTGGCAGTCTCCGGCAAGCCCACCACCCCTGGCGGGGCCGTGGAACTGTGCCACATCTTAGGCAAAGAGGAAACCCTTCGCCGCATCCAAGTTGCCATCCAGCAGTTGGCCCCCAACACTTAATAAAATGGCAAACATCCCGGCCAGAGCATGGCCGGGATGTTTTGTACACAAAAGAGCCGGTCGGTTGATCCGACCGGCTCCTTGGCTGTCATTCGACAGTGAAGAACAGAATGGGGATTAGTGGCCCTTACCGGACAGAACAGCGCCGGAGATGACGATCTTCTGGATCTGGTTGGTGCCTTCGAAGATGCAGTAAGCCTTGATGTCGCGGAACAGCTTCTCAACGCAGTCTTCCTTCATGTAGCCCTTACCGCCCATCAGCTGGATGGCGTCGGTGCAGACTTCCATAGCGGCGTTGGTAGCAAACATCTTAGCCATAGCAGCCTCGGTGGAGAAGGGCAGGCCCTGGCTCTGCAGGTAGTTGGCGTGGGAAACCAGCTGACGGGAAGCCTCGATCTTGGTGGCCATGTCAGCGATCATCCACTGGATGCCCTGGCGCTTAGAAACAGGAGCACCGAAGGTGACTCTCTCCTTCACGAAAGCAATAGCTTCGTCCAGAGCGCGGCGAGCAATACCGACAGCCAGAGCACCAACGCAAGCACGGGACTTGTCCAGGGTCTTCATAGCGAAGCCGAAGCCCTTGCCCAGACCAGCCTCACCGCCGACCAGGTTGAAAGCGGGAACGCGGACGTTCTCGAACTTCAGGGAGCAGGTGGAGATGGTACGGAAGCCGCTCTTGTCCTCATACTTGGTGACGGAGTAGCCGGGAGTGTTGGTGGGAACCATGAAAGCGGAAATGCCCTTGGTGCCCTTGCTGGGATCGGTAGAAGCGAACACGCAGACGATGTCAGCCTCGCCGCCGTTGGTGATGAAGCACTTCTCACCGTTGATGACCCACTCGTCGCCGTCCTTGACAGCAGTGGTCTTCACGTTGGAAGCGTCGGAACCGGACTGGGGCTCGGTCAGAGCGAAAGCAGCGTAGCCCTTGCCCTCCAGGATGTGCTTGGAGAAATACTGGACCTGCTCGGGAGTGCCGCCAATGAGGATGGGCTTCAGAGCCAGGTTGGTGGTCTGCATGACGGAAGCGAAGTTGCCGTCATAGTAGCCCATCTCTTCGTACATAACCTCGGCAGTGGCCAGCTCGACCTTGTTGCCGCCGTATTCCTTGGGGATCTCGAAGGAGTTCAGGCCCAGCTTGAAAGCCTTAGCATAGGGCTCAAAGGGGATGGCCTTGGAAGGATCAACGACCTTGTCCCACTCCAGCATGATGGGCTCGATCTCCTTCTTGCAGAAATCGCCGATAACTTCTACCCACTTCTTCTGTTCTTCGTTCAGTACCCGCATAGTAATCTACCTCCATAATAAATTCGTCGTAGTGACTGATATCGCCTGCCTGTTTCCAGACAGACTAAAACATTGTCTACGCCGGACAGGATGCCCGAACACCAGACAATTGTTCCCAAATTCCAAGGGAGACAGCGTTTTTCCTCGCTATGACCCTGCTAACTTACATACTCATCATACTTCCTAAGCCCCGCAAAATAAATCGGCTCAATTAACTAAATTCTCAGTTTTTGTACTAGATTCATCTAGTACTTCCAAGGTTTACCCCTTGGCGTCCGTTTAGAATTGATAATCCAGCTCCCGCAATGGACGGATCACCCGCAAATAGGCCCGACGCAGGAACACCGCTGCCAAGGCCCCCGCCAGCACCTCCGCCACTGGGAAGGACCACCACACCAGGTCCAGCTTGCCGCTGAGAGAGAACATATAGGCCAGGGGGAGCACCAACAAAAGCTGGCGCACCACAGAGATGGTCATGCTCAGCAGCCCCATCCCAAGGGCCTGGAACACCGAGGATGACACAATGGTGAAGCCCCCCACCAGGAAGCAAAGGCTCAAGGTTTTCAGCGCAGGAACGCCGATGGCCAACATGGCCTCAGAGGCCCGGAAAATGCCCAGCAGCTTGTCCGGCCAGAGCTGGAAGATAACCACTGCCACCACCATGATCCCCACCGCATAGCAGATGGCCAGGCGGATGGTCTGCACGATGCGTTCCGGCTTCCTGGCCCCGTAGTTATAGGCCACAATGGGCACCATGCCATTGTTCATCCCGATGATAGGTAGGAACGCAAAGCCTTGGAGCTTGAAATAGACGCCATACACCGCCGTGGCTGTCTCAGAGAAGGACACTAGAATCTGGTTCAGGCCAAAGGTCAGCAGGGACGCCACCGTCTGCAAGAGGATCGACGGCACACCTACGCTATAAATCCGGGCGATGATGGGCAGGCTGGGGCGAAGATCAGACAGTGAAAATTGGATTTCCGGGTTCTTTTTTAAGTTGAAATAGACCCCTAAGGCCATCCCCACCATCTGGCTGACCACCGTAGCGATGGCCGCACCGGCCACCCCCAGAGCAGGGAAGCCACCTAGGCCAAAAATCAATAAGGGGTCCAGGATGATGTTCAGCACTGCACCTGCAAGCTGAATGACCATACTGTAGAAGGTCTTGCCCGTGGATTGCAGCAGGCGGGAGAACATAACCTGTCCAAAGCCGCCTACGGAGAAGAGCATAATATAAAAGAGGTAATCCTTTCCCAAGGAAATGATCTCCGGGTCGGTGACTTGTAGGGCAAAATATGCCCTGGCAAAGATCGTCCCAAAAACAGAAAAAAGGACACAACTCAAGCCGCTGAGAAACAAAGCGTTCCCAGCGGCGCGGTTGGCAGCCTCGTAGTTCTTCTCCCCCAGGCTCCGAGACAGCAGGGCATTGACCCCCACTCCCGTGCCCGTGGCTACAGCAATCATCAGGTTCTGCACCGGATAGGCCAGGGAAACCGCCGTCAAGGCCGATTCACTGATGTAGGAAACAAACATGCTGTCTACCACGTTATACAACGCCTGGATCAGCATGGATAGCATCATGGGGCCTGACATGGTCAGGAGCAAGCGATGGATGGGCATGACGCCCATCTTATTTTCCCCTACTATTCCCCCCATCTCACTGGGCCCCACTGGGGAAGGCTTCCGCCGCGTGCTTGAGCACTTCTACAGCATAGTCCACGCCGTAGGTACTGCTGATGGCCAAGTGATAGTGCCGGGCATCGCCCCACTTATTCTGAGAGAAATAATTGTAGAAGGATGCCCGCTGTTTATCCTTCTTCTTCACAAAGTCCACCATGTTGTTGGCGCTCTTCTCATATTTCTCCTTAGCCCGCTGGGCGCGGTACTCTATGGGGGCGTGGATAAATACACTGAGCAGGTCTTTGCGCTCCCGAAGCACATAGTCGGCACAGCGGCCCACAATGACACAGGGCCCCTCCTCCGCCACCCGGCGGATGATCTTGCTCTGGATCAGGAAAATCTGGTCATTCATGGGCAGCTGCTGGGCTCCCATATAGAGGCCATAGAGGAAGCTGGTGGACTTCATTTGCTCGGTCTTTTTGATGTATTCCTCAGAAAGTCCGCTTTCCTTTGCGGACATGAGGATGAGTTCCTTGTTGTAAAAGGGTATGTCCAGCTCTTTGGCCAGACGCTCCCCAATGGCGCGGCCACCGGAGCCGTATTCTCTGGAAATGGTGATTACCGGAATAGCCATATCATCTCTCCTTCTTCCCAAACTCATCTGGAAAAGCCCACTGGGCCGTTCTGCACGAAGGGCTTGCGTGGGCTTTTCGTTCCTTTGGCGCAAGTAAGCCTATAAGCCGGGTTCTGTTTCGACAGCCATCTATCTAGGCGCGCTGTTGCCAACGCGCTCCAGCCACCTCCCCGGGGAGACCGGGCCGGTCACATTCCCCTCCACGGTGTTGCTCCGAATAGAGTTTACAGCACCGGACACTTCCGAGCCGGCGGGTGAGCTCTTACCTCACCTTTCCACCCTTACCTGGGGATGAACCACCAGGCGGTATCTCTCTGTTGCACTTGTCCTGAAGTCGCCTTCGGCGGGCGTTACCCGTTATTCTTGCCCTATGGAGCCCGGACTTTCCTCATGGACGGCCTTT
>CAJUCB010000043.1:0-13730 GCA_910584805.1 uncultured Oscillospiraceae bacterium
GCCGCTCCCTGGGCATCGTCCTTCAGGACACCCACCTCTTCACCGGCACCATCATGGACAACATCCGCTATGGCCGTCTGGACGCCCGGGACGAGGAGTGCATCGCCGCCGCCCAGTTGGCCAACGCCGACGGCTTCATCCGCCGGCTCCCCGACGGCTACAACACCATGCTCACCGGAGACGGGGCCAACCTGAGCCAGGGCCAGCGGCAGCTTCTGGCCATCGCCCGGGCCGCTGTGGCGGACCCGCCGGTGCTGATCCTGGACGAGGCCACCTCCTCCATCGACACCCGCACGGAGATGCTGGTGCAGCAGGGCATGGACGGCCTCATGTACGGCCGCACCACCTTCGTCATCGCCCACCGGCTCTCCACCGTGCGCAACGCCGACTGCATCATGGTCCTGGAACAGGGCCGCATCATTGAGCGGGGCAACCACGAGGAGTTGATGGAGAAAAAAGGCCGGTACTATCAACTTTATACGGGAAATCAGGTTTCCGAATAGGCCCACACATGGTATAATTGCATCAAACAAAACACCAAGCCCTGCCCCGTCTCCTGGGGGCAGGGCTCTGTGGGAGGGTTCCCTTATGGCAAACGACCTACAGTTTGATGTCCTCATCATCGGCGGCGGCGCGGTGGGCTGCGCCGTGGCCCGCGAGCTGGCCCGTTACCGCTGCTCCATCGCCCTGGTGGAGCGATCCGCAGACGTGGCCTCCGGGGCCAGTGGGCGCAACTCCGCCGTGGTCCACGCTGGGTTCAACAATCCCCCCGGCAGCCTCATGGCCCACCTGTGCGTGGAGGGCAACCGGGGCTTTGAAGCCCTGTGCCAGGAATTGGACGTGCCCTACAAGAAAACCGGCAAGCTGCTCCTGGCCTTCGACCTGGAGGACATGGCCACCCTTCTTCAACTCATGGCCCAGGGGGAGCGCAACGGCTGCCACGGCCTGACCATGCTGGACCAGGACAGCCTGCGCAGCAAGTTCCCCCAGCTGGGGGGCATTGGGGGGATGCTCTCCCCGGAGACCGGGATTTTTGACCCCTTCCTCTACACCGTAGCCCTGGCGGAGAACGCCCATGCCAACGGGGCCTCCTTCTTTTTCCGCCACCAGGTCACCGCCATCCGCCGGGAGGAGACGGGCTTCTCCGTCACCGCCGGTGGCCGGGACTTCCACGCCCGCTTTGTCATCAACTGCGCCGGGCTCCACAGCGCCCAGGTGGCCGCCATGGCGGGGGCGGAGGGCTATCGCCTCTACCCCTGCCGGGGGGAGTATTACGTCCTGGACCAGGTAGCCAAGGATGTCCTCCCCCTCCCGGTATACCCCGTCCCCAAGGCGGGGGCGGGGGGGCTGGGGGTCCACCTGACCCCCACCGTCCACGGAAACCTGCTCATCGGCCCCAGCGCCGAGTACAGCCACGACCCGGAGGATGTCTCCTGCACCAAGCCGGTGCTGGACCAGCTGCTCAAAGAAGCCCAACAGCTCCTTCCCGGCCTGGAAAAACAACAGATTATCGGGGCTTACTGTGGCATCCGCCCCAAACAGACGCCCCCCGGGGTGGGGGGCTCCCGGGATTTCATCATCCGGGAGGAGCGCAACTGCCGGGGGCTCATCAACCTCATCGGCATTGAGTCCCCTGGCATGACCGCCTCCCTGCCTATCGCCCGTGGAGTGGTGGCCCTGGTGGGGCAATCCATGGACCTGCACCCCAAGGAGGACTTCAACCCCCAGCGCCGGGGCATCCCCCGCTTCCGTGAGAAATCCCTGGGGGTCCAGGAGATGCTCATTGCCCGGGACCCGGAATACGGGGAAATCCTCTGCCGCTGCCAGAAGGTGACCCGGGCGGAACTCCGCCAGGCCATTGAAAACCCCCTGGGGGTGCGCACCCTGTCCGGCATCAAATACCGGGCCTGGGCCACCACCGGGCGCTGCAGCGGCGGCTATTGCCTGCCCAAGCTGGCTGGGATGCTGACGGACTATGGCTTGCCGCCGGAGGAGATTTTCTACCGGGAGGAGAACTCCCCACTCTTTACAGGGAGGGTGAAGTGATGGAACGCTATGACGTTGTGGTCATCGGCGGCGGGCCTGGGGGCCTGGCCGCCGCCAAAGGGGCCCGGGAGGCCGGGGCGGAACGGGTGCTGCTCCTGGAACGGGAGCGCCAGCTGGGGGGCATTTTGAACCAGTGCATCCACGACGGCTTCGGCCTGCACCGCTACAAGGCCATGCTCACGGGGCCGGAATATGCCCTCCTGGCCCGGACGGAGGCCCAGGAAGCGGGGGTACGCCTGCGCACCGGGGCCATGGTCACAGGGCTCAGCCGGAGCCGGATTGTCACCGCCGTCACCCGTGGGGGTGTCTACACCTACATGGCTGGGGCGGTGGTCTTGGCCACCGGCTGCCGGGAGCGGACCCGGGGGGCCATTGCCATCCCTGGCAGCCGTCCGGCGGGGATTTACACCGCCGGTACTGCCCAAAACCTCCTCAACACCAAGAACCTCATGGTGGGCAAGCGGGTGGTGATTCTGGGCTCCGGGGATATCGGCCTCATCATGGCCCGGCGGCTGACCTTGGAGGGGGCCCAGGTGCTGGCGGTGGCGGAGGCCAAGGAGGCCCCTGGGGGGTTGGAGCGAAACGTCAGCCAATGTCTGTACGACTTCGGCATCCCCCTCTATCTAAACTGCACAGTCACCAACATATTCGGGACGGGACGGCTCTCCGGGGTGGAGCTCTCGGACCTGGACCAGGAGGGCAAGCCCATCCCCGGCACCCAGCGCCATCTGGACTGCGACACCCTCCTGCTCTCTGTAGGGCTGATCCCGGAGAACGAGGTGGGCGCCATGGCGGGGGTGGCCCTGGACCCGGCCACCAACGGCACCCTCACCGACGTGTACCTCCAAACCACCATCCCCGGCATCTTCTCCTGCGGCAACTGCCGGAAGGTGATGGACCTGGCGGATTTCGTCACCACCCAGGGCCTGGCCGCCGGCCGCAACGCCGCCCGCTTCCTCCAAAAGCAATCCTTAAAGCTCATGCCCAGGGACAGCAACACCAACCTCCCCAAGGGCCTGCCCCAGCCGGGGGTGGTCACCTGCGTCCTCTGCCCCAGGGGCTGCCGGGTGCGGCTGCGCCCCGACGGGATGGCCAAGGGCAACGCCTGTGAAAAAGGGGAGGCCTATGCCCGCCAAGAGGCCACGGCCCCCCTGCGCCTGCTGACCACCACCATGAAGCGCCAGGACGGCACCCTGCTGCCGGTGAAGAGCAGCCGTCCCCTGCCCCGGGAGCGGCTCTTGCCCTGCGCCGCCCGGCTGCGGGAGATCACCCTCCCCGAGGGCAGCGTCCCCTGTGGACGGATCGTCCTGGACGACCCCTTCGGGATGGGCGTGGATATCTTAGCGGCACAATAAAAAACGCAGCGCCGGGAGGCCCCAGCAGAGGGCTCCCGGCGCTGTCTTTCTTTATTCCTGCGCCTCCCATCCCGGCAGCGGCAGGCGCTGCATGGCTGAGAATACATACTCCCGCAGTTTGGGATACTGCCCCTCCAACCGGGCCACCAGCTCCTTCACCTCCTGCCGCCGGGTGGCGCCGTCGGCGGGGCAGGGGTTGTGGACCACAGGGAGCTGCAAACGGGCAGCGGTCTCCCGGACCAAGTCCTCCCCCAGGTAGAGCATGGGGCGAATCTGGGTGACGTCTGTACGGTCCAGGTAGGTCACAGGCCGGAAGCAGGACAACCGCCCCTCGTAGAAGAGGGAGAGGAAAAAGGTCTCCACCGCGTCGTCGTAGTGGTGCCCCAGGGCCACCTTGTGGATTCCCTGGGCCAACAAGGCCTCGTGGAGGGAGCCCTTGCGCATCTTGGCACAGAGGGCACAGGGGTTCTTCTCCTGGCGCACGTCGAAAATCACGTGGGCAATCTGGGTGGGGACCTGGTGGTAGGGGACCCCCAGGTCCCGGCAAAATTCCGCCACCGGGGTGAAGTCCATACCGGGCAGGCCCATGTCCACGGTGAAGGCCTCCACGGTGAAGGGGGCGGGGTAGAAGCGGGAAAGCTGGGCTAGGCCTGCCAGCAGCAGCAGGGAGTCCTTCCCCCCGGAAACCCCCACGGCAACGCGCTCCCCAGGTTGGATCATATCGTAGTCCTCCACGCAGCGGCGCAGCAGGCTGAGTGTCTTTCGCATGGGTTTTCCTCCATAAAAAACGAAAATTGAAGATGAGATATCAAGAGATTTCAAGAGAAAGCAAGCGCACGAGCGAGATTTGGATAGGCTAAATTAAAAAATCAGGAAAAAGCGTTGACACCGGGGGTACACTGTATTATAATTAAGCCCGCTTAAAACAGGCCCGTGGCCTTCTCCTATTATACGGGGACAGGCTGGATTTGTAAACGGGCCGATTCTTTGTGAAACAAGAGATTTGGAGGTTCGACCCTATGTCCACATTTATGGCCAACAAGGGCAACATCGAGCGCAAGTGGTATATCCTTGACGCCGCTGGCAAGCCCCTTGGAAAGACCGCCACCGTGGCAGCCACCCTGCTGCGGGGCAAGCACAAGCCCGAATACACCCCCCACGCCGACTGCGGTGACTTCGTCATCGTCATCAACGCCCAGGACGCGGTGCTCACCGGCAAGAAGCTGGACCAGAAGTTCTACCGCACCCACTCCGGCTACGTGGGCGGCCTGAAAGAGACCAAGTACCGCAAGCTCATGCAGGACAAGCCGGAGCTGGCCATGAAGCTGGCCGTGCGCGGCATGATGCCCCGCAACACCATCACCAAGGACTCCCTCACCCGCTTGAAGATTTTCCGCGGCCCCGACCACATCCACGCCGCGCAGAAGCCCGAGCCCTGGACCGCAGAATAAGGAGGAACTAGACCATGTATAAGAGCAAGAAGCCTTACCATTACGGCACCGGCCGCCGGAAGTCCTCCGTGGCCCGTGTCCACCTGTTCCCCAACGGCACCGGGGCCATCACCATCAACGGCCGTGATATCGACGATTACTTTGGCCTGGAAACCCTGAAGCTCATCGTCCGCCAGCCCCTGGACACCACCGGCCTGTTGGGCAAGGTGGACATCAGCGCCACCGTCACCGGCGGCGGTGTCACCGGCCAGGCCGGTGCCATCCGCCACGGCATCAGCCGCGCCCTGCTGGAGATGAACGCAGAGCACCGTCCCGCCCTGAAGGCCGCCGGTTTCCTCACCCGCGACCCCAGAATGAAGGAGAGAAAGAAGTACGGCTTGAAGGCTGCCCGCCGCGCGCCCCAGTTCAGCAAGCGCTGAGTTTCTCTTAAAACTAAACAGCCCATTGCGCAGGAGATGGTTCCACAAGGAGTCCATCTCCTGCTTTTTTGCTGGGCAGTTGCATCGCTGTGACATGGCATCCAGCCTGAGCGCCTTCCCGTCAATTTTTTCAAAAAAATTCCCCTTCCCCTCTTGACTTGGAGTCAACTCCAAGATATATAATCAGCCTATACCGGAGCAAACGGATGGGGAGAGGCGGTGAGGAAGTTGACCATCAAGGAAGTCAGCGCACAGTTTGGCATCAGCCAGGACACCCTGCGCTACTATGAGCGGGTGGGGATGATCCCAGCGGTACCGCGCACCGCCGCCGGCCGCCGGGACTACCAGGACGAGGACCTGGGCTGGGTGGAACTGGCCCTATGTATGCGCAGCGCCGGCCTGCCGGTGGAGGCAATGATCCAATACGTCAAGCTCTGCCAGCAGGGGGACGGCACCTTTGCCCAGCGCCTACAGCTGCTGCAAGACCAGCGGGCTGTGCTGGTGGCCCAGGCCAAACAGATCCAAGCGACCATGGACCGGCTGGACTACAAGATTGGCCGCTATCAGCAAGCGGTGGAGACCGGCGTTTTATCCTGGGAGGAGCGCTGTGTGCTCCAACTGGGTCCGGTCTGTCCGGATGATACTTAATATGCGGCCTGGGGAAGTGCGCGGCAAAGCGCAAGGGCTGTGTGGCCCCGGACACCAAGCTGGTGGAGGGCCGGATGCTCAACGGCAGTCTGTCCCAGGAAGAACTGCGCCGCTGGTCAGAAACATTTGACTGAGATACCATAGACCTGATATACTAGGCGAACCAGGCAGCTAACCCAGAAAGCGGCCCGCCCCGGCAGAAATTTTGCAAAGGAGGACCACAGTATGTCCAACCAAAAGCCTACCCCCGGAACCGACGGGAAACAGTATATCCCCCAGCAGGACCGCAGCGGCCCCGAGGCCGTGGTCTACTTCACCAAAGACCTCTCCCCAGAGGGCTTGCGGCGGATCACCGCCCGGGTCCTGGGGAACCTGACGGGGAAAGTGGGGGTTAAGCTCCACACCGGAGAACCCCACGGCCCCAACATCATCCCCCACCACTGGATTCAGCACCTAATCCAGACGGAACTGCCCCAGGCCACCATTTTGGAGACCAACACCTATTACGACGGCGACCGCTACACAACGGAACAGCACCGGGAGACCTTGAAGGTCAACGGCTGGACCTTCTGCCCTGTGGACATCCTGGACGAGGACGGCACCGTGATGCTCCCGGTGAAGGGCGGCAAGTGGTTCTCGGAGATGTCCATGGGGAAGAATTTGCTGAACTATGACTCCTTCCTGGCCATGACCCACTTCAAGGGCCACACCGTGGGAGGCTTTGGCGGCTCCAACAAGAACATCGGCATCGGCTGTGCCGACGGCCGGGTGGGCAAAGCCATGATCCACACCACCCCCGGCTCCGAGGACCAGTGGGACATCACCAAAGAGGAGCTCATGGAGCGCATGACCGAATCCACCAAGGCCACCGTGGACCACTTCGGGCCCCGGATCAGCTATGTGAACGTGCTGCGGAACATGTCCGTCTCCTGCGACTGCGAGGGGGTGGATGCAGAGCCGGTGGTGACCCCCAACATCGGCATCCTGGCCTCCCTGGACCTGCTGGCCATCGACCAGGCCTCCGTGGACCTGATCTACGCCCTGACAGAGAAGGACCGGGAGGCCATGGTGAAGCGCATCGAGTCCCGCCGGGGCCACCGGCAGCTGCACTATATGAAGGAGCTGGGCATGGGCTGTGACCGCTACCGCCTGGTGGATATCGACCAGGACGACCGGGAAATCAGCCTCCAAGAGGCGGTGAAGGACGTGGTCCCCTTTGTGACCGTGCCCTTCCCTGGGGAGGGGAAAGCATGGAAAAAGCCACCCGTAGACTGACCCTCTCCGCCATGTTCCTGGCCCTGGGGCTGGTGCTGCCCTTCCTCACCGGGCAGGTCCCCCAGATTGGGAATATGCTCCTGCCCATGCACCTCCCGGTGTTCCTCTGCGGGCTGCTGTGCGGCTGGCAATATGGGGCGGCGGTGGGCTTTGCCCTGCCCCTGCTGCGTTCCAGCCTCTTCGCCCTGCCGGTGATGTTCCCTGCGGCCACGGCTATGGCCTTTGAGCTGATGACCTACGGCCTGGTGGCGGGGCTGCTGTACAGCCGTTCCCGCTGGCAATGCCTCCGGGCCCTGTACCGCTGCCTCCTTGCCGCCATGGTGGCGGGGCGGCTGGTGTGGGGTGTGGTGCAAAGCCTCCAACTGGGCCTCAGCGGCAGCGGCTTCACCATGGAGATGTTCCTGGCGGGGGCCCTCTTCAACGCCATCCCCGGCATCCTTCTTCAACTGGTTCTGATCCCGGCGCTGATGGTGGCCCTGCACCGTACCGGCCTGGTGCCCTTCCATACAGCCCGGCCAGAGGGGGCGTGATAGGATGGAACTGATCGCCTCGAACCGTCCCCTTGTGGTGGCCATTGACGGCCGCTGCGCCGCCGGCAAAAGCAGCTTTGCCCAAAAACTCCAGGAGGAGACCGGCTGCAACGTGGTCTCCATGGACCACTTTTTCCTCCCCCCAGAACGGCGCACCCCGGAACGCCTGGCGGAGCCTGGGGGCAACGTGGACTGGGAGCGCTGCTTGGAGGAAGTCCTCCGGCCCCTGCGCCAGGGGAAATTCGTGTCCTACCGCCCCTACGACTGCCACCAGGACTGCCTTCTGGACCCCATAGAAGTGAGCCCCCTCCGGCTGACCCTGGTGGAAGGCGCCTATAGCTGCCACCCCAAGCTCTGGGATTTTTACGACGCCCATGTGTTTTTGACCATCGACCCGGCGGAACAGCTCCGGCGCATTGAGACGCGCAACGGCCCGGAAGCCCTGCCGGTGTTTCGGGACAAGTGGATCCCCATGGAGGAGGCATACTTCCGGGCGTACCAAATCCCCGCCCGCTGCGCGGTGTGCCTGACGGTAAACAATGGGCCCTTGTTGCTGTGACCAAGGGGCACCAAGCACAACCAGCTTGGTGTGGCACCGGGAATCCATATGAGAGCCTTTGAAAGAATGAGGCACCGGGAGCCGGTGCCTCATTTTGGGGCATGTACCCTTTCCCCCGCCTCCCCCTTCTTGCAAACACCCCCGCCGTATGATACTATAAAGGGGAATCCAAGGTCTGGCCTGCCGGGCCCATCGGAAAGGAGCCCACCTATGAAACAATTTCGGAAGAGAACCCGCCTCCCTGCCCTCCTCTGTGCCGTCCTGGCCCTCACCCTCTGCGCCTGTGAAGGGGAGCCAGACTACACCCAGGTCCAGTTGGAAAACAGCCAAGGGGAGGAAGTCCTAACCCTGGGGATGGACCGGGCCTCGGTGGACGCCCTTCTATCCAGCCAAGAGGGCTGGGACGAGAGAGAAGAGGGCAGCCTAACCTTTGTGGACTACCACGGCGGGGACCTGGGCCCCATCACCGTCTGGTTCCAGCACGACCAGGCCATCTACTTCTCCACAGGCCAGGACAGCTTCCCCAGCAGCGGCCCCGTGGAGGACTCCCCCTGGCAGGTAAAGGGCATTGGCCTGGGCAGCAGCCGCCAGGCGGTGATGGACAGCTTTGGCCTCCCCACCCAAGACAGCGGGACCCTGGGTGCCCCCGACACCCAGTTCCAGGTGATGCAGTACAAGTATCTGCCTGACGGCACCCTGCTGGCGGCAGACACCATGGATGAGGCCTTCTCCGTGTCGTTCCTGCTCCAAGAGGAAACCGTCATCCTCTTGGGGGTGTTCAGCGCAGGCTTCAGCCTGCATGTGGACAACGACGCTGCCACAGAGGAGCCCTCTGACCAACCCCTGACCCTCGCCTTCCCCGCGGGCTATCGCCTGACCATCCCCGCCGGCTGCACCTACCAGCCCCTGCAAACCCTGGAAGGGTTGCGCGTCCTCCGGGACGGCCAAGAAATCTGCGGCCTGATCTACCTGCCCTTTGAGGACCCCCAGCGGCTCAGCCAGGAGGGCTTCACCCATCCAGACTTCGCCGCCCTATTGCAGCCCATCCTGGGCAGCAGTGCCAACAGCTCCGATTTTGTGTTTTCCTCCACCCGCTATGGCAGCTTCATGTTGGAACTGGTCCTGGACCAGGAGAGCACCCGCCACCATTTCTTCCCCGCCAACCAATGCTTCTATGACCTCTGGGTTCTGGACGGGGCCCTGACGCCAGAGGAAGAGCATAGCTTCCTAGACAGTTTTGATTGGGAGGAAGCATGAGAGACTCTATTTTACAGGTATTTTTGATTTCCTATCTCCTCACCTGCTGGATCTGGCCCTTCGCCTTTGCCCTGTGCCTGGTGAATGCCATCCGGGACCGGGAACCGGTGCTGATCCGCTGTTCCCGCCGGACCAGCATCTTCCTGGCCGGGCTCTCCCTGATGATGATGGTAACTGTGCCATGTCTGATTGCGTTCTATTTTATGCTGAGCCAGTAAGATAAATAATGCAAGGTTTTAGGTGGTCGATAAACTATGCCTTTACAATTTGAATGGGATGAAGAAAAAGCCATACGCAACCTCAAAAAACACGGTGTCCCTTTTGAAATCGCAGCAAAGGTCTTTCTCGATGAAAACCGAATAGAAATCTATGACGAAACGCATAGTATAGAGGAGGACCGATATATTACGATTGGTTTAGCCGGTGACATCTTATTTGTTGTGTACACGGAGCGGTTCCCAAGAATTCGATTGATTTCCGCCCGTTTTGCCACCACGAAAGAAAGGGGGCTATATTATGGTAACCTTTGAGCTCAATGGAACTACCCCACTAACCAACAGAGAACGGGAATTGCTGGAAGCAGGAAAAAAACTTCCCATCGTCTACGATGAAGATTCCCCTGAACTGACAGAAGAAATGGAACGGGCATTTATTGCCGCCAGAAAAGCGAAACCATATCATGGAGAGCCCTTGACCCTCTATGTCTCCCCCGCAACGCTGAACAAGGCGAAAAGCATGGGGGCAGACTACCTCTCGATTTTGGGGAAATTATTGGACAAAGCTGTTGAAGAATACCACGTTTTTCCTTAATCGTACCTTGTCTGATCGTTTTCTATTTTATATTGAGCGCTTAGGAGGGGCTTATGAAACGGAAATCCATCCTCGCCATAGGCCTGGCCGCCGTGCTGGCCCTTGCCCTGCTCTACTACCTCCTGCCCCGCTCCTTTTCTCAAGCCATGGGCGGCGGCTTCGACTTGGCCCAGGTGGATCAGGTGGATGTACTGTTGAGCAAAATAGATGCGCAGGGACCGGGCAGTCAAGCCAGCACGCCCCTCTCGCCAGAGGACAGCCGCGCCCTGTTGGAGAAGCTCAACAGCCGCAGCTACTTCCTTTTGCCAGGCCGAAAGCCTAATTGGGAAATCACCTTGGGCTACGATGTCCGCTTGGGCTTCTCCTATCACGGGTATTCCCACTATGCCTCCCTCTCCTTCTGCGGCGACAGTGAATTGGAAGTCTTTGGCACGGCTCACCACCACCCCCGTACCATTCGTGTCAGCGGTGACAACGCAGCCTTTCAACGGGAGCTATTGGCGCTGTTGTTGGAGGCGGAGGGCAGGACACACGGAACATAAAAAAGGAGGCACAGCCCGCAGCCGTGCCTCCTTTTCATTATGCTTTGTTCCATCTTCCCCGAAGCTGCACAGCCCCCAGGGCCACCGCTCCGGCGGTGATGAGGTACAGGGCAATCACACAGCCCTCCCCGCCCAACAGGCTCAAATCCAGGCGGAGGGCCGAGAGCCCCACCCCCAATGTAACTGTTCCGCCATCGGGAACAGCAGCAGGAACACCCCAGAGCCCAGGGTTTGGCCTAGGACAATCTTGCTGCCCGCCGCCGCTTGGGGCAGCTTCCAGGTGGCCCAGAGCAGCACCACAGGCAGCAGGTGCAGGGCCAGGACAAGGGTACCGGTATATCCATTTAACATTACGATTCCCTCCATTCGTGTCTCTCGGGTGGGGGGCTTCTATATTCCTATTGTAACATAGGGTTGGAACCCTGTCAACGCGCCTAAATCCCCAGGATCACCCGGGCCACCTGGAAGTAGAGCACCAGGGTCACCACGTCCACCACAGTGGAGATGAAGGGGCTGGCCATCACCGCCGGGTCCAGGTGGATGCGCTCGGCCAGTAGGGGCAGCAGGCAGCCCACGGTCTTGGCGCAAAACACGGTGAAAATCATGGTCACACAGATGGTGGCCGCCACGGGGATAGTCACCCCGCTGTTGTGCAGCAGCATCCGATCCACCACCAGGAGCTTGACAAAGTTGCAGATAGCCAGGGTTACGCCGCACAGCATCGCCACCCGGATTTCCTTCCACAGGACCCGGAGGCTGTCGGTAAACTCCACCTCTCCCAGGGACAGGCCGCGGATCACCGCCACGGAGGCCTGGGTGCCGCTGTTGCCCCCGGTGCCGGTGAGCATGGGGATGAAGGCGATCAGGGCCGAACAGGCGGCCAGGGATGTTTCATAACCCGTGAGGACCATGCTGGTGAGGGTGGCGGAGAGCATCAAAATCAGCAGCCAGGGCAGGCGGGAACGAAAGGTTTCCAGAACCCCGGTGCGCAGGTAGGGCTTATCTGTGGGGGTCATACCTGCCAGCTTTTCAAAGTCCTCGGTGGCCTCTTCCCGCATAACGTCGATGGCGTCGTCTACGGTGACGATGCCCACCAGGCGGTTTTCCTGGTCCACCACCGGCAGGGCCACAAAGTCGTACTTGGCGAACATCTCCGCCACGTCCTCCTGGTCCTCCAAGGTGCTCACGGAGATGACGTTGGGCTCCATGATCTCCTCCAACACGTCGTCGTCCTCGCTGAGCAGGAGGGTGCGGATGGTGATGGTGCCAATGAGCTTGCGGTTGTTCTCCGTCACATAGCAGTTGTAAATGGTCTCTTTGTCCACGCCAGTGCGGCGGATGCGCTTGATGGCCTCCTCTGTGGTCATGTCCGGGCGGAGGCTGACATACTCCGTGGTCATGATGCTGCCGGCACTGTCGTCGGGGTATTTTAGGATTTCGTTGATCATCTTGCGCATTTCCGGGTCTGCCTGCTTCAAAATGCGCTTGACTACGTTGGCGGGCATCTCTTCCACGATGTCCACCGCGTCGTCCACGTACAGCTCGTCGACGACCTCTTTCAGCTCGTTGTCGGAAAAGCCCTGGATGAGCAGCTCCTGGGCCTCTGGCTCCATCTCTACGAAGGTCTCCGCCGCCAGCTCCTTGGGGAGCAGGCGGAAGAGCAGGGGCAGCTTGGTCTCGGGCATGGAGTCAAAGACCCCCGCCACGTCAGCCGCGTTCATGGTCACCAGGATGTCCCGGAGGGTGGTGTACTTCTTCCCCTCCGCCAGGGCCGCCAGAGTCTCCTCCAGGGTCACGATGCTGCGTTCTGCCATTGGTATCTCCTCCCTTTTTCGGTTCAGGGCGCAAACCGCCCTGTCCGGCAGGAGTAAGACACACCGGTTGGCCGATGGTTACTCTATAGACATACGGAATCGACGAACGCCTTGGGGCGGTTCGTCCGTAGCTGGGAACGATCGGCCTGCCAAAGTGCCGTTACTACCGCCTGCGTCCATGGATTCCACCTCACTTTCCATAAAAGTACCTCTATTATATGGCCCATGAAAATGTTTGTCAACCGTTCTGGACAGCCTGTAAAACTTTTTCATTTTTATAATAAATTTATGCTTTTCCTAAGACTCCAAATCATCATAACAGAGAGGGCCAACGTTGTTGACCCTCCCCGTTTTTTGTATTCAGGAATCTGTCGTTCCAATGGAAAACTCCGCCGTCATAAAGTAATCTTTGGAATTAGGGCGCTCCGCCATACCATTCACAATTGTGAGAAGCCGATACATTCCGGGTTCCAAGGTTCCGAATGGAAGCGTCCAGTCATACTCCATTTCATTGGAAACCCCCGATTGGATGGCGGAAGCCGAGGGAACCTCATACCCAACCGTGGGGCCTCCCCCCACCACCTTATACTCCTCCAACAGCGGCGGTATGGTATACCACCCCCCATCCCGCTTTTCCTCGATGCAAAACCATACGCCATAGATGAAATCGTCCCGTTCTGTTGTATTGCAGAAAACAACTGTCATTCCGGTGGGGGTGATTGTTCCCGGCTTCGCTTGCAGCTGCAAGCCCTCTAAGGTATTGACTTCCTCGAAGGGGGAGCGCTCCTGCCCCTCCGTGGCGCAGCCAGGAAGGGACACGATAAACATCAACAGGAACAGCAGCGCGAAAAACCCTTTCGTCATTTGTGAAACCTCCCCGCACAAACGGGAGCGTTTTGAGCCATTGGATGCAGGCCATGTGCTACAATATCTCTATGATTATATGGCCCATGAAAATGTTTGTCAATTATTGGGGCCATTCTGCAAAACTTTTTCATTTTTAAGCAGAAAAACTGTCGCTTTT
>CAJUCB010000043.1:13740-16237 GCA_910584805.1 uncultured Oscillospiraceae bacterium
AGCGGACCTGTAAAACTTTTTCATTTTTGTGGAAAAAACTGTCGCTTTTTTTCGCCAAATTTGTTATACTATCTGTATCAAGTGGCCTATACCCATTGGACCACACCCTACATTTTACAATAGAAGGAGGCTCCCCATGGAACAAGTTTACCGCAAAGGCGAATACGTTCGCTATGCCAGCAATGGCGTCTGTCTCATTGAGGACATCCGCAGCGATTCCCCCAAGGGGAAGGGCAAGGAGTTCTATGTACTTAAGCCCGTGGGGGCCCCTGGCTCCACCATTTTCGTCCCCCTGGACAATGAAACCCTCTTGGGCAAAATGGGCCGCCTCCCCACCCGGGAGGAGGTAGACCAGCTGATCCTCTCCACCCGGGACGGCAGGATGGCCTGGGTAGACAACCGCAAGGACCGAACCGCCCTGTTCCAAACCCTGGTGAAAACCAGTGACCTGGAAGGGCTGATGGGCCTAGCCGGTTGTATTTTCCAAAAGAAACAGGAGCTGTTGGCCAAGGGAAAAAAGCTCTCCGCTTCGGACGAAAGCATCCTGCGCCGGGCGGAGGGGCTCATTGAAAACGAGCTGGCTTTCGTGCTGTGCCTGCCCCTGGACCAGGTGCGCGGGTACATCCAGACTAAGCTGAACGCCCCGGTCTCCTAATCCCCCCACAAAAAACCCCTGCCCCCTGGGACCAATTACAGTCCCAAGGGGCAGGGGTTTTTTCGTCTTTTGTTACTGCATCAGGGAGCACACCAGCTCGGCATAGTGTACCGGGTCGGGCAGGGGCAGGTCGGCAATCAACAGGGCCTGGTTGTACAGGACTTCCACGTAGGTGGCCGCCTTGTCCTTGTCCGCCTCGTAGGCGGCGCAAAGGGCCTGGAAAGCGCTGGACTCCGGGTTCAGCTCCAACACCCGCTGGGCCTGCATGGGGAAGTCTCCCCGCATCTTTTTGAAATACTTTTCCATCTCCAAGGTGACAGGGCCGTCGGCACTGAGGCACACCGCCCCGCTGCGCAAAATCTTGGAGATACGCACCTTGCTCACCTTGTCCTTCAAGGTCTCCTGGGCAAAGTCCAGGACGTCCTTGTGGTCCTTCTCCGCCTGCTCGGCGTTGGCCTTTTCCTCGTCGGTAACAGGCAAGGCGTCCTCGCTGGCCACGGACACGAAGGGCTTCCCCTCCCCGGCGTTTTCCAACATTTGCAGGACAATCTCGTCCTCGTCCACAATGAGGTAGAGCACCTCATAGCCGGCCTTCAACACCCGCTCCGCCTGGGGCATCCGGGCGGCGTTCTCCACGCTGTCGGCACAGACATAATACACCTTCTCCTGGGAGGCAGGCATCCGCTCCACGTACTCCTTCAGGGAGGTGAGCTTGTTCTCCTTGGAGGACCAGAACAGCAGCAGGTCCCGGATGGTGTCCCGGTTCTGGCCATAGCTGTTCATGAGGGCGTATTTGAACTGCATCCCGAAGGTAGACCAGAGCTTTTCATACTTCTCCCGGTCGTCCTTCATGAGCTTGGTGAGCTCAGTCTTTAGCTTCTTCTCGATGTTGTTGGCAATGACCTTCAACTGCCGGTCGTGCTGCAGCATCTCCCGGGAGATGTTCAGGGAGACGTCGGGGGTGTCCACAATGCCCTGGACGAAGCTGAAGTGGTCCGGCAGCAAATCCGGGCACTTGTCCATAATCATGACCCCGGAGGAATAGAGCTGTAAGCCCTTTTTGAACTCCGTGGAGTAGTAGTTCATGGGCACCTGGGCGGGGATATACAACAGGGCCTTGTATTCAAAATTGCCCTCGGCGGCCACGTGGACGGTAAGGAGGGGGTCCTCCCAGTCGCCGAACTTGGACTTGTAGAAGGCGTTGTAGTCCTCCTTCTCCACCTGGCTCTTGGGGCGCTGCCAGATGGGCACCATGGAGTTGACGGTCTCCCACTCCTTGACCATCTCATACTCCGGCTGGTAGTCCTCCCCGGCGTCGGCGGGCTTGTCCTTCTGGCGGCTGTGCTCCATCTCCATACGGATGGGGTAGCGGATGTAGTCGGAATATTTCTTCACCAGCTTGGACAGGGGCATGGGCTTAATGAAATCGTCGAAGTCCTCCTCGTCGGCGTTCTCCTTGATGTGCATGATCACATCGGTGCCCACGCTGTCCTTCTCACAGGGCTCCATGGTGTAGCCGTCCACGCCCTCGGACTCCCAACGCCAGGCCTGGTCAGAGCCGTAGGCCTTGGAGATCACCGTCACCTTGTCCGACACCATGAACGCAGAGTAAAAGCCCACGCCAAACTGGCCGATGACATCCACTTCCGCGTCGTCCGCCGCCTCGGTCTCCTGCTTAAACTGAAGGGACCCGCTCTTGGCGATGGTGCCCAGGTTGTTCTCCATCTCCTCCTGGGTCATGCCGATGCCGTTGTCGGAGACGGTGAGGGTCCGCTCGTCCTTGTTGGGGGTGATGACAATGCGGAAATCGTCCCGGTTCAGGCCCACCTGGTCGTCGGTGAG
>CAJUCB010000044.1:0-8796 GCA_910584805.1 uncultured Oscillospiraceae bacterium
GGTCGGCCTCCTCGGTGTCGCTGCCCACGGTCTGGAAGTCCACGGTGACGCAGAAGGGGGTGCCGATCTCGTCCTGGCGGCGGTAGCGCTTGCCGATGGAGCCGGCGTCGTCATAGTCCACCATGAACTCCTTGGAAAGCTCTGCCTGAAGCGCCTGGGCCTTCTCCCCCAGCTTCTTGCTCAGGGGCAGCACGGCGCACTTGAAGGGCGCCAGGGCAGGGTGCAGGTGGAGCACGGTGCGGATGTCGTCCTTGCCGTTCTTATCCTGACCCACCACTTCCTCGTCGTAGGCGTCGATGAGGAAGGCCAGAGTCACCCGGTCCGCCCCCAGGGAGGGCTCGATGACGAAGGGGATGTAGTGCTCCCCGCTCTCCTGGTCGAAATAGGTCTGGTCTTTGCCGGAGGTGGTTTGATGGGCGGTGAGGTCGTAGCTGGTGCGGCTGGCCACGCCCCACAGCTCCCCCCAGTCGGTGAAGGGGAAGGCGTATTCAAAGTCGGTGGTGGCGTTGGAGTAGTGGGAGAGCTCGGCGGCCTCATGGTCCCGCAGGCGCAGGTTTTTCTCCTGCATCCCCAGCTCGTCCAGCCACTTTTTGCAAAAGTCCTTCCAGTAGTTGAACCATTCCAGCTCCGTGCCGGGCTTGCAGAAGAATTCCAGCTCCATTTGCTCAAACTCCCGGGTGCGGAAGGTGAAGTTGCCGGGGGTGATCTCGTTGCGGAAGCTCTTGCCGATCTGGCACACGCCAAAGGGCAGCTTCTTCCGGGTGGTGCGCTGGACGTTCTGGAAGTTGACAAAAATACCCTGGGCGGTCTCCGGACGCAGGTACACGGTGTTCTTGGCGTCCTCGGTGACCCCCTGGAAGGTCTTGAACATCAGGTTAAACTGGCGGATATCCGTCCAGTTGTGCTTGCCGCAGGAGGGGCAGCAGATGTTGTGCTGGTCAATGAAGTCCTTCATCTCACTCTGGGAGAGGGCGTCCACGGACTTGCCCAGGTCAAAGCTGTTGTCCTGGCACCACTCCTCAATGACCTTGTCCGCCCGGAAGCGCTCCTTGCACTCCTTGCAATCCATCAGGGGGTCAGAAAAGCCCCCCACGTGGCCGGAGGCCACCCAAACCTGGGGGTTCATCAGGATGGCGGCGTCCAGCCCCACGTTGTAGGGGTTCTCCTGGACGAACTTCTTCCACCAGGCCTTTTTCACGTTGTTTTTCAGCTCCACACCCAGGGGGCCGTAGTCCCAGGTGTTGGCCAGGCCGCCGTAGATCTCGCTGCCGGGGAACACAAAGCCCCGGCCCTTGCACAGGGCAACGATCTTCTCCATGGTCTTTTCGCTGTTGGCTAGCATGTATATGATCTCCTCTCTCTCCGGCGCTGGGCCGGTTGTACACGATGGTAAACTATATATTGGGCCGCCGGGGACGGGTGCCTTGCCCTTGGCTTCATAGAGCCATAATAGATTTATTATATATAAATTTCACCCGCTGTCAAGGGCCCATCCTGAAAAACGCCCCTGACCCAAACTGGGTCAGGGGCTGTCTTTATCCAACGCCATCAAGCATACTGCCGGGCTGCTGCTCTGGCACCATCCCCGCCAGCCAGCTCCGGTATTCCGCCAAGTCCTGGTTCCAGCCCTGGTAGGCCGCCTCCCCCCGGCGGTCGGGGAGGTCGTAGTGTTCCAGGAGGTAAGCCCCCAGCCAGTGGCTGACCTTCTGCATCCCCCAGTAGTTCACATGGTACATGTTGGCCATGTCCTGGCTGTAGTCCAGGCCCAGGTCCTGGTACATCATGTTCACAAAGGGCACCCCCCAGTCCTGGGCGTAGCCCCCCACGGCGTTGACCATCTGCTGGCGGCCCAGCTCGTCCTCCTCCGGGGTGGTGAAGGGCACGGCGGTGAGAAGGAGCTCCACCCCCTCCTCCCGGCACAGGTCCACAATCCGTTTCAAATACTCCACCGCCACCTCTGGCGGCTGGATGGTCTCCTGCTCCGGCACCACCGTCCAACCCGCATAGGGCTGGTAGGTAGAGAACAACAGCTCCGTGCCCTTGTGGCGCACCACCGGCTCCTGGACCTCCTCCTGGAAGAGCTCCTTCCAGCGGGTGTGGTAGGTTATCAGGTCGATGAGGTATTCCGGCTGCCGCTCCCGCTCCACCAGGTCGAAAATGGCCTGGTACTTGGGCAGGCCGAAGCGCATACAGTCCAGGTTGTAGTGGAGGGCGGCCTCTGTCTCGTACAGGCAGTCCTGGACGATTTTGTAGATGTCCAGCACAATCACCTTGGGGGTCTGGAACCGCAGGGCCTCCTTCACCGCATAGTAGGTCATGGGCAGCACCTGACTGTTCTGGGCAAAGTTGTTGGACACCAAGCCGTACTCCTCCCACAGCTCCAAGGGGGACACGGCGTTGAGCATGTGGGAGGAGCCCATAAAGAGCACGTCAATGGAGTGTTTCGGCTCGTCATACAGCCCGATGGCCGCCGCGGTATACTGGTTCCCCCGCATCCTCCCAGACAAGAGCTGGAACAAAAACAGGAACAGCAGGAGAAAGGCCACAGCGGAGATGGCCCGCCGGGCCCGCCGGGAGAGGAAACGCCTGTGCATAGCGGGAACACCTCCTAAAACGCAAAATAGATGAAGGCCGCCGCGTCGTAGTTGGGGCCGTAGATGCCAAAGATGAGGATGGTAAAGATCAGCAGCAGGTAGGCCACCCACCGCAGGGGCAGCACCTGCCGTTCCAGCAGCTTCCCCATGTCCTTCCACTCGTTGAGGAAGTCCGCCAAAACCAGCACCGCCAGGGCGGCCACCGCCACGGTGAAGTCCCCCCGGTCCAGACCGAACTGATACAACCCCTCCCCCGCCAGGGCATTGCCCCGCCAGTCCAGGAGCATGGCCCGGATCAGCGTCACCGCGTCCCCCAGGCTGTTGGCCCGGAAGAAGAGGAAGGCGAAGGAGGTGAGGCAGAAGGTCACAGGCACCGCCACCAGCTTGCGCAAAAGCCCCTCCTCCTGGATGTGGAGGGCAGCGCGCAGGGCCTGCCGGGGCGGCCGGGTCAGCTTCCCCACCACCTGGTACAGGCCGTGGAGCCCACCCCAGAGCACAAAGGTCCATCCCGCCCCGTGCCATAGCCCGCTGACCAAAAACACAATCATCAGGTTGGCAAGGGCCCGGGCCTCCCCCTTCCGGCTGCCTCCCAGGGGGATGTACAAATAGTCCCGGAACCAGGTGGACAGGGAGATGTGCCACCGCCGCCAAAAGTCCTGGATGGACAGGGCCAAGAAGGGCCGGTGGAAGTTGTCCATGAGCCGGATGCCCATTACCTGGGCGGCCCCGATGGCGATGTTGGAATAGCCGCCGAAATCACAATAAATCTGGAATGTAAATAGTACCGTTGCCACAGCAACGGTACTGCCGGGCTTCCCGGCAGGGTCATGGAACACCGTGTCCACCCACATAGCCACCCGGTCGGCAATCACCAATTTTTGAAAGAACCCCCAGCCCATCCGCAAGAGCCCCGCCCGGGCCCGGCGATAGTGGAACTTCCGCGGCCGCTTCAACTGCTTGAGCAGGGAGCCGGAGCGCTCAATGGGCCCCGCCACCAGCTGGGGGAAGAAGGAGACGAAGAGGGCATAGCGGAAAAAGTTGGTCTCCGCCCGGGTGTCCCCCCGGTAAACATCCACCGTGTAGCCCAGGGCCTGGAAGGTGTAAAAGGAGATGCCCACCGGGAGCAGCAGGTCAATGGCCGGGGCCGCAACACTCAGCCCCGCCAGCCCCAGGAGCCGGGCCAGGTTGTCCAGCAAAAAGCCCAGGTACTTGAAGGTACACAAAATCGCCAGGTTGGACCCAAAGCTCAGCCCCACCCACAGCTTCTTGCGCCGCTGCCTGGCCGCCGGGTCGGGGATGCGCTCCGCGTCCCGGAGCAGCAACCCGCTGAAATAGGTGATGGCCGTGGAGAGCAGCATCAGCAGGGCGTACTTGGGGTTCCAACACATATAGAAATAATAACTGGCCCCCAGCAGCCAAAACGTCCTCAGCCGCTCCGGGATGAGGAAATAGGCCAGGGTAACCAGAGGAAAAAAGAGCAAAAACGGAAAGGAATTGAACAGCATGAAGGGACCCCTTTCTTACGTGTCCTATAAGCATACCACAGCCCCAGCCAAATTTCCAGAAAAAAGTCCCCCCCACGCTATCCTCAAAAAAGCTCCGCCTGTTTCGACCGCCTGCTATCCCAATAAAAAACCCACTCCCGTTACCGTGCGAAAGCCTATAGCCCCCCACAACGCCAGAAGCGAGTCTAAAGTTTTTACCTACTTTTTGAGAGAATACCAAAAACCCCAACAGCCCCCACCCACTTTCCGTTACCGGGTTGAGATGTAAAAGGTCCCCCCCAACGCCAGAAGCGAGCTTAAAGTTCTTTTTGCCTACTTTTTCTTTCAAGAAAAAGTAGGTTAGGATTTGGTTTCAAAATGGGAGGAGCAGGAGCGGCAGGTGATCTGGACCGTCCCCAGGCCCCGGGGCACCCGCATGGGCTGGCCGCAGTTGGGGCACTTGAAATAATAATACTCCCGATCCGGCGTCAGCGCCCGCTTGCGCCGGCGGAACCACTGGGAGATGGCCCGGAGCAGCGCCAAAAAGCGGGCATTCTCCAAATTCCGCTTCTCCTGATCCCTGGAAAATACCCGGCTGAGAAGATATACCAGCACAATGGCCGCCGGAATATACAGGGGCAAATACAACCGCCCCAACTGGGTGAGCAACAGGAAGAGCACCAGCCAAAACAGGCTGTAAAAATCCACCCCCGGGTGCTTCTGCCAAAAATTCTTGACGTGCTCCGCCATAGGGGCCACCTCCTGCAATAACAATAGTATTTAACAATCTATCATTATAGCGTTTTGTCGCCAACAGTCAAGAAGCGCTCATAAAAATTTACAATTTCTTTCAGAAAGCCGGACCCGTACCTCCCCGGAGGAGAGGTCCCGCTCCCTCCCGTCCGCCTCCCGGACCCGGAGGGTGAAGTCCGGGTTCAGGTCCAGCACCGTGGCCGGACGGACCCGTCCCCCTTCCAGCACCTCCACCGCCTGGCCTAACACCAGGCAGCGGCTGCGGTAGGCCTCGAAAAAGCTCCGCTCTTGAACCTGGGGATAGAGGGTGAAAAAGTGGTTCAGCAGGCTCCCCGCCAGCTGGCAGCGCAGAGCCCCCGTAGGCCGCGCCTGGAACACCGCCCCCGCCTGGTCCAGCTCCGGGGGGAAGCCCCCCTGGGGCGGGTATACATTCACCCCAATGCCCACCACGGCATAGCGCATCCCCCCGGTTTCCAGGTCCACGTCCCCCTCGGTGAGGATGCCGCAGACCTTTTTCCCCCGGCAGAACACGTCGTTGACCCACTTGATCTGGGTCTCCACCCCGGTGACCTCCTCAATGGCAAAGGCGGTGGCCACCGCCGCGCAGGTGGTGAGCAGCAGCGCCGCCTGGGCGGAAATGCTGGGCCGCAGGAGGAAGCTCATATACAGCCCCGAATCCGCCGGGGAGAAAAAGCTGTGGTCCCGCCGCCCCCGCCCGGCGCTCTGGCGCCGGGCAATGAGCACCGTGCCCTCCGGGGCCCCCGACAGGGCCTGCTCCCGGAGGACGTTGTTGGTGGAGCTGACCTCCTCCCGCACCTCCACTTGGAGGCCGGATACCGTAACATAGCGGGCAATGCCCTGGGGGGTGAGCATATCGCTGTCCGCCGGCAGGCGGTAGCCCCGATGGGGGGCGGCGTCGATGGGCACGCCCCCCTCCCGCAGCTGGGATATGGCTTTCCACACAGCAGCCCGGGTGACGGAGAGCTCCGCCGCCAGGGCCTCCCCGGAGAAATACTCCCCCCGGTGGGCCTCTAAGGCCTCTAACACGCGGTCACGGACCAACATGAGATCACCTCGTAACAATCAAATCAATGGATGTAGGGCCCCACCCGCTTCCAGACCACCAGGGCAAGAAACATTTTCACCAAACCGGGCAAGATAAAGGGGACCACGCAGGTGGCCAGGGCCCCGGTGAGGGTGGCGGCATTGCCGCCGCCGGTGTAGACCTTCAGGAACCAGACGGTACCAAAGGCGTAGTTCACCACCGTCACCAGCAGCATACAGAAGGTCTGGGCCCAAAACCCTGTGCCCACACGGGAGCTAATGGCCCAATACAGCAGCCCCGCCGCCAGAAAGCCCACAAGGTAGCCCCCTGTGGCCCCCAACAGCACCCCCGGCCCGGCGTTGAAGCCGGAGAACACCGGCAGGCCCACCAGGCCCAGGCAGAGGTAAAGGGTGATGGCAAGGGTCCCCCGCTTGCCCCCCAGGAGCAGCAGGGCCGCGAAGATGGCAAAGGTCTGCATGGTGAAAGGGACTGGGCCGAAGGGCACCGTAATCCAGCTGCACACCGCCATCAAGGCGGCCATCAAGGCGATGTAGCACAGGTCACGGACCTTGGTTTGGGGTTTGGGTAGGACTTGTGTTGACATGGGAAACAAACCTCATTTCTTTGGGAATGAGGTGAGTATACCACGGCAGAGAATCATTGTCAACCAAAATATAAAACTAGGTTTACGTTTTATCCCCTGGCGTTTACAAACGCTTCATGTGTTCCAGCACCAGCTGGGCGCACTTCCCGGTAAAGAAGCCGGTGACAATCCCCGCAATCATCAGCACCGGGGCATACACCAGGATGGAAACGGTGCCGGAGATGAACACCGCCACCGCCAGCTGCCCGGCGTTGTGGGCGATGGCCCCAAAAATGCTCATCACCCAGGTCTGTTTAAGGCTCAGCAGGGGTTTTAACAGGCTCATCACCACCCAGCACAGGCAGCCCCCCGCCAGGCTAAAGAGCATGGCGCTAAAGCTCCCCGCCACCATATTCCCCAGCACCACCCGGATCAACAGGATGGCCCCGGCCTCCCGCCAGCCCAGGGTCCAGAGGGCGAAGAGGGTGATGACGTTGGCCACCCCCAGCTTCACCCCGGGGATGGGGATGGGCAGGGGAATCTGGGCCTCCACCAGGAAAATAATCATGGACACGGCGGTGAGCATGGCCATGGTGGTCAGTCGTTTCAGCTTCATGTTAGGATACTCCATCCAAGGCAGCCTCCCCCTTCCCGTCCACCACCTCCACCACCAGCTTGTGGGGCAGGCAGACGATGGGGTCCCCGGTGCGGTCTGTGGGGCCGTGGCGGACGCAGACCTGGTCGGGGCAATCCGCCTGGGTAACGGCCACCTGGCCGTTTTGAATCACCACCGTGTTGCCGCCGCCGCTTTCCCCCTGGTATTCATAGGCAGCATCCTGGTCCAGGGGCAAGGTCTCCACCAGGGCGCCGTTTCGGTAGATCTCCACCCGGCTGCCATCCTCCCGGAGGAGGAAGAGCAGCGCCGCGGACAAAACACTGGCGGCCAACAGGGACAGCACCAAAGCGGCCCAAAACCTTGTGGATTTTTCTGTGCGCTGCGCCATAGCTTGGCCCTCCATTGCGGTTTACTGTCCCCCATGTTACCCCATTTGGCCATGAAAGGCAAGTCTTTTCAACTTCCCCCTTGACAAAGGTGCAAACATAGGATATGATATCTGCGTAAAAGGGAGTAGCTGGCACGGTCCCCTCCGTGCGTCTGCGGCGTCAATCCGGGCACGGCCCCGCTTCAGGATAAAACAGCGAGACTTTTGCGCATGGTTTTTGCGCAAAAGTCTCGCTTTTTTGTACACAAAGGAGAGATCAGTATGAAACAAATCAAGGAACCCTGGACCCACCATGGCACGGAACTCCTGGCCGCCTTGGCTTCCAGGGGCCAAGGCCTCAGCACCCAGGAGGCCAAGCAGCGTCTGGGACAGTACGGCCCAAACCAGCTCCAAGCGGGGGGCCGCAAGGGGCCCCTGGGCATTTTCCTCCAACAGTTCGCGGACTTCCTGGTGGTCATCCTGCTGCTGGCGGCGGCGGTGTCCGCCGTGATGGGGGACAGGGAGAGCGCCGGGGTAATCCTGGCGGTGGTGGTACTCAACGCAGTATTGGGCACCGTGCAAACCTTAAAGGCCCAGGCCTCTCTGGACAGCCTAGCCGCCCTCTCCGCCCCCACCGCCAAGGTGCTCCGGGGGGGACAACTGGTGCAGTGCCCAGGCCGGGAGGTGGTCCCCGGGGACATCGTGCTCCTAGAGGCGGGGGACGCGGTGTGCGCCGACGGGCGGCTGTTGGAATCCGCCAGCCTGAAAACCGCCGAGAGCGCCCTCACCGGGGAGAGCCTACCGGTGGAGAAGCACACGGACCCCCTCCCCGGGGACACCCCCCTGGGAGAACGGGCCAACATGGTATTCTCCGGCAGTTTTGTCACCTATGGCCGGGGCCGCTTCCTGGTCACCGCCACAGGGATGGAGACGGAGATGGGCAAGGTGGCCACCCTGCTGAACGCCACCTCGGCCCGGAAAACACCCCTGCAAGTCAGCTTGGACCAGTTTGGTAAGGGCCTATCCCTGGGGGTCCTGCTGCTGTGCCTGCTGCTCTTTGGGCTGAACGTATTCCTGCGCCACCAGCCGGTGATGGACGCCTTCCTCTTCGCCGTGGCCCTGGCGGTGGCCGCCATCCCGGAGGCCCTCAGCTCCATTGTCACCATCGTCCTCTCCTTCGGCACCCGGAAGATGGCCCAGGAACACGCGGTGATGCGTCAACTCCAAGCGGTAGAGGGCTTAGGCAGCGTGTCCGTGATCTGCTCGGACAAAACCGGCACCCTGACCCAGAACCGGATGACCGTCCGGCAGCTCTATACCGGCGGGCGGGTCATTCCTGCCACAGAGGTGGACG
>CAJUCB010000044.1:8806-16003 GCA_910584805.1 uncultured Oscillospiraceae bacterium
ACCCCGCCCAGGCGGCCCTGCTCCGAACCGCCCTGCTGTGCAGCGACGCCGTGGTCCAGGACGACGGAACGGAGATCGGCGACCCCACAGAAACCGCCCTGGTGCGCTTGGGGGCAGACTGGGGCCTGGAAGAGGAGACAATCCGGGCCCAATGGCCCCGCTTGGGCGAGCTCCCCTTTGACTCTGACCGGAAGCTGATGTCCACCGTCCACCGCTTTTCCGGGGGCCTGCTGCTTCTCACCAAGGGGGCGGTGGATGTACTCCTGTCCCGCTGCCGCCTCACCGAGGGGGAAGCGGCAGATATCCAAGCAGCCAACGAGGCCTTTTCCCGCCAGGGCCTGCGGGTGCTGGCCTTTGCCTGCCGCCCCTTGGACCACAGCGACGTCAGCTTGGAGACGGAACACGGCTTGGACTTCCTGGGTCTCATGGCCATGATGGACCCGCCCCGGGAGGAGTCCAAACAGGCGGTGGCAGACTGCATCGCCGCAGGCATCCGCCCGGTGATGATTACCGGGGACCATGTGGTCACCGCCGCCGCCATTGCCCAGGAGGTGGGCATTCTCACCCCCGGCACCCAGGCGGTGGAGGGGGCGGTGTTGGAGGGCATGGACGACCAGGCCCTGATGGACTTTGTCCCCCAGGTGTCCGTCTACGCCCGGGTGTCCCCGGAGCATAAGATCCGCATCGTCCGGGCCTGGCAGGGGCGGGGCTGCCTGGTGGCCATGACCGGGGACGGGGTCAACGACGCCCCCGCCCTGAAGCAGGCGGACATCGGCGTGGCCATGGGCATCACCGGCACCGAGGTGGCCAAGGACGCCGCCGGCATGGTCCTCACCGACGACAACTTCGCCACCATCGTCCACGCGGTGAAGAACGGCCGCAACCTCTACGCCAACATCTGCCGCTCCATCCAGTTCCTCCTCTCCGGCAACCTGGCGGGGATCTTGACGGTGCTCTACGCCGCCCTGCTGGCCCTGCCGGTGCCCTTCGCGGCGGTGCACCTGCTGTTCATCAACCTCCTGACGGACTCCCTCCCCGCCATCGCCCTGGGGCTGGAGCCCCACAGCGACGCGGTGATGCTGGACCGTCCCCGGCCCCGGCGGGAGGGCATCCTCACCAGGGCCTTCCTCACCAAGGTAGCGGTGGAGGGGGCGGTGATGGCCGCCGTCACCATCGGGGCCTTCCATTTGGGGCTGTCCGCCGGAGGCCAGCCGGTGGGGGCCACCATGGCTTTCGCCACCCTCTGCCTCTCCCGGCTGTTCCACGGCTTTAGCTGCAAGGGGGCGGGGCCGGTGCTCTTCACCCGGCGGTTTTGGAACAACCCGGTGCTGCTGCTGGCGTTTCTGGCAGGGGCGGCACTGCTGGGAGCGGTGCTGTTGGTGCCGGCCTTCCGGGGCGTGATGCAGGCGGCGGGGTTGCCGCCCACTTTGGGGCTGGCGGTCATCGGGCTGGCTGCGGGGAGCTTTGGGGTGGTTCAGGCGCTGAAGGCGCTGGGGAACATTTTAGTGCGCTCAATACCCTGAACGCAAGAAAAAGTCCACCGCCGGTGTCTCCTTTGGAGACGTGGCGGTGGGCTTTTTTCACATATAATCTGGAGGCAATCCCAGGGCATCCAGGATATAGCTGCGTATCCCGTCAGGGTCCAAGAGCTCTCCCTGAAAGTCTCTGCCATGGGATATATCGTAGGCATGGGGCCAAAAGCTCTTCATGTCTTCGTCGAGATCAGAGGGGGCCAACAGGAGACCCCGTTCCCCGCGGAAGGGTTCAGAAACCAGAATGTACATGCAACGCCATTCCAGGGGATGATATTGCACTTCCCGGTGGAGGGTGGGGTATTCTTTGCAGGTGCTCAAATAATTTACAATTTCCCGTGCCAGTGCTTTGTCCTCCTCTGTCTCCGGCTTCCATACAAAGGCTGTAGCCGGATCCTGATAGTAGCTGTCTGCATAAATATCGATGGCGATGAGCTCCGTCCTCTCCGGGTCTTTGATGACTGGGCGGGGGGTGTGGAGATAAACGGCCAGCAGAACGAGAAACATAGCAACGACGCCGCATAGAAGAATTGCCTTTTTCTTCATCATAACACTCCAGATTCCTAGTTCGATACCCGATATTACATATTTCCGCTAAATGTAACTGTCAGGGGGCCGACTTTTGCTGTAATGCTCTTATCTACCATAGGTGATACCCAGTTGTACAGTGCAACCTGCTTGGAATTCTCCCAATTTTTCGTTGTGAATATTTTGTTCATTGTATAGGTGCTCTGGTGCTTTACATTTGCCTGTTTATAATACTGCAAAAGGGAAACCTTGTCAATCCATAGTTTTTGACTAACACATCCCAAAAATTTGCCGTGTGCTTGTGATGTCACAAAAGATGATTTTTTTAGCCAATCTATTTTGAATTGAACTTGCGACCAGTCTTGAGGATATCCAACCGTAATCGTTTTTTTCGCGTACGTCTGGTACTCCGACAACGCTGTCATACCAACACCAAAAATAGAAAATGACGTATGGCAATGCTCGCAACAACTGTTTTTGCATTGGCTCCTCTTGCAATATCTTTATATGGAGAATAATAATTTCTGGTTTCCTCTATTGTTTCTTGAACCGAATCATTTTGTGCAGCAGTGGAAGCTGTTGCGTTATCAGCGGGAACAGCAAACGGCTCTGTGAGGTAAATAGTATATTCAAATTCATCATTGCCGATTTCCAATTGGGATTCGATGGATTCCTTTGCCGATTGGATGGTCTCTTCGCCAATATCAAACTGTTCAAACAACGGGTAATTTTTGGAAAAGTCCTTTGTGTCCAGCTTGACCTGCGTTGCAGCAACATAGAGGTCTTCCCCGATCTTGCTCAAGCACCCGCCATTGGACAGGGCCAGCAACTCCATATCCCATGTGTGTATGGGTTCGGCATAAACCAAGTCATTACTTCTACTCATAACAGAAATATTCTGTGCGGGTCCCACCAATGTATAGGTATTATCACCGTTGCTCTTTAGGGCCACCTTTTCAGGGACACTTTCCGTTGTTGTAGCCTGGCTGCTCTCATCCAAATTCGCCGCGCCAGCGGGGATCGCCAACATGTTGACAATCAAAATCAGGGATAAAAACACTGCAATCTGTTTTCTCATTTTGATACCGTTCCTTTCTGGAAGGCCGCCTTGCAAGCAGTTTCCTCAAATCTTGCCTCTGTGTACAATCTTCCTGTGTTTTTCCATGGCCTCAGCTCCTTCCCTTCGATTTCCCTGCCTGTTCTCCAGCTTGGAAATCAACCCATCATTTTTTCCCTTCATAAGCTATATGGCCATAAACTGTCTAATCTGACATAATTTCAAAAATTTTTGTGCGCTATGGAGTGAAAAACATATTCCCAACCAGCTTGCATCGTGCTATACTAATAGCCGAAAAATGCAAGAAGGAGTTGATCCTCATGCGTCCAGACCAGGACGAGATGTTAGAACAATTATACTACGCTAACTATAAAAAGCTGTTACTATATGCTCTATCTGCCTCCCAGAGCCAGGGATCGGCTCCAGAATTGGTGCAAGACACCTTTCATGAAGCGGTTTTACATATCGACACCCTTATGACCCACGCAAACCCCGGCGGATGGCTGATGCAAACTTTGAAGTACAAAATGAATGAAAATGACAAAGCCCGTCAACGGGATGCCAAATATCTTCTTTCTCTCGACACCCAGCTATTGGCCGAACCAGGGACGGAAGACCAGGAGATCGCCCATATTTTAGAGGAGGATGCCCCTTCCCCCCTCCGCCTCATCCGAGAAACCCTGGCCCCGGAGGAATACCAGCACCTAAAACGTCTGGTCTTAGACCGGGCCAGCCATGCGGAGGTGGCAGAGGAGTTACACATCTCCGTTTACGCCAGCCAGAAGCGGCTCCAACGCATCCGGGAAAAGCTGTACTCGGTATTCCCCGAACGGAAACGAAAAAAATAAATAATGTTACAAATATCATGTCAGGAACAGACCTTCGCGGTCATATATCAATAAGGAGGTTTACACAATGGCTAAGAATAGATATGGAGACGCCGGTTTGAACCAGTTGACCACAGCGCAGTTGGAGGAGCTTTTGCGTATGGACTACGCCTCCCAGGAACACAACGAAGCGGCAGTTTTTCGTATCTTGGAGGTGTTGGAACAGCGGGAAAAAGAACACCCTAGCGGACGCTTGCCAGATGTCGATACAGCCTGGGCGGAGTTTCAGAACAAGTACAATATCCCGGAGGGAGCAGGGCAATCCCTTTATCCCCTGCCACCTGAGGCCAAGCAGGTGGAGACCCCCCCAAAAAAAGTGCCAACTTCATCCTCAGGCCCCCGCCCACGCCCACGCCTGATGATCCGGCGGGTGGTGGCGGCAGTTGCTGTACTCGTGGTGATGGTGAGCGGCACGGCAGTAGCTCGGGCGTCTGGACTGGATATTTTCGGCCTTTCTGGGATTTGGAACAACGATATCTTTAAGTTCGATGTAAACCCTTTGGACCCAACCATTCGCCACGCATTGAAAAGCCACAATTTACCGTTAGAATTGGCACCCACCTGGATGCCAGAGGGATTTGTGGCAGGGGAGCCCTATATAGGGGAAAACGGTCTCGGACATTCTGTTACTGTCACGTATACAAATGATGAGGATAACTATTGCTCGTTTAGTATAGACTACTATACTAATTCCGAGACCATCGGAAACATTGGATATCAAAAAGATGACACCCCCATTGAAACCTACATGAGCTATGGGCGGAAATTCTTTATCTTCTCTAATTTAGGGGATGTAACTGCCACCTGGTCCGATGGAGAACACTATGTCGTCACTGTCTGGGGATCAATCTCCCTGGATGAAATCAAAGAAATTCTTAATTCCATAGGAGGATAAACATAGACAACCATTACAGCCCCATAACCCAACACCATGAAACGCGGTTCAGCCTTGGAGGCTGAACCGCGTTTTGTTTCAACTGCAAGCAAAGCTTCATGATTGCCACAAAAACCCGCCGTCTCCCGCTGGCCAAAGGGCCAATGAGAGGCGGCGGGTCCTGTCAATCGGAAATCATCTTAGAAAACACATCTTCCAAGTGGAGGGTCAAGTCGTCGTAGAGGCTGCATTGGAAGGCGGTGGTGTAACCCTCCTCCCGCTGGTCCTCGGGCAGGAGGGTGTGGACGGCAGCGATTTCCAGTTCACCGTCCTGAAGGAAATACTGCTCCACCGATTCCCCCACCGGGTCTACAATCCAATACTCCCGGACGCCGTGGGTTCCATAGGCTTTCCGTTTCAGGCCCCGGTCCCGAACCGCAGTGCTGGGGGATAACACCTCTACTACCAAATCCGGTGCGCCAAACACCCCTTTGGGCTTAATCTTATCCCGGTCACAGACGACCATGAAGTCTGGGACGAAACGGTCCTTTTCGCTTAAATAAAGGTCATACCCATCGCCTAGAGGCACGCATTTCTTCCCTCTCAGATAGCTGCGAAAGAGGTAACTGATATTCTCTGCCACCCAGTTGTGTTTCACCACAGGCCGGGGGGACATGAGAACCACTTTCCCGTCGATCAATTCTTCCCAAGGTTCGTCTTGATAGGCTAGGCCGCTCTCCATGGTGGTGCTCCTTTCCTTAACATCCCCTTACCCCTTCTTATGCCCCTTCAGGGCCTTCATCCGCTGCTCGTGGTTCAGGATGCGCTTGCGCAGGCGCAGGCTCTGGGGGGTGACCTCCAACAGCTCGTCGTCGGCCAGGAATTCCAGGCACTGCTCCAAGCTCATCTGACGGGGGGGCACCAGGCGCAGGGCTTCGTCGGAGCCGGAGGCCCGCATGTTGGTGAGCTGCTTTTTCCGGCAGACATTGACGGTGATGTCCTCGCTCTTGGGGGTCTCCCCCACCACCATGCCGCCGTAGACCGCCACGCCGGGGCCGATGAACAGGGCCCCCCGCTCCTGGGCGGCCCAGAGGCCGTAGGTCACGGAGTCGCCGGTCTCGAAGGAGATCAGGCTGCCGGAGTTGCGGCGGGAGAGCTCCCCTTTGTAGGGGGCGTAGGAGTCAAACACCGAGGCCATGATGCCCTCACCACGGGTATCGGTCAAAAATTCGTTGCGGTAGCCGAACAGGCCCCGGGCGGGGACCAAAAATTCCAGCTTCATCCGGGTACCCACGGGGGTCATTTCCAACAGGTCCCCCTTCCGGGAACCCATTTTTTCAATGACAGCCCCCACGGCGTCGGCGGGGACGTCAGCCACCAGGCGTTCCATGGGTTCGCAGCGCACCCCGTCAATCTCCTGGTAGAGCACCCGGGGGGGGGACACCTGGAACTCATAGCCCTCCCGGCGCATGGTCTCCATGAGGATGGACAGGTGCATTTCCCCCCGTCCAGCCACGTTGTAGGCCTCGGTGGAGTCGGTGTCCGTCACCCGGAGGGACACGTCCTTTAGGGTCTCCCGCACCAGGCGGTCGTGGAGGTTCCGGGAGGTGACATACTTCCCCTCCCGCCCGGCAAAGGGGGAGTCATTGACGGAGAAGGTCATTTCCATGGTGGGGGCGGAGATCTTCACAAAGGGCAGGGGTTCCACCGTCCCGGCGGCACAGATGGTGTCCCAGATGGTGATGTCCCCGATGCCGGACATGGCGATGATGTTCCCCGCCTGGGCCTCGGTCACGGGGGCACGGGAGAGGCCCTCGAACTGGTAGAGGCTCACGGCCTTGGCCTTGCGGCTCATCTCCTGGTTGTGGTAGTTGCACACGGCAATTTCCTGGTTCTGCTTGATGCTCCCCCGCTCAATGCGGCCGATGGCGATACGCCCCACGAACTCGTTGTAGTCGATGGAGGACACCAGCATCTGGAAGGGCGCCTCCGGGTCGGCCTCCGGCGCGGGGATGTAGCTGAGGATGGTGTCGAAGAGGGGCTGCAGGTCGGTGCCCAGGGTGTCCGGGTCGGTGGAGCAAATCCCCTGGCGGGCGGAGCAGAAGAGGGTGGGGGAGTCCAGCTGTTCTTCGGTGGCATCCAGCTCCAACAGCAGTTCCAGCACTTCGTCCATGACCTCGTGGACCCGCTGGTCGGGGCGGTCGATCTTGTTGATGACCACAATCACCCGGTGGCCCAGCTCCAAGGCCCGGGAGAGGACGAAGCGGGTCTGGGGCATGGGGCCCTCGGCGGCGTCCACCAGGAGGATGACGCCGTTGA
>CAJUCB010000045.1 GCA_910584805.1 uncultured Oscillospiraceae bacterium
CCCCCTGGAAGGGTGGCCCCTTCCGTGTGTTATCGTTGGTCACGTGGTCAGTCAGGAAGCGACGTACCTCCCGACGTTTGGGCACAGGGCAGGGCGTTTTCTGGCCTGTGCGCGTCTGTTCGGGGGTATGTAACTTCCAGAATTTTCCGGTATCCATAATTTACCACATTGGGACAGAAAAGACAAGACAAAAATGGAATAAAATGCCAGAATGCCGAAAAAAGTTTCGACAAAATCAGACAATATTTGGGCAAAACACCGGGGGCCTGCCCAGATGTGCCGGCAGGCCCCCGGTGACAGGGGTGCGTGGGTTTAGAAGTACCGCAGGATCATACAAATGCTGGCGATGAGGAGCACCACCACAGTGGCGGGGGCGGAGACCTTGCAATAGCGGCCCCAGCCGATGGAGAAGCCCTCCTTGGAAGCCACGGAGGTACCCACCACGTTGGCGGAGGCGCCGATGGGGGTGGCGCTGCCGCCTACGTCGGTGCCCATGGAGAGGGACCAGGCCAGCACGGACAGGTCCGCACCGGTGGTGACGGACAGGCTCTTGATCACCGGAACCATGGTGGCGGCGAAGGGAACGTTGTCCACAAAGGCGCTGGCGATGGCGGAGACCCACATGATGATGAGGACGATAGCCACCGCGCTGCCGCCGCTGATGGTGCCGATGAACGCGGCCAGAAGCTCCAGGATGCCCGTCTGTTCCAGGCCGCCCACCACGATGAACAGGCCCACGAAGAAGAGGAGGGTCTTGTAGTCCACCCCTTTCAGGATGTCCAGGGCGTGGCGCCAGGAGGTGAGGAGGGTGAGCAGGGCTACCACGGTGCCGATGAGGGCCACGGTGAGGCCGGTGTAGGCGTGGGTAATCAGCAGAACCACGGCCACCAGGAACACCACCCAGCTCAGGGCGAAGGAACGCTTATCCTGGATGGCAGCCTTGGGGTCCAGGACGGTGCTGGAAGTCAGCTCTTCTGGGTGGACGCTGGTGGCCCGGAGCTGTTTATGGTACACTAGGTAGAAATAGATGAGGGTAGCGATGAGGGAGACCCCGGCGATGACGCCGATGTTCAGGATGAAATCCCCGAAGGAGTAGCCCAGGGAGGTGCCGATGATGATGTTGGGCGGGTCGCCGCACATGGTGGCGGAGCCCCCCAGGTTGGCGCAAAAGACCTCCGCCAGAATCATGGGGATGGGGTCAAAGCGCAGGAGCTGGGCCAGCTCTACGGTGACGGCGGCTAGGAAGAGGATCACGGTGATGCTGGCGATGAACATGGAAAGCACCGCGGACAAGACCATGAACAGCAGGAACAGGGGGATAACCTGATAGCGGACCGCCTTGGCAAAGGCCATACACATCCAGCGGAAGAAGCCTGCCTTGGCCATACCCTCCACCATGATCATCATCCCGGCGATGAACACGATGGTGGCCCAGTTGACCCCGCTGGAATTGGCCCCGGACATGACGGGCTCATACCAGAATTCCAGGGTAAAGATCTGTTGGATGTTTAAGGTCTTTAAGGCAGCGCCAGCACTGTGCATGCAGACGCCAAAGACCAAGGCTAGAGTTAGGCCAGCACTGACAAGGGTGACGATGTGGCGCTCTATCTTGTCAACGATGATGAGGATGAACATCACCAGGAAAATAGCAACAGCCAGAATTTGTGCAAACATAGGGCACACCTCCAAGAAAAAGATTGCTTGGCCACCAGGAGGGGCGGTCGGGCAGCGTAACGGAGCAGTTGGGCCTGCGATGGCTGACTGCCAGAGTAAAATACAGCGAAAGTGGTCATATGTCAATCCTTTCTATATTTTAATAGGTAATAAATACTTTTGCTCCTGAGGTGTGGGGCTTCTGTTAGTTTGTAATCCTGGGATAGGGGGAGGTGGTGAAGATACACGGGAAGGGGGGCGTCCAAGGCTTCGCTGGGCCCAGGCGGGCTTTTTTCTATAAATTTTACCAAACAGAGTAGTATCCCCCCTTTTCAAATCCCACTTCGTTTGATAAAATAGACACACTTCACGCAATATACGGAACGCTTTTCTTCGGGAGCCCTGGAAAGCGCTTGCCCCATAAGAGGAGGGGAAGCGGGTTTGAAACAGCATCGTGGGAGACGTTGAGACTGGATTTTAGGAAAATATACGTCTTTTACCACTCCGGCGCCGCTGGGACTGGATGGATTTCGGCAAAATATCAGAAGAAACGCCAGATAGCTACAGGGTTAGACAAGTTACGCTCTTGATTATTTTGCACGAATCAAATACAATTGACCATGAGGTGAAGGGATGAAAAGACACACCGAGGAAGCGAATATCAGCTCTTCTCAAATGACCACAGATAAGCAGGGGGAGCTATGTGCCCGGTGGGAGGCGCTTGCCGAAAAGAGGGTGGCGGAGGGGCACGATGTGCGCCGGTTGCAGTTGTATGACGGACAGCGGCTCTGTGCCACGGTCTATGCGGACTTTACTGCCAAAGAGGTGGCGGTGGAATCGGTTGATGGCCTTGCGGAGGCGGCGTTCGGGCTGGTAGGCCAACCCTCTTGGGGGGCGTTTTCCGCCTTTGTGGAAAAGCGCTGCCTGCCCTGTGCCCAGCCGGACCTGCAGGGATACTTAGCGTCCATCGGCATGGATGATAGCAGCCCCTTGATCGTGCTGCAAAAGGACCCGGAGCGGGTGAACCGGGACCGGCAGTGGATCAAGCTAGAGGTGCTGAAGGTGCCTGCCCTGATGGGTCCGGGTCAAAAAGGCTGAGCTGCCCCTGGGGGCGGTCCTCAAAGGAGCCCAAATAGTGGAAGATCGCCTGGTTGTTGTGGAGGATGCCGGCTTTTTCGCAGCGCCGGTGGAACAGCGTTAGGAGCTCTTGGCTTTTGGGGCTTTTGAGGGAATACCGCTGGCCGTAGCAGCGGCGGTATTGCTCCTTCAGCCCAGGGAAGAGCCGGTCCAGCTGCTGGTAAAAATACGCCCGGCTGCCTTGGCGCAGGGTCAGGCCCATGCCGAAGCAGACCACCCCCTTGACCCCGGCGGCTTGGCAGAGGTCCAGCAGGCCGTTGATGTTCTCCGCCGTATCGTTGAGGAAGGGCAAAATGGGGCAGAGCCAGACCACAGTGGGGATGCCGGCCTCCCGGAGCCGCTGCAAGGCGGCAAAACGGGCTTGGGTGGTGCAGACCCCTGGTTCCAGCTTGCGGCATAGGGATTCATCGTAAGTGGTCAGGGTCATCTGGACTACGCACTTGCTCTGGGCGTTGATCCGCTCCAACAGGGGCAGGTCCCGGAGGACCCGGTCAGATTTGGTGATGAGGGTCACGCCGAAGCCGTGGCGGAGGATGCACTCCAAGGCTTGCCGGGTGTGGCCCAAGGTCTCTTCCAGGGGGAGATAGGGGTCTGTCATGGACCCCATGCCCAGCATACAGGGCTTGCGGCGGCGGCGCAGGGCGTCCTCCAACAGGGCAATGGCGTTGGCTTTTACCGCCACGTCCTCAAAGTCATGCCCCATTTGGTAACAGCTGCTGCGGGAGTCACAATAAATGCAGCCGTGTTGACAGCCGCGGTATAGGTTCATGCCATTTTTGGCGGACAGGATGCCTTTTGCTGTGACATAGTGCATGGACGCGCCCTCCTCTCTGCCCACCCCCTGGATTGGGCTATCCCCAGGGGGCTATGGGCGGCTTGGTCTGTTAGATGATAGCACAAAATGCGCAGAACGTCACGGATATGTGAGATTTCCTGGGAAAAAGAGAAATGCAAGCAAAGAGGGCTTCTCTGCTTGCATTTTTTCTATGGTAGGGCCTCAGCTGGTTTGCAAGGTGGCGATGAGGGCCCAGACCTGTGGCGCGTCTTTGGAAAAGACGGTGATGCAGGCCTCGTCCCAGGTGAAGGTAACTTGGCCCTCTGCCGCCAGGGCCTCCAACACGGCCGCCTCTGTCAGGGTGTCCAGGGTGCCGATGGAGCGGGCAAGCTGGTAGACATCCGCCTCGGTGTCCAGGCACCAGTGGATGACCGCGTCGGATGTGGCGGCGCCCACCTCCTGGGCGGCCTCGGCGGCGGGGCGGTAGAAGCCCTCATAGCGCACGGGCAGGCCGTTGCGCAGGCTCAGGTGGCTTTCCTCCTCTGTGTAACCGGCGGCGGCAAAGTCGGGCAGGAGGCCGGAGAAGGCGTTGGGATGTTCCGGCAGGGTAGAGAGGGTATAGTCGTCACCCTCCGCCATGGGGAAGCGCTGGAAGTTGATGGGGTGGGCCCAGAGCCAGTCCAGCAGGGCGTTTACCTCTGCCTGGCTGTCGTTCCAGGAGGCCTTGATCTGATACCAGCCGCTGTCGTTCTGGAAGGTGACGGTCTGCTCCCGGCCCTCCTGGCCTTTCGTGGTGATGGAGACGCCATCCCGCTGGGTCACGGTGGTTTTGGGCTCCAAGAGGTTCCCCTGCTGGTCTGTTTCCAGGCCGATGCAGTCCTCTGGCTCTGGGACCTCCCAGTACCCGGCTAAGATAGAAAGTTCGCTGTAGTTTTCCCGTTCTCCCCGGCGGGACCAGCTCAGCTGCAGGCAGGCGAGGCTGCCGTCCTCCGCGTAACGGGCCTGGCAGGAGAAGATGGGGTGGCCCTCCATGAGGGGGATCACGGCCTCGTCCTCTAGCTGCTGCCGTTGCCGGGAGAAGTCCCGGGTGTGGGCATAGCGAAAGGTACAAGCGTCCTGGCTGATACTCCCGGCCGTGCCTGTATCACAGGGCGGGGGCGGCGGCAGGGCGTTGCTGTGTTGGTAGGGCAGTGGGCTCTGGCTGCCCCGGCTGGTGGTGGTCTCCGCAGCGTCCTGGCTGGTCCCCTCGCTGCCAGACAGGGCGGCAAGGCCTCCGGCGGCGATGAGGCAGAGACAGGCGGCTGCTGCCCCCCAGCGCAGCCAGAGGGTCCGCTGGGGTTTGACAGGCTGGGCCTCCTGGATGAGGTCGTCGCCGATGTGGGTGAGGCTCCGGAAGAGCCTTTGGGCTCGCTGTTCTTTCATAGAATGATCCCCTCCTTTTCCAAAGCCTGCCGCAGGTTGGTGCGCAGGCGAAACATACGCTGGGCCAGCTTGCCAGAGGACATGTGCTGCTCCTTGGCCAGGTCTTGGAGGGACATGCCGTACCAGTACCGGCGCAGGAACAGGACCCGGTCCTCCTGCTTCAGGGTGCGCAGCCAGGCATCGATACAGGCGGAGAGCTCCCTGTCCTCCATCTCCCGCTCCATGGTCCTGGGGGAGGGGATGGACTCCTCCAGCTCGCTGAGCAGCTCTGTCATGCCGTTGTAGCGTTTTTTCCTGTGGTTCTTGTTCCAGAGATTGATGGCGTTGTTGCGGACGATCCGCCCCAGCCAAGCGGAGAAATGGGTGGGGCGCTGGGGTGGGATGGCCAGCCAGACTTGGTGGTAGGCATCGTTGACGCATTCCTCCGCATCCTCGGCGGAGAGGATGTTGGTGGCGATGCGGGAGCAGAAAGCGCCGTATTTTCTCTGGGTCTCAGCGATGGCCGCCTCATCCCTCTGGATGTATAGGGCAATGATCTGTGCATCCTCCATCGGAATCCCCCTTCCTTTCAAACCCTCTCTATAAAAAGACAGGAATTACGTGGTAATATTACGGGGAAAATAGAAAAATTTGAAAAAAAGGTGGGATGTACCCCAATGGGAAACCGTCCAGGGAAGCCTATTCGGCATCCCTGGACGGTGCTGCGTCTGAAATATCAATGCTGACCCCGTTCACCTCCACGCCGCCGTCAGCGGGGATGAGGATGTATTTCCGCCCCTGGATGATACGGGTTTCCACCAGGTAGCTGCTCTCCGGGTCCACTGTGACCTTGACCTCTGGGGTGGTGAGCTGGAATTTTTTGCTGTCAATGAGGTTGGCGGGGCTGAGGGCGGCCCCTGCCCCGAACTCCTGGTCGCAGTAGAGCTTGAACTCACCCACCTGGTTCTCCGCCACCCCGCAGTTTTGCAGGACCCGGCTCACCTCGTCCACAGAGATGCCCAAGGGCTCTGGGTCCTTGCTCTCCTTGTGCTGCTGGATGCGCTCCCGCAACTGTTCGTGGACCGCCTGTACCACCTCATAACTGCAAGCCTCCCCCAAAGCCTCCCCTAGTGCGGACTGAAAGGCCTCCTTCTGCTGGGCGGCGGACATGGGGGCTTCCGTGTGGAAGAGCCCGTCAATCAACTCCTGGTGGAGCTCGTCGGGGTTGCGGGCATAGTACAGGGCATTGTAAAGATTGGCGGCCCGGTCGTCAAAGGCGGGGAAGAGGAAGCCCAACTCCGGGGGCGACACCACTTGCCCCGTGGTGCGGTTGTGGAATTCCCGCTCCTTGGCGCAGTAGCTCAACTGGGGCTTGGCGTCCTTCACCGGGCAGATGCAGCAGACGACGTAGGAGAACACCTGGTCCGAGGCGTCGGCCTGGAGGCTGTCGTCGTGGCCCCGGTAGGGCACGTCATAGCGGTCGTGGGCCAGGAGAATGAGATAGTTGCTGTCCTCCATGTTCAGGGTCTCGATGACCTTGCGGTAAAACTGCTGCCGCACCTCCGGGTCTTGGAGTTCCGAGTCCCGCAGGGCGGAGAGGAGGCGGTGCTCGTTGCTGTCCATGACCTGTTGGGTGGTGAACACAATGTCCACCAGATTCTTGCCCAGGGCCCCGGAGAGGGCTTTTTTCAAAAAACCCAGGTATTTTTCTGCCTCCTCCTGGGTGGCGATGCCCAGGGACACATCCAGCTCCGAGATGATTTCCCGGCCGCCGTTGACGTAGCAGCCATAGACCCGGCTGATGCCGCTTTTCTCCGGCCGGAAGCGGCGGCGCAGTTCACTGATTTCTTTTTGATTCATAGGTACCTCAAGCGTTGGAAAGATTGGCCGTGTTCCGGCCCAGTGGGCACTATTATACGCCGAAATGGAGGGAAGGGCAAGGGGGAATGGGGCCGGTGCCTTAGGTCAACTCATCCCGCATGGCATCGATGATATTCTCCTTCTTCAACTGGCGCACCGCGTACAGCATGGTGATGAACACCACCAGGAACACCGCGCCAATGCTGATGGCCACGCTGGCCCAGGGGAGCTGGAAGCTGAGGTCATCGGCGCCTCCGGCAGTGAAGAACCAGTAGATGACCCAGGAGAGCAGCAGAGAGAGGGGAATGCCCAAGAGCAGGGCCCGCAGGCCATAGAAGAAGCATTCAAAATTCATCATCTTTTGGAAATCCCCCTCTGCCATGCCCACCGAGCGGAGCATGGCCAGCTCCCGCCGCCGGAGCTTGATGTTGGTGGAGATGGTGTTGAACACGTTGGCCACGGCGATGAGGGAGATCATCACGATAAAGACGTAGGCGAACACGTTGGCAATGAACATCATGCTTTGATTGGTCTCGATGGCCTTGTCCAGGTTCAGCAGCAGGTAGTTGCTGCGGATGCCCTGGTCCATCACCAGGGCTTGGAGGGCCTTGGTGGACTGGGCGGGGGTGTCGGAGCAGTAGGTGAGCCCTTTGGCGCTGGCCTGGGCGTCCGGGGGGACCAGCTGGGCCTTTTGGGAGAGGGGAGCCACGGCGGTCATGATGTAGCCCTCTTGGATGATAGGACTGCTGCTCAAGGTACCGGGGCTGTCCGGCAGAAGGAAATTTTGCAGATCCAGGGTCATCGTGGGCCCCTCCGCCCCCTCTGGGGCCGACTGGGTGATGGGGGAGAGCGGGAGTGTCAGGGAGGAGACCGTGAACAGGTCGGGAAATTCCTCCGGGGCCAGGATGCGGTTCAGCTGGGGATTCCTCTTGGCGATGGTCAGGAGCTTGCCGCTCTCCCCGGTATAGTCCCCGGCGGACAGGTTGTTTTCCAACAAAAGCTGCTGGAAGCTCTGGTCGTCCAGGAAAAGGAGAAAGAGAATCAGCTGGCCGTCCTGGGCGGCATCTTCGCTGGCCAGGTAGTCCGGGGAAAGGAGCTGGGGGTCCAGGTGGATGGCGCAGGGGACCATTTCCTCATAGCTGGCGCTGGTGATGCCCTGGACGCTTTTGGTGGCGTCCAGGAGGGACAGCAATTCCTGCTGGTCCATATCCTCCGCCACGGTGAGGCTGATGTCGAAGGAGGTGGCTACGTTGGCCATTTCCGAGGCCTGTTTCAAGTCCTGGGCAAAGGCGCTGGTGGAAATGAACAGCACCACGCTGAGGACTAAGGAGAGGATAATGCTGCGGTAACGCTTCTTGTTCCGCTTGAAATTTTTTAGGGCCAGGTCCCCTTCCAAGCCGTAGAGCCGCTGGAACAGGCGGGAGGTGCGCATGGCCGTGGCCTCCACCTTTAACTCTCCGGTCTGGCGGATGCAGTCCATGACTGGGGTGTTGGAGGCTTTCCGGGCGGGGACATAGGCGGAGAGTAGGATGGTGAGCAGGCTCACCAGAGCCGCCAACGCCAGCACCGGGGGAGCGGGGACTAGGGTGAGGTCCACGCCCTCATACATAAAGCTCTCAAAATGCTCCGCCACCAGCAGCAAGACCCCCTCCATGGCCGCCAGCCCCAGGAGGATTCCTAGGGGGATGCCCACCAGCCCGATGCAGACCCCCTCAAAGAGGACGGAGCTGCGCAGTTGCTTTGCGGTGGCCCCCACGGACATGAGAATCCCCAGCTGATGGGTACGCTCATTGAGGGAGATGCTAAAGGCGTTGTGGATGAGAAAGACGGAGCCCAGCATGATGATGGCCAACACCACGCCCCCCACGGCCAGGAGCAGGGAGGTGAAGAGCTTGTCGTTGGATAGGCCCATGAAGCGCAGGACCTCGTCGTTCTGGATGACGTGCTGGCCCTGGGCGGCCCGGTCCAGGTAGCCGTGGAGCCCATAGGGCTGCTGGAGGGTGAGGAACACGGAGCAGTTGTCGGAGAGGGGGGCGTGATCCGCCGTGGTGATGAGGGGATAGCCGGGGGCGCTGCGCAGGTAGCTGGGGGTGCGGCAAAGCCCCACCACGGTGTAGCTGTGGGTTGCCTGGGGCAGGAACTGCTCCTCCTCCTGATAGGCGGTGTAATTGCCAAGGCCCTGGCCGTCCAGGCTGCGGCTGCCAGTGGAGAGGCTGAGGGTATCCCCCACGGACAGATGGAGGGCGCCATCGGTCATGGCGGCAGCGGAGACCACCACTTCCCCACTGTTTTCCGGCAGACGTCCGGCAATGAGCTGGATGGGCAGATCGGCAAAGGCCGTTTGGTCATAACCGCAGAGGATGAGGTAGGGCTTTTTGGGGTTCTGGGGAGCTTCCAGCGGGGCCACCCCCAGATTTTCCAGGACGGCGGTCTGGGAGATCTCTGGGTCCCTGCTGCGCGCCTGGGCGAAGTCGGCAGGGACGTCAAGAAAGGCTGCATGCCAGCCGCCGTACTCCACCGCCGCACCCTCGGCCATGTAGCGCAGTAGGGAGACGCCGAAGGTACACACCGCCGTAATCATGGCGGCGGAGAGTATCACACCCAGGATGGTGACAAAGGTGCGGCCTGGGCTCTTGCGCAGGCCCTGAAAGGCCACTTTATGAAAGACATTCATCTGGGGAGCACCTGCCTTTCGTCCCGGACCACCCGGCCGTCGGAGACGGTGAGGATGCGGTCGGCTTGGAGGGCGATGTTCTCGTCGTGGGTGACCAGGAGCAGGGTCTGCCGGTAGCGCCGCTGGCTCTCCTTCAACAGGCGAAGGATCTCATGGCTGTTGCGGCTGTCCAGGCTGCCGGTGGGCTCGTCGGCCAGCATCACCGCCGGGGCGTTCATCAGGGCCCGGCCGATGGCCACCCGCTGCTGTTGGCCTCCTGAGAGCTGGTTGGGCAGGTGGGTCCGGCGGTCTTGGAGCCCCAGAAGCTGCAATAAGTCCTCCAAGCGCTCCCGGTTCACCCGGCGGCGGTCCATGAGGATGGGCAGGGTGATGTTTTCCACCACATTCAAGCTGGGAATCAGGTTGTGGAACTGGTAGATTAGCCCCACCTGCCGCCGGCGAAAAATGGCCAGCTTTTCTTTGCTCTGGGCATAGACATCCTGGCCGTCCAGATATACCTTCCCGCTGGTGGGGATATCCACCCCACCTATGATGTGGAGGAGGGTGGACTTGCCGGAACCAGAGGGGCCGATGATGGCGGTGAACTCCCCCTTGTTGACACTGAGGGTCACGTGGTCTACGGCGGTGACTTGGTTCCCCTCCTGACCGTAGACCTTGCACAGGTTTTCCACACGTAAAAATTCCATGATATGAGCCTCCTTCTTTTTTCAGTCTGCCCATATACTAAAGCATTTCCCTGACATCTCCGTGACGTTTCGGTGAGAGAACCGTCACCTTTCAAGGGGTTTGGGGAAACGTATGACAAAAAGCGCGCCGCCCTGGGGGTGGTTTTTGGCGGTGATGGTGGCCCCCTGGCGGGTGAGGATGGTTTTGCTCAGGGCCAGGCCGATGCCGTAGCCGGTGGCCCCGGCGTCCTTGCCCCGGTAGAAGCGTTCAAAGAGGAAGGGGAGATCCTCCGGGGCGATGCCTTCTCCGCTGTCGTGGAGGGTGATGGCGGTATACAGTAAGGTGTCCTCACAGGCGATGTGGAGGGCCCCATGCTCCCCGGCCTTTTCCACGCAGTTTTTCAACACATTCCCCAAGGCCTCCGCCAGCCACGCCTGGTCCCCCAGGATGTGTACCCCTTGGGGCAGGTCCAGGGTCAGGCGGATGTCGTGGAGCTCCAGGGGGATGAGGAAGGGGCGCAGGGCGGTTTGGACCAGTGCCGCCACCTCCACCGGCGCTTTCTGAAACGTCACGATTCCCGCGTCCAGGCGGGAGAGCTTTAATAGGGCGTTCAACAGCCAGTCCATTTGGGCAAAGGCCCCCTGGGCATCCCGGAGCAGGGCCCGGCGCTCTGCCTCACTGGGATCGTTTTTCAATAGGGAGAGGATCAGGTTGGCGGAGGTGAGGGGCGTGCGAAGCTGGTGGGCGATATCCGCCAGGGAGTCGGCCAGGTGGGCCTTTTCCCGGCGGAGGGCGTCGTTTTGCTCCCGGATGCGCAGGGTCATTTTGTTGACCTCGTGTTCCAAAATGGAAAGCTCTCCTTCCTCGCTGCTGCCGATGACCAGGTCCTCTGCCCCGTGGAGCACCCGGTCGATTTCCAGGGAGATTTCGGCAATGCGCCGGTAGCGGGCGGCGGTGTAGGCCCAGAAGAGCCCGGCAAAGGCGGCGGCGGTGCCCAGGGCCAGCAGCCCCGCCGCCGGTTGGAGGGCGAAGCCCAGACTCCCGGCCACCAGGGCCAGGGCGGCAGAGAGCAGGGCCAGCTGCCGCAGTTCTCTATTGCGCAGCATGGCGTTCTCCCAGGCGGTAGCCGGTGCCCCGGACGGTGCGGATGATCTGGGGGGAGGCCGGGTCGTCCTCGATCTTCTCCCGCAGGCGCTTGATGTAGACGGTGAGGGTGTTGTCATTCACGAATTCCCCTGCCGCATCCCAGAGCTCGTCCAGCAGCCGGTCGCGGGTGAGGATGGTTTTGGGGTTGTTGATGAACAGCAGGAGCAGGCGGTATTCCAGGGGGGAGAGGAACAGCTCCCGCCCTTCTTTTTTCACCAGGCCGTTGACCATATCCACAGTCAGGTTTTGGATGGTAAAGACGGCGGGGACCTGTCCCGCTTTCCGCAGGGCCGCGCCGATCCGGGCCAGGAGCTCCCTGGGGCGGAAGGGCTTTGTAATGTAGTCGTCCGCCCCCATGTTCAGCCCTGTCACCACGCTGGCCTCGTCCCCAGAGGCGGTGAGGAAGAGGACGGGGATGTTTTGGGCCTGTTTGATTTGGGTGCAGACGGTGAAGCCGTTGCCGTCGGGGAGGGAGATGTCCACCAGGGCCAGGTCGAACGTCTCCTGGCCCAGCAGCTGGACGGCCTCTGCCTGGGTGGGGGCGTGGCGGACGGAAAAGCCCTCGGTTTCCAATAAGCGGGTGAGGTTTTTGGCGATCTCCCGGTCGTCCTCCACCAAAAAAATCTGTTTCATCTGGGTTCTCTCCTTCCAGTCCATAGTTGGATTATATCCAGGGGCGGGAGGGATTGCAAGGGCTTTTCTATGTACTGCCGCCGTCCGAGCTGGGGCGGCGGCAGTTGGGCTTAGGCTTCCGCCTTCTGGGCGGCGTCCAGCATGTGCTGGGCGAAGATGCCATAGCCCCGGTCGGCGTGGTCGATGAGCACGTGGGTCACGGCCCCCACCAGCTTGCCGTCCTGGAGGATGGGCGAACCGCTCATGCCCTGGACGATGCCGCCGGTCTTTTCCAACAGCCTGGGGTCGGTGACTTGGAGCATCAGGTCACGGGTGTCTGTGGCGCTGTCGTAGACTTTCAAAATCTCCACGGAATATTCCTCCACCGTGTCGCCAACAATATTGGCAAGGATGGTGGCCTCTCCCGTGTGGACGGCTGCGGGCTCAGCCACCGGCAGGGCCTCCCCGGAGAACCCGGCGGGGTTTTTCAGGTGGCCGAATACCCCCTGTTCCGTGTTGGCAAAGAGGGTCCCCAGGTCCTCCTGGGTGGAGAAGCTCCCCCGCAGTTCCCCGGGCTTGCCGTCCATACCCTTCACCACGCTGGCCACACTGGCAGGCGTGATGGCCCCGGTTTGCAGCTTCATGAGCACGGCGGTGTCCACGTCGTTGATGCCGTGGCCCAGGGTGCCGAAGAGGCCGCTGTTGGGGTCCACAAAGGTGAGGGTCCCGATGCCGGCCATGGAGTCCCGAATCCAGGCGCCCAGCTTATAGGCCCCGTCGGTGCTGCACTGGACGGCGGTGGTAGTCACTTCCTGGGGCGCTTCGTCCCGGAGGACTTGCAGTTCCAGTTCCTTGCCCTGGGCGTCCTGCAAGATGGCCTGGACGTCCTCAATGGAGCTCACCTGTGCGCCGTCGATGTGCGTGATTACGTCCCCTTCTTGGAGGCCGCAGGCCTTAGCCGGGGAGGCCAAGCCCCCCTGGGTGGTGACGTCGGACAGCCCCACCACCAGCACCCCTTGGGAGAAGAGCTTGATTCCCACTGCCTGGCCCAGCGGGATCACATATTGGGTTTCCCCGGCGGCTTTGGCGCTGGGGGAGAGGGAGAGGGCCGTCATCAAGGCGACCGCCCACACAAGCAGGCAGCGAAAGCCCTGGGCCAGGGCGGCCGGTCCCTGGCACTCTTTGGTGTGTTGCAAGAGATCACCCCCGTTTTGGTTTTTCTCTGTCAATTTGCGCGGCAAAACGCGCAGGTCTAGCATGGCCGTTTTTCGCAAAAAAAGAAGCGCCAATCTTACACAGCGCTTCCTTGGAAATTTTTTGAATAGAGAAAGGCCGGGGCCCGAAGGGGGCCCCGGCGCTTGGGTTGTTGGGGAGGTTTAGTCTTCGCGTTTTTTCAAAATGCCCAAGCCCAGGGTGCTCAGGCAGGCCGCAGCGGCAGCCAATAGGCCCATGGGGGTGTCGCCGGTGTTGGGCACGTCCGCCAGGGGGACTTCCTCTTCCAGGATTTCAATGGTAGAGGGGTCGGGGGCTTTCACCAGGGGGACTTTCTCCGCGGGGATTGTCACCTTGGGCGGCTGGGTGTTGGGGATATCTACCAGAGGGGGCTGTTCCTCTGGGATATCCACCAGCGGGGGTTCCTCCTCGGGGATGTCTACTAGAGGCGGTTCCTCTTCGGGGATATCTACCAGCGGGGGTGCTGTTCAGGCTCACGTTGATGTCACGGTGCTTCTCAGTTTCGCCTGAGACGGTGATTTCAATGCCCGGCTGTGTGGTTGTGTAGCTGTAGTCCAGTTTGCCGCCGTACTGCACGCCGGAGGCGGAGCCTTTACCAGCTTCAACAGATTCACCAACGTTCACTTCGACATTGCCACTACCTGCACCTTCGCCTTTGTATTGGCTAGAGCTGTTCCCGCCATAGCTTTTATCAAACTCAATAGTCGTAATGGAACCAGGGCCCCGGAGGAAGTGGCTTAAGCCGTCCTCTTTCCCTCCTTTGCCATAGATATAAACCTTGCCATCCAATATTTCTATTGTGGCGTCCATGTTTGAGGTATCTACATCAATAAGGTCACCAAGGCAAGAGTCGGACTGGATATCACTAATCGAAACATATCTTATGTCACAATTTTTGAAAATTCCGTTGCCATCCAGGGGACTGAATATGTCAAGAAGTTTATCCTTCTCATAAACGCTGGAGTCATAGCAAATAATGGCGTACTTTGCTTGCTTTACGACAAAAGCTCCTGCCCCGTTGAGATCAAAAATCCATGCTTTTTCGTTTTCATCCCAGGGCAACTCTCCACTATCCCATTTCTTCCCGCTATCTTTAGGGTCAAGTTCTGTTTTAGTTGTGAAAGTAAAAATATAAGTCTTTACGGTGGTGACGCCATCTGTCGTGATAGTGGTTTGGATCGTTACTTTATTATCAGTCCGGACAACGCTGTCTATGGTTTCACCAGTTGAGCCAAAATGTGCGCCCTCTTTAGCATTATTTACATCATCGGCTGTGATCCCGGGTACATCAGTGTTGGAGTTATGCAGAGTTCCCTTAATTTCTTCCTCCACAGTTACGGTAGCGTCAGCACTGCCGTTAATGGCGCTGCCATCGGCTAGGGGGATATCTGAGTCGTCAATATCAACTTTTTTGTCATCAACGGTAACGGTAGCCTTTACGCCAGACAAGGTGCCCTTGTAGTTCATGTTCTCCACGGACCATGTGTTGTTCTTGAGATCAATCTTGATTCGGTCTACGAGGCTTTCATAGGTGAGGAACCCTTCGTCTCCTTCGGTTTTCCCCAGCGCTTTATTCAAGGCCTCAACAACGGCTTTCTTTGCGGCCTCGGTCTTGACAGCCTGCGCAACAGTATCCCGGTTATCCGTTGATTCACCTGCCGTGGTCTTAGTGATGGTGATGTCGTAATAGGTTGCGGTGAAGCTGCCGTTTTCGTTTTTGAGGGTTACCTCATAGCCGTTTTTGAATATCTTGCCGTCGGTAAACGTAAAGCCAGCTTTGCCTGCAAAAAATAGATTATAGATGGTTTCGAGGCTTGCGCTGAGATCGATTGCTCCTGCTTCAGTTTTTTCTGTGCATGTTATTGTATAAGTGTCGGGGCCATTCTGGACTGTAAGAGTTCCATTCCCGTTTTCGTCCCACTGAAGCTCAGCCTTATTCATGTCAAGATTTTCCAGAATATCCTTGACAGACAGGTCTGTTTCCAAATCCTCGTTATCCGTAATATCCCAAACGGGCTCATCAATAGTGACATCCTCTTCGTTCGTACCTGCGTCGATTTCCGTCACCGTCACCGTCCACTTGGTGGTGGTGGTTTCGGTGCTGCTGTCATCTGTCACTGTAACGGTGACGGTCTTTCCATCCTTGTCGGTATAGGTGTAGGTGTTCTCTCCCGTTTTGGTTAGAGAGACACCGCCCAAGATTATGCTCAACTCACTGTCCGTGAGTTTGGCATCAGTCGATTCAGATTGTTGCGTGAAGGTGATTGTGTGGGTTCCCTCGCTGCTTTCGACTTTGGCATCATCATACTTATTTTTGATTTCAGTCTCGATTACATCCCAGCCGTAGGAGCCGTTCTCATTTTTGTTCTTGTCAACAATATTGCTGACATCCTCTTTGACATCGTTCGTGTCCGTATCGGAGGGTGTGCTAGGCGGCGCCGTCACCTCACCTTTGATATCGGTCGTAGTGGAGCCGTCTGGGTTTTCGGTGGTGTTCTCGATATCTTCACCTTCAATATCTTCAATGCCGCCAATGGTGGTGTCACTGTCGGTTGTTGTGGTGGTGTCCTCGTCGATGATGGCATCGGTAGCGTTGTTGGCGTCCTCACTGGTGGGGGCGGCAGCCTTGGGTGCGTTGCTGTCCGGGATGGTGGTAAGCGTTACGGAGCCGTCACTTGTTACGTCACCGCCATCGTTGACGGAGAGGTTTACGGCCCCTTGGGTCTTGGTCTCGCCATCCGGGGCCGTTTCTGTGCTTGTGGGGGTTACGCTTTTGATCTCCGTAGACGGCGCCG